>JABIRI010000300.1 GCA_018667915.1 Opitutaceae bacterium | reverse complement strand
CCGGTGCCGATGCTCGTTTGGGTAGGTCTGCATATGAGCGTTCTGGCGGAAGTGCCCGGAAGGGCGATGCTCCACGGGCTGCACCTATTTGGCGGAGTGGCGGCGTTTTGGATCGGACTACATCTTGCCCGAAGCACAGGCACTCGGCGCATCTTAAACGTAGGCGTGGGCGGGTTGGTTTTGGTTTTCGTGGCGATGGCGCTTTACCAGCGGATCGTTGATCCGACCTGGCTGCCGATGGGGCGCGATCAATCAATTTATTATTTGAAAAAGTCGAGCGGACCGTTCGGGAATCCGAATAACTTTGCGGCTTGGTTGGCGGTGGTCTTGCCCTTGGCTATCGGCTGGGGGGCTCGTCGGAAGTATATGGACGGCCAGTGGCGATGGTTTCCATGGGCGGTGGCGTTGGCGGCAATTTTGGGGATTGGTTTGAGCCTTTCACGCGGGATCGGACTGGCATTGTTCGTGGGGGGGCTGGTTTGGTTGCTGACTCGCCACACCTTGCCGCTGGCGCGCCGATGTTTCTTAGCGATCGGTATTTTGGGTCTAAGCACTTTGGGGGTTTGGTCGGCTTATCACATCAGTCCAGAAGTGCGACAACGGGTGGATACGTTCGTAGCGCACGGTGGTGAACGCACGCGCCCGCACATGTGGCATATTGCGACGAAACTTTGGCAGGAAGAGCCATGGATCGGTAAAGGAGGTGGAAGTTTTGGCGCCTTGTTGGAGAAACATCGTCCGGAAGGTCTTTGGGAAACTCCTGAACACGCGCATAATGATTATTTGGATACGCTGCTCGAATACGGTGTGATTGGCATGGTGTTCGGGTTCGGGGGCGCGTTGGGGGGATTCGTTTGGGGAGTTCGGCGTCGCATGGGTGGGGCGAAGCAAACCCCTGAAGCGAGGGCGATTCCATGGAGTTTAGCGATTTTTGGGGCAGGTATTTTGATCGATTTTCACCTGCAATCCCCCGCGATTTTGACGTTAGTCGGACTTCTCAGTGGCGTGTGGTTATCGGGTGGGCCATCCTTAGAGGTCAGAGGCTCGCAGTTTTTTACATTTATTAAACCACCCGTCCGAATCGGCTTTGGCGTGGTTCTCGCCGGCTTTCTAATCACTTTCTCATGGATATGGGCGAAGCCGGTTTACGCGTCCGCGGACCATCGATATTGGGCAAGAGAGCTGATTGATGATATCCCGAAGGGGGCTGAACCGTCGGACCTTCGTGGCCATGCCGCTCAAGCGGAGTTGGGTCTGCAAAAGGCAGTGGCGCTTAATCCCGCGGATGATCGAGCTTGGGCAGATTTGTCTTATGCCATTTCGCTACAGGGATTTAAGAGTCCCCTGAAAAATCGAGAGTTGGGAGAAAGGGCCGAAGTTGCCGCCCGTCGAGCGTTGGCGGGTTCGGAGGAAGTCGCCGAGTATTGGATTCGATTGGGGGTTTCGCTGGACTTGCAAGGACGATGGGGGGAGGCGGGTCTTGCATTCGGTCGCGCGGTTGGTCTGGCGCCCCGCCAGCCGGTGGTTTGGTATTATCAAGGATTTCATCTGAGTCTGAAACCGATGATGCATGAGATGGCGAAGGCCACTTTAGCCACTTGCTTGCGTCTTGACCCTTGGTATCACGAGGCAAAGCTGCTGAAGGCTTCTTTAGAGTGGTCCCCGTAAAACCAATAGCCCCACCTCATTTCTCATGTCCAAGAAACTGACTTCATGGCTCGTATGGGCCGGCTCCCTCTGCCTTCTAGCAACCGGTCTTCAAGCGCAGGTTCAGCAGATAAAACTGACCCGGATTGGACCTCTCGTTCAGGTGAAGGAAATTTCGGGAGGTGTTCTTAAATTTGATGGCAAACAAGGAGATCTTGTTTCGGAAAATGATTTGGTGGTCACGTCGGGTGATGATTCTGGGGTGATTTTAGTATTCTCCAATGGAGCGACGATCAACATTGGCGAGAATAGTCAGGTAGAGATTCGCCAATTTACGCAGGACCCGTTTGCAGAAGATTTTGCCTTCGCCGAGGAAACGAGCGAACCCTCGGCTTCCCAAACTAAGATTCATCTCACGCAGGGGGAGTTGATCGGAAATGTGAAGAGTCTCCGCAGTGGTTCGAGTTTCATAGTTTCCACTCCGGCGGGTGCGGCGGGTATTCGCGGCACGACGTTTCGAGTGGTTTTCCGACCTCAAGGAAACGGCACGGCATTTTTTACGATCACGACGATTGAAGGCGATGTCGGTGTGACCACGACGGACGGAACCGTTACCACCCCGATTTCAGTGACCGACCAACAGGAAATCGAAATTTTGGTCGAAGTGGATGACGTAACGGGCGAAGTCACCGTGCTCAGTGCTCCCGCTGACCTCCAAGTGAAAACGGCTTCGACTGAGGTAATCGCCACGGTGACCAAAGAGGTTCAAGAGGCCGCGGAAGCCGTGGTTGAAATCGTGCTCAAGGCAGAGTCGGAAGGTAGCGGTGAAGGCGGGGGCGGAGGAACCTCGGGCGACGAAGGCGACGAGGCAGACCAAAAAAATGAGAATGAGGACGATGGCAACGACGGCCAGAATGGGGACGATCAAAATAATGATGGTTCGAATGGCCAAGGTGATGATGGGAACGAGCCGGGCGGGGAAACGATCGGCGATTCCAGCACTCAACAAAATCAGACCCCGCAAAACCAGAATTCTCAGGACAATAATTCGCCTACTGCTGGTGGGTGATTTAGCAGGACTGGCATGGTTGTTATCCTAATCAGAACACAACGCCTCGGTTGTCTCTCGTGAATTTGCCGCGCCTGAAGGCCTTGGGGCTGGTCGTGGCGTTGATTCCCGTGCCGGTTTTATGGTGCGTGATTTACGCCGTCGGTGGCCTTGAACGGGCTCAAGACTGGTCGCTCGATATGCGCTTTAAGGCGCGCGGAGAGTTGGCGGCCCCGGCGAAGATTGTCTACGTCGATATAGATTCAATCTCACTCGATCCGAAGGAAATTGGGGGCATGCCATGGAATCGACACTTCTATGCGGAAGTAAGTAGGGCCTTGATCGAAGAGGCGGGAGCCAAAGCGGTGGGAATTGATTTAGTCTTATCGGATGCCGGTATTCCCGAAGTGGCCGATATGGAGAAAGTGATTTTGGGTAATCGGGAGTTTGCGCGATACCTCTGGAAGAATCCTCCGGTGGTTTTGGCCAGCTCATTTGCGGGAAGTCAGTTTCGAGATGAAAACGGAAACGTGCTCGTTCGGGCACTTCCTCTGGTAGCAAAACAGCTGCCGCCGGTTGAGGAAATTGAAGGCCCGGAAGTGCCGCGGTTTTTAACCGGCGGGCAGTTTCCCTTCGCTCCCGGGGGCACGGGTTT
Source organism: Opitutaceae bacterium (assembly GCA_018667915.1). Lineage (GTDB taxonomy): Bacteria > Verrucomicrobiota > Verrucomicrobiia > Opitutales > Opitutaceae > Actomonas. Next base: position 2,224 of record JABIRI010000300.1, on the reverse strand, counting down.
GATCGACATTGAAGACGGGATCCCTCGTCGCGTGCCGCTGTATGCGCCGACTAATGTCCGCACTTACTATCATTTGGCGATCGAACTGCTTCGGCGGTATTGGGGCCTCGGACCGGAGGCGATTCAAATCAATGAGCACAGTCTGGAAATGGTGGATGACGTTGGAAACGTAGTGGCCAGCATTCCCATGGCGGATGGGCAGTTTTTGGAGATCAACTGGTTTTCGGAATGGAACTCCCCGCTCCACAACCCGCGGATCAGTTTCAAAGATGTTTATTATTACGCGCAAAACCTGAAATCGGAAACCCCGGAAGCGGTTGCGAGCGCGCAGACATTTTTTGCCCAGGAAGATTTTAAAGACTCCATTGTGCTGATCGGTCCGGTGGATCCCTTGCTCCAGGATTTAGCACCGACTTCGTTCGATGAACTTCCGGTGCCGAAAGTGGGGGTGCATGGGAATGTGCTGAAGACGATATTGTCCGGTCTTTACCTCAAACGTCTTCCTGATTTTCAAGTCTATGCGATCATTTTTGCGCTCACAATTTTGGTAGCGACGATGACTGTTTGGGGAGGTGCCAGTGCATTTATGGCTCGAATTCTAGCGGGGCTGTCCGTGGTGGGATACGTCTGGATGGCCTTTCACTTCTTCGAAACGTTTCACTTGGTCTTACCTTTGATTGGGCCAGTCGGCTCGGCGCTCTCGACGTCGTTACTCGCGGCAACGTGGCAAGTGGTGCAGGAGCAGCAGGCCAAGGGTAAGATCAAAGGAATGTTTGGCACTTATCTCGCCCCCTCCGTGGTCGATTCCATGATCGACTCTGGTAAGGATCCGGAACTGGGCGGTCACGATGCGGAGATCACGGCGTATTTTTCTGACATCCAGAGTTTCTCTTCGTTTTCCGAAGTTCTGACGTCGTCCCAATTGGGTGATCTACTCAACGAATACCTCACGGTGTGCACGGATATCATCCAGGAACAGGGAGGGACTTTGGATAAGTATATCGGCGATGCCGTGGTGGCGATGTTTGGCGCCCCGATTGATCTAGAAAACCACGCTTATAAGGCGTGTCTGACCACGTTGCTGGTGCAGGAGCGGTTGGATGAACTTCGCGTCAAGTGGACTCAAGAAGGGGACAAGTGGCCGTCGTTGGTGCATCAGATGCGGACTCGCGTGGGGCTTAACACCGGCTCGTGTATGATCGGTAACATGGGCAGCCGAACCCGATTCAATTACACCATGATGGGAGATAACGTGAATCTCGCTGCCCGGATGGAGAGTGGAGCTAAAAGCTGGGGCGCATTTAACATGGTGTCGGAGTCGACCCGATCGGCTTGTGAAAAATTGGGCGGAGAGAGCATTGTTTTTCGTCCGCTCGGCCGAATCGTGGTGAAGGGAAGATCACAACCGGTTCCGATCCATGAGGTGGTGGGGTTTCGAGACAAGCTGACTGATCAAACGTTTGAATGTCTGGATATTTTCGGGAAAGGCATGAAGCACTATTATGAACGCAACTGGGACGCTGCCGCACTGGCATTTGAGAGCAGTTCAAAACTGGAGCCGCTTCTGCCAGGGGATGCTCCCGGCGTAAAAAATTCCCCTTCGATGGTTTACCAGCAGATCATTCGAAATTCGGCAGCAAACCCACCGCCGCCGGACTGGGATGGGGTCTACATCATGACGGAAAAGTAGGCCCTCGCGGGACCCTCTATTCGAATTGGATATTCGCGAAGTAAAACCAGTCGGTTCCACCGTTTCCGTGGGGACCCGGGCCCACTTCCAGCACTACTCGGGTCGGATTATTCAGCGTGAACGATGTCGACCAAGACTGTTCGCCACGATGTTCGGATATTTCGCGGGGATTCAGGTAGTGGTAAAAAAGATCCGTGGTGCCCTCGGGCTGACTTTCCCGTCGCAGGGAAATAGAAACCCCATCGGTGATGTGTTCGTCTCGATTCCACGCGCCTTCCATCATCCCTCCGCTCATTCTTAGGGTATGATCTCCGGCCGGTAGGTCGAACCACATCCGGGTAAGCGTATGAGCGTTTAAAACTTCCTTGGTCCCTAGCTCTACTATGCCGGGGCCAAACTGAAAATAAAACTGATCCGGAATGGGGACTATGGATTGGAAAATGGTTTTTGTCCGCGCGGTTAAAATGGAGGCGCTAAGTATTTTGTTCGCGTATCGATGACTGGTGGAAAAATAGGCAGGATTGAGCGGTGATG
>JABIRI010000186.1 GCA_018667915.1 Opitutaceae bacterium | reverse complement strand
CAGTGGATAGCGGAAGAAGGGCGATTTTTAGTCGATGGTAACGACGGTAAATTTATCAATTTGCGGCTGAGGTGGAAGACGTTGGAGCTGCCCGAAGCTGCGCCGGTCGAGATTCAGTTGGGTGGCTTTCGCGGGCAAACGACCTACGCCGATTTGGTGCGAGGACTCTCTCTGCCTGTCCCGGCCAATCGTCAGCCGCTGACGTTGCGGAGCTTGGCGGGCGTGGCGCCAATTCATCCGCGCCACGATCCGCGTCCGGCCTCGTTTTTGATGCGGGACCCAACGGTCACGTCCACGCCGCGATACGCGGTAAATTGGTTTTCGCGTAATGACGAAGGACTGCTGCCGGATCAGGTCGATTTTAGAATGAAGGATGGGTTCCACAATTGGAATCCGGCAGGAGGATTCGTTTGGACCGGGGATGCGGCGGTGATTGAAATGCGGACACGGCAGACGCGGTATCTGAACATTGTGATCGAGGGGCGATATGAACCGGTGAACGAAGGCCCCATTCGATTGTATGTGAATGACGCGGAGTGGTTGTTGGATTGGCCGCCGGAAGGGATGTCATTGTCGGTCAAAATCCCGGGTGGACAGTCGAGCTCGGTGATCCTGCGCAACATCGCGGGAGCCAAGAGTCCGCGTGATATGGGCGAGTCTGACGATGCCCGGTTCCTCGCCCTCCGGCTGAAGCGTATCAGCTTTGATGAGGAGCCGGCGTTTCCGTTGGTGGAATGAGGAGGATTCCGTTTGCGCGCGGACCAATCGTTGGTTTTCCTCAGGTGATGAATCAATCACCCCAATCTGCTCTAGAGGATGCCCGTTCTGAGGGGATCGATTTGGACATGTTGGACACCAACTTGGCGTTGAGCGTAAAAGAACGGTGGATGCAACACGAACAAGCTAACGAGCTTGCTTTGAAACTTCAGACGGCAGGCGAGGCCCTAAATGCAAAACTTCAGTCGACTACTGGAACGACTATCTGATTCGGGGGTTGATTTTGTGATCATTGGCGGCTTCGCCGCATTGACTCATGGGTCATCGTTCATGACCCGGGATGTTGATGTCTGTGCTGACCTCTCTTCGGAAAATATTGCTCGATTGCGAGAAGCGCTCAAAGATTGGAATCCTCGTCATCGTATGACTCCTCAAAGGTTGTCCTTTTTGGATCACCCTCCCACCGGACAGTCAGTAAACAATCTCTATATTGAAACTGATTACGGTATACTGGATTTATTGTCTCAAGTCTTGGGACTAGGAGATTTCGCCCGATTGCGATCCGGGGCGGAAATAATTGAGGTTGATGGGCGGGAATACGCGGTAATCGGTCTACCTGATTTGATTACTGCGAAGGAAGCGGTGGCACGTAGTAGAGATCTGCTGGTCGCGAAGGAGCTGCGGGCGATTGCGGCTAAACGAGGTATGGATATTCCGCCTCCGCGTTCCGCTTCATGAGTCGTCGATGCCTGTGGTGGTTTGGCGTGGTGGGAGGACTGTTGGTGCTCAACGGCATTTGGGGCATTGCGCGGTTTCAGGTGAATGGGCTCTTCGCGGATCAGTGGAGTTTTTATCAGCCGCTGTTTGAGGGGGCAGGTTGGTGGGAGATTTTCAGTTGGCAGCATGGTCCCCATCGGCAGGGACTGGCGTTTTTACTGACCGCTGGCGTGATGGAATTCAGTCAGTGGGATGCCCGCGTCGAGAGTCTGTGGATTTTCCTGCAGTTGCTGGTGGCGACGGGATTGGCCTTGAATCTCAAGCGGCGATTGGTCGGAAGTATCCATTTAACGGATATATGGATCGTGATCTCCGGCCTATCATTGCTGTCCTACGAGACCATTATGCTGGTGCCGAATGCCTCGCACAGTGTGTTCCCCCTTTTGGGGCTGATGGTGCTCGCCAATATTTGGCCGTCGATTTGGACGATGGCGCGAGGTGTCTGGGTTGGGCTGATCATCGTAATGTTAGCTTTTACCGGATTCGGCCTTTTCCCGGCTTTGTTGGCTGTGCTGTTGTTACTGGTGAGAGTGGTTCGAGGATGGAAATCAGGTTTCGATCAATCCACTTGGGCCACATTGATCGCGGCAGGAGTCGCCGGGATAGGCGGACTTGTTTTCGCGCGCGGTTATGTTTTCTCGGCGGCGAGTGAGGACTTCGCGTGGTTTGGGCAGGCAATGTCAGATTATGGCCGGTTTATCCTGCTGATGTTAGCGAGTCGTGGTGGATGGGATGGCGAATCAGTGCTGGCTTATAGTTTTGGGTTGTTGGTCTGTGGGGTAGGTTTGAGTGCCTGGGCGGGGGCGGTGAGGTTGCTGGTTACCAAGGAGGATGGAAGGAAGGGAGAGGTCGCGGTTTTGCTGATTGGAACTACGTTTGTCTTCGCGCTTTTTACGGCGTTGGGGCGGACTCATCTGCATATCGATGCGGGCATGGCGTCCCGCTATATGGCGTTGTTGCTGCCGATGTGGTGGGGCGCGGATTTGGTGGTCTCAAGATCGACGAGAACGTGGGCGAGGCGTGCCGTCACTGGTTTGGGCATGATCATGGCGGTGGGGCCGTGGGTGTATTTGATCGAACGTCCGGTGGCGGACTGGGCGGGCACCGTCGGATTGCGTGATGGCGATTTGCAGAACCTACGTTCGTTTCAATCCGGCAAGATCGCTTGGATTGGGAGCTACCGAAATACCGGAGATTGGCGCGTGGCGGAGGCGCGTCGGCCGGGCGGAGTGTTTCCGTTTGTGGAGACCTATCCGATGGAAGAGCGCATCGGGTTCTTGGAGAAAAGTGATCTTTCATTTGCTACGGGAGAGGCGGATTCACTCGCGTGGTTGCCGTGGATTCCCGATCGCGTGGTGCGCCGTTTGCCGCAGGGGGGAGACAATTCGGGCGCTTGGATTCTCCGGCCGAGGATGACGGGGTTCCTCAATCTTCAGGGAACGGGAGACGTGGATATGTCGTCGAACGGGACCATAGACTTGGGTGATCGGAGAAGCGAAGTTGAGGCCGAGAATTTGCGTGATGGCGTTTCGATTCCGATTGCTTCCGGTGATGCGTGGTTTGCGTTCGAGTGGCCCGCGGGAGCGCGGTTTGGCTCGCCTTCGATCACGTCGGATCCGTTGCATCCCAGCTGGATTTGGCGAGAGGGAAAATGGGTGTGCGATCGGGCGCTCAAGATCATTGCCGGATTTCACGGTTGGGAAGAAAAAGGCACGTTTGGTTGGGCGACAGATCAGCTGGAGGCTGAGATTTTGGTAAACGCGGAGTCGTATCTGAACCTCCGATTGGACTCCCGGTTTGATGCCGTGGATACGGGCGCGATATCGTTGCAGGTGGGTTCGCAGGATTGGGAGTTTTCCGCTGCTGACCTTAAGGTGGGAGTCAGCATTCGATTGCTTGAGTCCGGTGACGCTGGGTCCGTGGTATTGCAAAATTTGGCAGGAGCGCGAAGCCCCGCCGAGTCGGGCTTGTGGGATGACGAGCGGAAACTTGCGCTGAGACTTTCGGCGTTTTCGATCACGGAATTGCCCGCCTACCGGGAACTGCCTTGAACTTGGGTGCTAACGATAGACTAAATACCGCCTAGCCACCTTCTCGCTGAGACCTCACGACGTTTCCTTGCCCATGTCTGAATCCCCCTTGGTAAGTCACATTTATACCGCCGATCCCTCGGCACATGTGTTCAACGATCGTATCTACGTTTACCCGTCGCATGACCGCGATACAGGGGTTTCGGATAATGATAATGGCGATCAGTATGACATGGTGGATTACCACGTTTTTTCGATGGATGATGTGGGCAGTGAGGTGACCGATCATGGGGCGGTCTTAAAATTGGAGGAGATCCCTTGGGCGGAGAAACAACTCTGGGCTCCCGACGCGGCGGAACGTAACGGGAAATACTATCTATTTTTCCCCGCTCGATCTCACGATGGTCTGTTTCGAATCGGCGTAGCATTGAGCGACAAGCCGGAAGGACCGTTTGCGGCCGAACCTGAACCGATTGCCGGAAGTTATAGCATCGATCCGGCGGTTTTGGTCGATGGCCAGGATGCGTTCCTTTATTTTGGCGGGCTCTGGGGTGGCCAACTTCAGCATTACAACGGTAATCTACACGATCCGGCGCGGGAGGAACCCACCGGCGATTCTCCCGCAATCAACCCGCGTGTGGCTCGGCTGAGCGACGACATGAAATCAATCGTCGGCGAAGTGCAGGAGATGGAGATCCTCGACGAACAGGGCCAACCCTTGCGGGCGGATGATCACAACCGGCGTTTCTTTGAGGCCCCTTGGGTGCACAAGCGGGGCGACACCTACTACCTGTCATATTCGACGGGAAACACCCATTATTTGGTCTATGCCACCAGTAAGAGTCCGACCGGTCCTTTCATCTATGGTGGACGGATTATGGAGCCGGTCGTGGGTTGGACGACACATCAGTCCATCGTGGAACACCGCGGCCGCTGGTTCCTCTTTCATCATGACTCCAGTTTGTCGGGCGGAAGAAACTCCCTCCGCTGTATGAAGGCCAAAGAAATCTTCTATGACGAGGCGGGTCACATTCTGCCGGTGAAAGTCTAGGCATCATTGGCCCTCGTGGATTTGATATCGGTATTTTTGGCTTAACGCTTGGCAGGACCGATGCGGCCACTCAGGGTGTCGGGACTCTTTATCCCCGCCTATGGTTCCTGCAATTAGCTGGTTGGTTCAACTCGGAGTTGACCAAGAACTTTTCACCCTCGATCAAGCCAAGTCGGTGCGTGCCGTGCTCGGCGAAGACGCGGACCTGTTGGCGTTTGCCCAGCAGCTTATCGATGACGCCTATGTCGAAGAAGACCGCCTTGGTGATCTCGAAAAACTCGCCGGTCAAGCCATGGCCAAAGGCAATGCGGGATCGCCGGACGCCGACCCGTTCGCACCTAAGCCTACACCGGCTGAGGCCGCACCCACTCCCGAGCCTGCACCTGCCGCGCAACCGACGGTCTCCGATCCGGCCCCCCCCTCCGACGGGGCCGATTTCGGCTGGAGAATTGGATTTCGATAATATCGGTTCTTTGAGTGATGAAGCGCTGGCGGACCAGATGAGGGGATTCCTTGTGCTCTGTGGTGACGAAGGCGTGAGCGATCTGCACCTCTGTGCGGGAGCCAAACCGTTTGTGCGTAGGCAGCGGGCACTTTCATATCTTGGTGAACACGTCCTCACCGAAGAGGAAGCTCTACGGCTGAATACCGTGCTCCTGGCCAAACACCAAAAAGACGACTACCTCCGGCTCAAAGACTACGACCTCGCCTTAGCTCTCGATGAAAGCCACCGTTACCGCGTCAATTTGATGTTCCAAAAAGACGGTGCCTCCGGTTGCTACCGGATGGTTTCGGCCGAAGTGCCGGAGATCGATAGCCTCGGACTCAAGAACGTCGATACGATTAAAAAGCTCCTGTCCTACCACAACGGCCTGATGCTTGTGACCGGACCGGTGGGCGCAGGAAAGACCACGACCTTGGCTGCCTTGGTCAACGAACTGAATAAGGCGCGTAAGGATCATATCATTACCGTCGAGGATCCGGTGGAGATCGTGCAGGAATCCATCGGGTGCAACGTCACCCAGCGACAAGTGGGCTCGCACACGCGGTCTTTCTCATCCGCCCTCAAAGGCGCGTTACGCGAAGATCCTGATATCATGGCCATTGGCGAATTGCGCGATCTCGAAACGATTGAGATGGCGATCAGCGCGTCGGAAACAGGTCACTTGGTGATCGGCACGATGCACACCAGCGATGCCTCCACGACGCTCAATCGATTGCTCGATGTTTTCCCTCCAGCGCAGCAAACGCAGATTCGGTCCTCGGTGGCGGAGAGCCTGCGGGGCGTGCTTTGCCAACGCATTCTTCCGAGCACGGACGGAGGCCTCGTGCTTGCTTGTGAGATCCTTACTTCCAACCCCGCGGTGGCCGCACTCATTCGTGAAGGCAAGATGCAGGGACTTCGCAACGTCATGGAAACCGGCGTCAAAGATGGCATGTGCCTGATGGAAAACTCTGTCATGGAGCTCTACAAAGCCGGGAAAATTTCGGCCGATGTTGCCCGCCAGAATGTTACCACCAAGGGCGTGTTGGCCCAGATTACCTGATGATCTTACCGGCGTCGGTCGCATCTTATTTTGAACCCCATTTTATTCTTTTAGCTCATGCCCGCCATTGATCGCCTGTTAAAACTCATGCTCGATAAGGGCGGATCCGATTTGCACCTCAACGTCGGTATGGTGCCAAAGGCTCGAATTTCGGGTAACGTGATTCCGATCGAAGACGGTATCGTCACGGCACCGCAGATGGAAACCTATCTGAGTGAAATTTGCCCGGAGCACCGTTGGAAAGAGTATCTCGACACCAAGGATCTCGATTTGGCGCACGAGATTCCAGGCGTAGCGCGTTTCCGCGGAAACTACCTCTATAACCACTGGGGGCAGGCGGGGATTTTCCGTCAAATTCCCGCGGAGATTCTATCCTTCGACACCCTCAATTTGCCGGAAGTATTGAAGAAATTTTGCCACATGAGCGAAGGGCTCGTGGTGGTGACGGGGCCAACCGGTAGTGGTAAATCCACTACGCTCGCGGCGATGATCGATTACATCAACGAGAACCTTGCCCGCCACATTATCACGATTGAGGATCCGAT
>JABIRI010000298.1 GCA_018667915.1 Opitutaceae bacterium | reverse complement strand
GCCCATGTCGATATGCCGCCGCATTCGTCGCCAGATCTCCGCTTGGTCCACTTGGTCGCGAGGAAACGCGTGATCGACCAGTCGCCGAAACCAAAGCCCTTCAATCACGTGCCCCGGCAGCGTCACTTGCCCGGCCCCGAGCGGACGCGCCCCGCCCTGCCGATCCGCTGACTCCCAAACTCGATCCGCCGCGGTATCGTAAAAATCAGAGTCTACTTCATCGAGCGCCGCGTGACTCAAATCCCGATATTTTGAATCGCCCGTGGCTTGCGCGAGTGCCGCCAGCTTCAATGAATAAATCATCGGGACACCATGGGGTTTGCTCCCTGGCAGCAGCGGATAAGGAAAATGTGGGATCTGATCTCCCATCCGTTCGATCCGATCCACCGCGCCGTCCGCCGTCTCACGTGCGCGTTGCAGCCAAGTGCTGTCACCCGTCGCTCGGGCCAGTTCACTCATCCCGTAAATCGCGAAAGCATCGACATAGATGCTCTCGCTACCTCGCTTCACCTGTCCTTCTTCCGTGAGCAGCAATGCCCAACCCAACTCCTTCGAAAGCCAACCATGCTGCACGCAAAACGACGCAACCGAGAGCGCGCGATCTCGCCACTTGGGATCGGGATCGAGGGTGTTGAAGATCCGAGCATATACCCAAACCGCGCGCCACTGACTCCAGAGCCATTTATCACCCGCGATTCTCTTACCGTCATCGGCGATACAGGTAAATAATCCGCCATGGGTTTCATCCCCATGGGTTTCCCAAAACGGCATAACGTGGCCGAAGAGATGCTCGCGTAGCCACTCCACCATAGGTTTTCCCTCACCATGCTTCAGCGCATCAATCGCATCGCGTCCGTGGGTCTGATGAGTTGCTCGATCCAATGGTTTCACAACTCCGAAACCGAGGAGATTCGCAGAATCAGGCAATCCTTAAACCATTCTCAATCGAGGATGAAATTTCATTTGGATCGATTCCTCGCTGTCGTATCTCCTACCCTTTTAGGAGCGACTCTACATCCATGAAATTTCATCTCGATTTTAAACTCGCCCGAAACCCCGAAGATCATGATACCCGATGGCACTATGGCTGATGCGCACCCCACTATTCGCGTTTACCCTGATCGTCCGACCGCAGCTGCGGCTGCCGCGGAACATGCGGCCGCTATCATCCGCGAGGCGATCAATGAACGAGGCGAAGCAAGAATCATCGCGGCAACCGGCGCATCCCAAATCGAGTTTGTCGATGCGATCACGAAGGCCCCGGACCTGGATTGGAGTAAGGTCGAAATGTTTCATCTCGATGAATACGTCGCCCTTCCGATGGACCATCCCGCCAGTTTTCGACGCTATCTTGTAGATCGACTGATCACGCCAGCGGGGATTCAGCGTTACCATTTGCTAGACGGCGAAAGTGATCCTCAAGAGACTTGCCGAATCGTGGGTGAGGCCCTCCAAAGCGGCCCCATCGATGTGACCTTCGCAGGCATCGGCGAGAATGGGCATATCGCTTTCAATGATCCGCCCGCCGATTTCGAAGCGACCGACCCCTACCTGGTGGTCGATCTCGACGAGGCCTGCCGCCGTCAGCAACTGGGCGAAGGCTGGTTTCCCACTTTCGAGGACGTGCCGAAACAAGCGATCACCCTCTCGGCGCAGCAACTGCTCAAATCAAAATCTGTCATCACGCTCGTGCCCGATGTCCGTAAAGCTGCGGCGGCCAAAGCCTGTCTCGAAGGTCCGATTTCACCGGTCGCTCCCGCTTCGATTTTGCGACAACACGCGGGCAACCACTTCTATTTCGATGAGGGCGCTGCTTCGTTGTTATCCGACGAATACCGCAGTTCACACGTCGTCACCCCATGACCCCACCGCGGCCGGGATTATTCGACCTTCAGGTCAACGGCTTCGCCGGAGTCGATTATAATCACGGCGAGACCTCGGCGGACGATCTCAACACCTCGTTCGCCAAGATGCGACAAACGGGCGTCGTGGGCTGCCTGCCCACGATCATCACTTCGAGCACCGAGCACTTCGCCCGCTGTGCTCAAGCGTTGATCACGTGCCAAAACAAACTCATCGCGGGAATACACATGGAGGGGCCATACATTTCTCCCGTCGATGGACCGCGAGGGGCGCACGATCTGGCTCACGTCTGCGATGCCTCCATTGAAGATTTCAAAATCCGTCAGGATGCCGCCCAAGGCCAAATCCGTCTCGTAACTTTGGCCCCCGAGGTTCCGGGCGCGCTGGCCCTCACCGAATATTTAGCCAACGAAGGCATCACCATCGGCATTGGCCATTCCGCAGCCGACAGTCAGCAAATCGCCGACGCAGCGAGCGCGGGCGCCACGCATTCCACCCATCTCGGTAACGGCTGCTTCAGCCGGATGGATCGGCACCACAACAGCCTGTGGCCCCAGTTGGCGTGCGATAATTTGATCCCGGGACTGATCGTCGATGGCCATCACCTGACGCAGGCTTTTGTGCAATCCGTCATCAAGGCCAAGTCCCCTCAACGCTCTGTATTGGTAACCGATGCCGTCGCAGCAGCCGCCTCGCCCCCCGGAATATATACCCTGGCAGATTGGGAGGTCGAACGCGCCGCAGACGGTAAAGTAACCGCCGTCGGAGGGGGGCATTTGGCAGGCTCTTCCCTCACCCTGGACGATGCGATCGAGCGCACGTGCCGGTGGACGGGACTGGATTTCGAAACGGTCTGGGCCATGGCATCAACGCAGGCCGCCGCCGTCGTGGGACTGGAAATTTCCGAAACTGTGGCTACTGACTGGAATGCAGATTCCAGAACACTCGAAATTCTGACGACTTAGATTGTGCCTCGCCACGAGCCAAACCGTGTTCCGCGTCGCTCGGGCGACGGTGGACGTTGGATCTTTAAAGCGAGAAGTTGTCGGGAACGACTTTGCCCTTGGGCACCAATAAAACGCCGTCCCGAATGACCACGCCGTGGTCATAAGTGCCGTCGTCCTTACCCGCCGGATCCAACGTAACGTTGTTTCCAATCCGGGTATTTTTATCGATGATTGCACCTTTGATTCGGCAATTTTTACCGAGTCCTAAATGCGGGATGCCCGCCGCCTGATTGGCCGCTAGTTCTTCGTCGGTTTCGTAATTGTCTGAGCCCAGCATCACGACGTCCTCGAGCGTGCTACCTTCACGAATGACCGACCGCAGCGAAATCACCGAGTGGGTAATTTCCGAGGACTCAATGATACTGCCGTCACCAAAGACGGCCCGGTCGATCAGGCACTTATTGACCTTGGAGGGAGGCAGCGACCGGTTGTGCGTGTAAATCGGGGCCTGCTCATCGAAGAAGTCGAACGGCGGCACGATGTCGGTGATGGCAAGATTGGTTTCGAAAAATGCCCGCACGGTTCCGATGTCTTCCCAGTAGCCTTCGTAGACATAGGCGTTGAGTGGTTTCTGCCCGAGCAGGCCCGGAATAATCTCTTTACCAAAATCGGTCATGTCGTTGTCCAACGACTCCATCAGCGCCTTCCGATTGAAAACGTAAATACCCATCGAGGCCAAACAGCGCTTCTCGCTGGTGTTTTCGTTGCCCAGTTTACGCTCCAGATCCGCACTCATCGCGAGTGACTCGATCACGGCGGGATCCTTGGGTTTCTCGGCAAATTTTGTGATCCTCAGATCGTCATCCACTCCCATCAGCCCAAGTCCTTCGACCTTCGAGGTCGACATGGCCATCGCGGCCAAGGTCACTTCCGCGCCACTGGCCTTGTGCTGCTCCACGATGGCGTTAAAATCCATGCGGTAGAGTTGGTCACCCGAAAGGATGAGCACGTAGTCGTGTTCTTCCGAGTTAAGATGCTGAAGATTGCGACGAACGGCATCGGCCGTGCCCTGATACCAATCATTGGTCTCTTCGGTCTGCTCCGCCGAAAGAATATCCACAAATCCTCCCCCAAATTGGTCGAAGTTGTAGGTGTTCTGAATGTGACGGTGCAGCGAAGCAGTGTGGAATTGGCTTAGGATAAAAATCCGGTTGATGCCAGAATTCAGACAGTTGCTGATCGGGATATCGACCAGGCGATATTTACCGGCGAGAGGCACCGCCGGCTTACAACGTTCTGAGGTGAGAGGATGCAAACGCGTTCCGCGTCCGCCCCCCATGACTACTGCCACTACTTCTTTTGCTTTGCTCATAGGAAATTGGGTTAGGATTAGCTAAGACCTTGCTCCACGATTATCACCCCGCCTAACTTCGCCAACCTAATAACAAAAATATATGTGTGGAATCGTTGGCTATGTGGGCAATTCAAAGGCCGCCCCAATCATCTTGGACGGTCTGAAAAGACTCGAGTATCGCGGCTATGACTCCGCTGGAGTGGCCATAATGTCTGGCGGCGAATTTAAGGTAGCGAAACAGATCGGGCGCGTGGCTGGTCTCCAAAAGACTGTGGCGCAAAACCCTATCGAGGGCACGCGGGGCATCGGCCACACACGCTGGGCCACTCATGGTGGCGTAACGAAAGAGAATTCCCATCCCCACGTTTCCAGTAACGGCCGGATCGCCATGATCCACAACGGTGTGATCGAAAATTACGCCACGATCAAAAAATTCTTGGAAACCAAGGATTACACGTTCGTTTCCGAAACCGACACTGAGGTGCTCTGCAATCTGATCTCCTATCACTTCGACAAGGAAACGGAATCATCCGACGAAGGCTCCCGCCTTCTCTCCGCCGTGCGTAAGTCTCTCATGCACGTTCACGGCACCTACGGGATCTGCGTGATCAGTCTCGATGCCCCCGATGAACTCATTGCCGCCCGCCAAGGCTCGCCATTGATCTTGGGCGTAGGACCGGAAGAGCTCGTTATTGCTTCTGATGTCGCCGCATTGGTCAGCCGCACCCAAAACGTAGTTTATCTCAAGGACGGCGAACTCGTCAGCATCAAGGGCAACACCTTCCAAATCTCCACCATGGATGAAGCCGGGGTGTCACCAGTTATCGATCAAGTGACTTGGACCGTAGAGGACGCCAACATGGGCGAGTATGATCATTACATGCTCAAGGAAATCTTCGAACAGCCGGCAGCCCTTGAGAACGCCATGCGAGGCCGCTTCTCGGCCGACAATTCCACGGCCAACTTTGGTGGGCTCAACCTCACGGCCAATGAACTCCGTAGCATGGACCGGTTCATGTTCTGTGCCTGCGGCACCGCACTGCATGCTGGCATGGTGACGGAGCATTTGATCGAGCGATTTTCCCGCATGCCCGTGGAGTGCGATCACGCCTCGGAATTTCGCTACCGCAACACGCCCCTTTTTACCAACACGCTTTTCTTTGTCGTCAGCCAATCCGGTGAGACGATCGACACCCTAGCCGCTATGCGTGAAGCTCAGCGCAAGGGCTTCAAGGTGCTCGCGATCAACAACGTCGTAGGATCCACCATCGCCCGGGAAGCCGATGGCGGTATCTACCAGCACGTCGGTCCCGAAATCGGCGTGGCTTCCACCAAGGCGTTTACCTCCCAACTTCTGATCGGCGCAATGCTCGCACTTTACGTGGGGCGCATGCGCGACATGAGCGTGCGCGACGGCACCGAATACGTTAAGGCGCTCAAAGGGGTGCCCGATCTCGTCCGCGAAACACTTAAAACCGCCGAGCATATCAAGGGCATCGCGGAACGCTACGCTCGTTACAACGACATGTTGTTCCTCGGCCGCTTGGAGCTATTCCCCATCGCTCTCGAAGGGGCGCTTAAGCTTAAGGAAATTTCCTATATCCACGCCGAAGCCTATCCGGCCGCCGAAATGAAACACGGCCCCATCGCGCTCATCAATCCTGAGTGCCCCTCCGTCTTCCTCGTGCCGCAAAATGAGTTGTTCAACAAAGTCATTTCGTCGATGCAAGAGATCAAAGCGCGCGGTGGACCGATCATCGCAATCACCACGTCCGACGCCGAACTCCCTGAGGGACTGGCCGACGAAGTAATCGTGATTCCGGCCTGCCACGAAGCCGTGTTACCGATCATCGCGACGATTCCCATGCAGCTCTTCAGCTACTACGTGGCAGTCGCCCGCGGATGCGACGTAGACAAACCCCGCAATTTGGCTAAATCTGTCACGGTCGAGTAAGTGCCGCCGCACTGTTGCACTTGCCGATCTGTGAATTGAGTCCGTAAGAGGAGCAAACATCTCCCATGCAAATCCATCCCTCTCGCGACGAATTCGTTTCTCTCTGCCAACAGGGCAACCTGGTTCCGGTTCACACTGAACTCATCGCGGATTTGGAGACACCGGTTTCCGCCTACGCTAAACTCAAGCAGGCGGGCCCGTCCTTTCTGCTGGAATCAGTCGAAGGTGGCGAAAATCTCTCCCGCTATAGTTTTATCGGAGTGCGTCCACGCAAGATTTACGCCTGTGGCCCGGAAACTACGACCATCACGAACGCAGACGGATCGAAGGAAACCCTCCCCACCCCGACTGACCCGCTCGAGCTCATCGAGGCGGAGATGCAAGACGTCAACCCGGTCGAAATTCCCGGACTCCCACGCTTCACGGGCGGTGCCGTTGGTTTTCTGGGTTACGAATACGTCACCCGCGTTGAGCGCTCTGTCCCCCCTGCTCCGATCGACGAACACAAACTACCGTTAATCTATTTTATGCTGGTCGATTCCACGGCCATCTTCGATCGCGCCAAGCAAACGCTCCGTCTCTGCGTCAACGCCCACATCGGAGCGGATCCAAACGCCGCCTACGACCAAGCCGTCGCGGAGTTAAACGAGATGAACGCGCTCCTCGCGCAGCCCCATCAACTCACCCCCGCGACCCTCTCGGCGGTAGACCAAGTCGACGTTCCCACCGGTAACTTCACGCAAGCGCGTTTCGAAGAAGTCGTCGAAGAGTGTAAGGAATACGTGCGCTCGGGCGACATCATT
>JABIRI010000250.1 GCA_018667915.1 Opitutaceae bacterium | reverse complement strand
GTGGGGCCAAACGCGACTTCGCCCCCCGCAGAACCGATGAGCAACGCCTTGAAGTGTTCGTCGCTTTCCTCCCACCAGGGGACTACCGCAATGCCTACCTCATCGGCCTGCAACGCTTCCCGCGTCGATTCGAGCGAATCGAATTCACGGACCGATACCTTGAGTCTCGGTGACGGCAGCACTCGGTGGCGAAAAATCTCGTAGGCTATTCCCTCCGCCGGCGTGGTGATATGCGCCGAAATCGGCACACTCGCCCAGCGTCCATCTGCGCCAAAATCGCCCCAACTCGTCGTGGCCACTGCACTGTCGGCTCCAAAAATCTGGGTGAGATCTTCAAAAGTTAACTGGTCCAAGGTCAGTTCTCGGGGAGCGATCACAAATGCCGCCAGATGCCCCAGAGGCAGCGACACCCATGAATCAGGTAAATCGTCGCCAAGCGGATTTTCGACCAGGAAAGCGATATCAGCGACGTCGGACTTGAGGGCCAAGATTCCCGAATACGAACCACGAAAGGTGGCGTCCAATTTGATGCCGAACTCGGCGGTGTGTTGGGCAAATATTTCGGTGAGCGGTCCCTCCACCAATTCACTGCCAACGAGCTCCAACTCGGCCATCCCAACGTTTTGAGCCCCTACCCAAGAGGTCATTCCCAGAGCCAACAGAACCCGCAGCAAGAGAGGACTATTTATCAGTCTCATGCAGATCGATATGCTCGGGCGGATTTTTTTCCGTCGTCGCCGCATCACGCGAGCTAGATTTTTTCGAACGCTTACCCTCCCCGGATCCGTAATAGGTGTAATTATGAGCGTAGTAACCGTAGTCCTCGCCGCTATCGGGAGGCACCTGGTTCAGGATCGCACCGATCAACGGGGTCTGCGCGCTGGCGAGAATATGCTGCGCCCGGGAGGTCATGGCGCGGGGGTTACGACGGTGTTGAATGAGCAGCAGGGCCCCATCCATGCAGGACGCCAAAATAGAGGCATCACTCACGCCAATAATCGGTGGAGAATCAAAAAGCACGCGGTCGTAGGTTGTCTTAAGTTCCGCCACTAATTCCCTCATCCGCTCGGCGTGGCGCAAACTGAATGAAAACCCCGAATGAGAACCACTTCCGATCACATTCAGCCCGTCCCCGGCTGCGGTCTGCACGATTTCCTGCAAGGATGCCTTACCGTGGAGATACTCGGATAGTCCCGGACTGCGCTTCCAATTGCCCAGCCGATGTTGGGTGGGACGGCGCATGTCACCATCGATTAGGATCACCTTATGGCCCGAACTGGCAATCGCTCCCGCCAACCGATTTACCGTGGTCGATTTCCCCTCCCCCGGTCCCGCCGAAACAATCACTATCGCGGTGGATTCCTTCTGCGGTAAAAGTAGGTTCAAACTCGTATGCAATACGCGGAACGGCTCAGTCGCGGCCAAGTCATCGGGATCGAACGCGGAAGCATCGGCGAATTGGGGAATGACCCCCACGACGGGGACACCCAGTTGGGATTCAATATCGGCTACGTTGCGGAAACTCGTATCAAAATACTCAATACTCACCGCTACACCTACGCCCAAAATAAGACCAAGGGTCAGCGCGAGCACTATATTCAGGGTCCAATTCGGCTTGGAAGCACCCCGCGCGGGTTGGGCCGCCCCCAGTAACTGAAGTGAATCCGGCGGGGCTCCAATACATCATGCAGCAGCGGTAACCCCTGCAAGAGGATGACCACCAACGCCGCCGCTCCCGGCCATGCTTTCAACGCGGGACTGCTGGAAACCAGCACCATAAAAAAGCCCACGCCAAATAGGATAATCAACGGTGCCCCCACCGCGGTAGGCACGCGCTCTCCTTCGCCTGAATTCATCAGACCGTGAGCGATCACCATCAACGCCAAAGCCAACGCACCGAGTGATCGGATACGATTCGTGAGATCCCGCTTAAAACGGTAAATCCAACCCGTGACAAAAAAAGCCGTGAGCAGCAGCCCTCCTCCCGCCCATAGGTTCTGCTGCAAAGTCTCCTGGAGCGCGGTCAGGACCTTGTTGCCCATTTTGTTGAGACTCAGCCGTGGAGTTTCGGCGGACATTGTCGTGCGAAAGGTCTCCGGTTCAGCCGTGGAGTCGTTCACGCGCAGCGCAATGTCCTGCCCCGCCAAAGCCACCGGCGATCCCATCACGGATACGTTTCGAATCAACCAAGGCGCAATCACCAGCGCCGCGACCACCAACACCACACCCACGGCGCGCGCCCGTTTGCGCCCGATTGCATGCACTGCGACCACGACGATCAATACCCCGAGCGGATAATCGGTTAGAAAAAGTAAACCGCTCAAAACTCCTGTCAAAACCCAGCCCCCCCACGGTTCTTTGCCCGCGGTCAGTTTCTCGTCCACCGAGACCAGCACTTGAAACAACCCCAGGAGCAATACCATCGCCAACGCAGTCCCATCCACCGCGACCACGTGTGACCAGATCGAGGTCGAAACCAAAAGACAGACCGCCGCCACCAATCCGACCCGGTCATCGAACAACTTCCGCCCGAGCAACCAACACTGCCACGCCGCGATCGCCAGAAACAGGCCATTGAGCACGAGCAATAAATAGTCCGCGCCAAATCCCGTCGGAGGATCAGGTATATCCGTAAATAAACGATGTCGCAGGCCTTCCGGCAGAATCGCCAACGCTGCCGCAATCACCAGCGGGTATCCGGGAGCGTGATACACCTCCGGCATCCGTTCGGTCGCGTCGAAGAGGTGTCCTTGTTTTTCGAGCACAGCGTGAACTTGCGGGTAATTGACCGAGGACGTGAAGCCCTGCCCGCTGGCAAGGGAACGGCCTAGATCGGCCTGTCGCAGCGTCTCCTCCGTGCGAGGACCATGAAATTGTTTATAAGCCACCGTCACGCTCAACCCCAACAGCGCGAGTAACAAAGCGCTTACTTTGAGCACCCGGGCACCCCCGCCCTGCTCGAGCCAAAGAATGGTTTGCTGCAGGTTCATCTCTTACGCGGATGGCCCATCAATCAATTACGTCGAGCTCTGGCCAGAGCAGGAGTTTGCGATGCAGTGTGCGGCGGCTGATGCCCATCAACTGGGCCGCTTTCGTGCGATTGCCGCGCGCCTTAATCAGGGCCTCGCGCAAAAGTCGTTTTTCGTTTTCTTCCACGGACAGCACGGAACCGGTCGGCACCGCCGGTGCCCCTTCATCCGAGGGAAGGTTGCCCTCCGCGCGGAAACGCGGATCCAGATCATACTCGGAGATTTTTCCGCCGCGATGTAGCACCACCACGTTCTCACAAAAATTGCGTAGCTCACGGATATTTCCCGGCCAGCCGTATGATTCGAGCGTGGCCACGGCTCCCGGCTCGAGCTCCGGCACCGGCAGGCCATTTTCCTTCGCAAAATATTTAAGGTAATGCGCCAACAATGTCGCCACATCACTAGTGCGCTCGCGTAAGGCCGGCATCCGGATTCCCACCACGTTGAGCCGGAAAAACAGATCCTCCCGGAACTTCCCTTCTTTTACCAGGGTTTCGAGATTGCGGTTGGTCGCGGCCACCAATCTAACGTCCAGATCGATCGGCTTCGACCCGCCCACGCGTTCGACTGATTTTGTCTCCAGAAATCGCAAAAGCTTCACCTGCGTGGACGCGGAAATTTCGCCAATCTCGTCCAAGAATAACGTGCCGCCATCCGCCGCTTCAAAGCGGCCGATCCGTTTTTCCATCGCGCCGGTAAACGAGCCTTTCTCGTGACCAAAAATTTCACTCTCCAGCAAATTTTCGGAAAGTGCCGCACAGTGCACGGCCACAAACGGCGCTCGAGCTCGGGGGCTCGTTTGATGGATCGCTTGAGCAATGAGTTCTTTGCCTGTGCCCGATTCCCCTTCGACCAAAATCGTCGCCTTGGACGGGGCCACCAGTTTCACGCGATCGATCACTTCCAACAGCTTGGGCGAGTCTCCCACGATGCCATTGAAGTTGAATTTTTCGTCCAACCGTTCGTGCAGTTGCTTCACTTCCACCTCCAAGGTGCGGTTCTTCAGCGCCCGGTTGATCAGAATCTCCAGCCGTTCGATGTTCACGGGCTTGGTCAGAAAATCCACCGCGCCACGCCGCATCGCCTCCACCGCCGAATCGATGCTGCCATAGGCTGTCATCATGAGCACGGCCGGCTGATTCGGCATACTGAGGGCTTTGTCGATCACCTTGAGACCACTCTTGCCCGGCATGCGGAGGTCCGTAACCACTACGTCAAACTCCTGCGCCGCGAGTTGGTTAAACGCCTCATCTGCACTCGCCGCCACCGAAACATCAAAACTATCCTCCAACGCCAGCTGCAATCCGTCACGCGTGTGGCGTTCGTCATCTACGATTAATACCGTCGGAATCATGCCGGATCATCCCCTACCACCCCGGCGGGTCAAGCCTAGGTGTGACGTTATGGCACTATACGGCGGCCACAGGGCACCGAAGTATCAATTGGTCGCTGCGCTCCAAGTTCCAAGTATCAGGTATCAAGTAACAAGAGTAAGAAACCGCCCACTGGGGTCAGGTCGTAGACAAGTTCTACGAAATCCGCGCAGCGGATGTAGTAAACTTATCACGACCTGACCCCTTCCCTAAACGCAACGCCTTCTCCATCCCCCTCCTCGACTCCAGTCTGGTCAGCCGCAACCTCTCCCGTATTCTCCACCTCCGTGACTACCCCGATTACCCGGCGCACTGCGCTCAAAAATATTGCTTCCACCACCGCTCTTGCGGCCACCGCCACCGGAGCGGCCCTAAGTTCGCCCCACGTTACCGCGGCGCATCACCACGCGGGAACCCGCCAATTTAAGCACTCGGTGTGCAAATGGTGTTTTAAAGATATCTCCCTCGAGGATCTGGCCGATCAGGCCAAAGACCTAGGTCTCGAATCCATCGAGTTATTGGACGTCGACGAACTCCCCATCATCAACCAACGCGGCCTCCAATGCGCGATGGTCAAGGGTGTGCCGGGTCGCATCGCTGATGGTCTTAACGACGCCAAAAACCACGACACCATCGTCGCATTCATGGAACAACAAATTCCCCGGGCAGTTGATTTAGGTGCGACCAACCTCATCTGTTTCTCCGGTAACCGACGCGGACAATCCGACGAAGATGGGATCGAAATCTGCGCCCAAGGTCTTGCGCGCATCGTGCCCATTGCCGAGAAATACGGAGCAACCGTCACGATGGAACTGCTAAATTCCAAAGTGAATCATCCTGACTATCAGTGCGATCATACTGAATGGGGCGTGCGACTTTGCGAAAAGGTCGGCTCCGCCCACTTCAAACTC
>JABIRI010000356.1 GCA_018667915.1 Opitutaceae bacterium | reverse complement strand
GCTCGTTGGCCCGGCAATATACCCGCCGATACCGAGACGAATACGTTGGCCACCTCCATGGATCTCCTCCCCACCCTTGCGAAACTGGCCGATGGCGCCGCTCCCACCGACCGCAAGATCGACGGTAAAAACATTTGGTCCGTTCTGTCCGGAAAAACCAACGTGGAATCTCCCCACCGTGCTTTCTACTATTACTATCGCGGCCAACTTCAGGCCGTTCGTAGTGGCGACTGGAAACTGCACGTGACACGCTCCCTCAACCGCAAAGGAGAAACCATTAATCTCCCGATTCGCCTCTACAATCTCCAGCAAGACATCGGCGAATCTAACAACATCGCCGCAAACAATCCTGAAGTCGTCAAACGCCTCGAAGCCTTATTGGAAGAGGCGAGAATCGATCTCGGCGACGACATTGAAAGCACAAAACGAGTCGGCCAAAATACACGTCCCGCTGGCTATGTCGCCGATGCCAAATTTCTCCAGGGCAAGCCCGACTGAGCAGAGGCACTCGGGGTGAACCGGAGGCAGCCAAATGACATCACGTCTTGACCTTTGACTGATAGCGAATCGACAGGGGTCAGTCACCCTCACCTTCTGTCGCCCCCCCCGGTTAGAACCGAAATGTCATAGCAGCTTTGGTGCTGATATCGGACTTCAAAGTGCGCCAACTCCCGCGCGAGGTATCCATTTCCTGATTGAAGACCAAAAACAGCTCGTTCCCGGGTTTAATGGTCCATCGGATGCGGCTATTCATCCCATATTTTTCTGATTCGCTGTCCCACTGACTGGTGATGTTCCAAGCGAGGTCGGGAGAGAAGGGGATGTTAAAGTTAACCTGAACGACATCGACCGTGAAGTCCCCTTCCGGAAGATCGATGATGTTGGTCTCGTAGCTGGCTGAGATATTAAAAAAGGGCGCCGGGCGCCAGCCGACTTCCGTTTCAACGTTCGTGCGCGTGCCCGAGAAAAAATCACCAAACTCCACGCCCACATATCCACTCAGCTGACGGGACTCCGCCGAACCTACTTCGACCTGCATGCGAGAGAAACTGTATTTACCCGGTGGGATAACCACGCCGTCGATAATTTCCCACGGTTCAAAAAGTTGCTCCTCAATAAATAACGGTGCCAATTCCAACTCGTCTCTGATAGGCGACTCGATGCCGAATCCGAGAAATCGCACCTCTTGATTGATAAGCTCGCCATCAATGCGGGTGCGGCGTTCTGCCGATGTATTCAGGTTGATGGTGCCAATGGCTTGAGGATGCCAAGACCGCTCCAACTCGCCTTCGAATTGGCGGACACCGGCTTCTTGAATGAAGCCTAAAGCGGGATTAAAATTCTCTTCGATCTGCTCAGCTTTTAAGCCCCATTCCCATTCTGAATTGGGGTATGTAAGGGTGGCCCCATAAGCAAAGTCGTCACCGGAGAGATCAGAAGTGAACGACTTCATGACATAAAAATTGCTCTCTACGGTTTGGCCACTGCCGCTAAAATCTGAATTCTTATAATTAAAATCGTAGCCGATGAGGGCATTATTGTCGTCGGACGTCGGATCGCCGATCGTGGCAATGATCCCGGTTTCGGATTCGCTCAGCACGTTCATCGAGGTGCGAGCCACGGTGAGGTTATTCGCCCCAAGATCTTCGAATTCATCCACCATGACGTTGAGCAGGCCAAAGTTGAGGTCACCAATCCGTCCCGTGATTTTTCCACCCGCCAGGATATCAAGGGGTTCTCGATTGCGCCCTAATCCGATGCGGCGCGAATGGAAGGGCAAGGGAGACCTCTCGAGGTCGGCGAATCTGAAAATATTGGAGTCCTGGAGAAAGAAATCTCTCTTTTCTTCGAAGAAAAGAGGGAAACGCGTGAGGTTCACCTGACGGGCGTCTACTTCAGATTCGGCAAAATCAGTATTGATGGTGAGAGCCAGTGTGACCGCGGGAGTCAATTTATAGAACAGATCCAATCCCGGCTCGAATTCAAACCCGTCCGTTCCCGTCACCGAGTCCTTTTTGTAGTTGGCCTTCAAATACGGGAGGATATCGAATCCCCGCCCCTGACTGAATTCACCGATATCGGAAATGACTCCAGCATCACTCATGTGGGCAACTTGCAGATTACGTTTGAGGCCGGCCCACCTCACCCGTTCGCCTTTTCGTTTAATATCCCGCTGGACGTTGAACCCCCAGGTTTTCTGGTTGGGATCGAATGATATGGTTTTGGCCGGGATCGCCATTTCCACCATCCACCCCAGGGAGTCGATGGATGACTTTCCATACCAGATGCCGTCCCATTCGGTCTGATACCCCCCTCGGTCCATCCCCGGCGCAATCAGCCCATCTTGGCGAGAACCCCGCGCGTTCATGGAGAAGTAGTAACCGGATCTCATGTTGTGGAACGTATCGATCGAAAAACTGACTCGATCCTCGGAGCGAAGGGTGACGTCACGCTGCATCTCCCGGGCGATGATCTTATCGGGCTCGGAGTCGAAGGCACGAATGCCCACATACAGAAAATTATCATCCTGCAGCAATCGAACCGCCGTCTTTTCTGTAGGAGCAACGCCCTCTGCCGGTCTCACCTGGGTGAAATTCGAGATCACTTCAGCTTTAGCCCAAACCGCATCGTCCAGTTTCCCGTCGATTTTCGGCGGTTCCGTAGCCCAAACCATCCGAACCGAATTGGATTCGGGCACGGGGGTCAGAGACGGTTCGCCCTGCGCCCCAAAGGTGACTGCCGCCACCAAAACCAACCCTGTCGCCACCAAGATCAAGGTAAGGGGGCGAACAACTTCGCAGTGAAATTTTGAGGGACGGGGGTTCATGCTGGGGAGGTATGATCGGTTCGGAAATATCCGATCGGTAGAATCACATAGTAAAACGAGTATCCTGACGATTGATATCCCCTAAATTGAGGGTTTCCGCCAAAATTACCACCGCATCAAAAATCGGCGGACCTTAACTTGGGGTTTTGGCTTTTGCATCCATTCTTGGCCCGTGCTGTTATGACCTACTCTGAATGGCCGACTCGCCGTTCGTTTTTCGCCCTACCCTCTTCTTCGATGAACTGCCTCTGCCCCCGCGTGATTTCCGGACTCTTTAGTTCCGGATTGTTCCTGCTGTACCCTGCCTTCACGGCAGGCAGCACCAATCAAGAAGCCATGATTGAGGCTGCGATGGAGCAGATTCCACCCGCTATCAATATCACCACTGGATACGAGATTCCGTCCGAAGGTTACTGTGATCAGCCTTATGTGCAGAAGCTGCCTG
>JABIRI010000296.1 GCA_018667915.1 Opitutaceae bacterium | reverse complement strand
GCTATTTGCACCGTCTACTTTAAGGGAATGACGGATACGCTGCGCGATAAGCGCACGCTCATAACCACCTTCTTGATTCCCGCTCTCGTTATTCCGGGCATCATCTTTGGCGCCGGGTTTGTGATGACTAAAATCATCACAAAGGCTAAGACCGAATCGACCTCGATGATGATCATTGGCGAAGAAAATGCGCCGAAGTTGGCGGCGAAGATGCGTGCTAATGAGGATTTTCGCGTCATTGATCAGGCGGAAGATTTCCGGGATCAGATTTCGAATAAACGCATTCGCGTGGCCGTCGAGATTCCGGATGGGTTCAAAGCCGGAGTATCCTCAGCCGAGGCCCCGTAAATCACCATCTATCATTATCAAGGTGAAATGAAGTCCGGGATGGGCCGAGGACAGGTGCAGGGTTTTCTGAGTGATTACCGTGACGACATGGTCGAGGTGGGCCTGGAGGCACGTGGATTGCCGGCGACCATTGCCCGGCCGTTCGACGTCAAATCTCAAAACGTCGCGCCGCCCGAGAAGGTCGGCGGAAATGCGTTTGGTGGATTCATTCCCTATATCGTGGTGATTTTGTGCATGACCGGGGCGATGTATCCGGCGATGGACCTGACGGCCGGTGAGAAAGAACGCGGCACGATGGAGACCCTGTTATGCAGTCCCGTGAACCGGGTGAATATTGTTTTGGGAAAGTTTCTCATGACACTATCCGCGTCTGTCGTGACGATGCTCTTATCTCTGATCATGTTTGCGGTCAGCGCAGTGGGTGCGGGTAAGGTATTTGCCGGTGGTGGCGGTGCAGGTGGAGGCGAGGGCGGTGGTGAGGGTTTTGTTATGCTCATCGATCCGTGGGGCATGTTGGGGGTCTTCGGTATGATTGTGCCCTTGGCCGTTCTTTTTGCGGTGGGGCTGCTCACGGTTTCGCTTTTCGCCAAAAGCTTCAAAGAAGCACAAAGCTATGTTTCACCGTTAATGATCGTCGTGATCCTACCTTCCGTTATGGGAATGCTTCCCGGCGTCGAATTGACCTGGAAAACTGCGCTGGTGCCGATCACGAGCCTGAGCTTGGTGTGCAAAGAAATGCTCTCGGGAGTCTGGAATTGGCACTTCATCCTCGTGATCTTCGGCTCCCAAGTGGTGTATGCGGCGGCCGCGTTATGGCTTTGTGTTAAGATGTTTAACCGCGAAAGCGTGATCTTTCGGGCGTAGTGTTTTGAAGCCCGTTTCGTTAAGAAAATGTAAAACTATAGTGTTGTAAAAACATAGTAAATAGATGTTTAGGTAGCATATTTACGTAGCCAAACTGCGTAGACCTGGTTGGTTTCGATTCGTGGGAAAAATCTCTACGATGAAAAATCCAAAACGAATCCTGGTCGCTCACACCGACCCACACACTCGCCGAATGCTGACCATGTTGTTGGTCGAAGCGGGATTGAGTGTGCAGGCGGTTGAACCCGAAATTGCCGCCGTAACTACCCTTAGCGGGGAGCCCTTTGATCTCGCGCTATTGGGACAGCTCACCCTCGACGATGAGCTGTTTTCGCTCGCGCTCCCGTTGCGTGAAGCTCAACCGGATCTTCCGGTTGTGATGTTATTGCCTGAACTCCAGCTACCCTTGGTGGTTCAAGGTATTCGCCACGGTCTGACCGATGTCTTGCCGCTGCGCACCGATCCCAAACCCGTCATTCGCCGTATTTTGACGCTCCTCGGACTCACCCCCGATGCAGAACCCACGGAAGCTGAATTGGCTGAAGTCGAAGGCACCCTAAATCAGCTCGATCCGACTCTGGTGGTTCCCGAGGTTGATCAAGAAACTGCCGATCAGCGTGACCTCTTGTGGAAGGGACTACGCGAACTTCAGCTCGAACGTGAAGTCATTGCCGCTGCTCAAGCGGGTATGGATGAAAAGGCGCGTTTACTCAGAGAAGAGCGTGCGGAATTTCGTCGAGAGCGAGAAGAGTTGGCCCATGAAGTCGCGGAGTTTCGCGCCGAAGGGGCTGAACTGGATGTCGCCTGGCAGGAGATTGATCAGCAGCAAAAAGCGCTTCACCTTGAGCGCCATAATCTGACGAAGCTCGAACAGGATTTAAGGCAGAGAGAAACCGAAACGGCCGCATTCGCTCGGCCTCCGTTTGCGATTGCAGCTCCGGTTCGAGGTTCCGAATCGGATTTGACCAGCGCATGGGAAGAACTCGAGCGAGCCAAGGCTTCCCTGGAGGGGGAGCGGGCCTTGTTCCGTGATGAACGGATGTCGCTCACGGACTTGGACCGGAAGATCAAACTGAGGGAACAACAACTCCGTGACTTGGCGGAGCAAGTGAAGGATTTGGATCGTAAACGACGTGGTTTGCCTCCTCCGCCGCCCAAGGCGTTTGCGAAATCGAGGCAAACCCGAGCACAACTGGCCAAACCCAGTTTCTTTCGAAAACTCATCGGTAGCCGAACCTGAGATTCTGCTACGCAACAACTTGCTGATCCGAGTGGTGGATCACACCCCGACCGGCGTCGTAGAGATTAGGCTACGGCGCCGGTCACCTTTTTGAAAAAAGTTAAAATCCATCAGACATTTATAGATAATTGGGTATTCTTACGGTCGTAACGAACAGAAGAGTAACGTCACTCGACGTCGAACGCCCCAACACTTTCCAGCTTGTTCCACAAGCTGGTCTCTTGAACCGGCATTGCAGAGATTAGGCTGCAGTGCCGGTTTCATTTGGACCGGATCACCTACGGGCCCGACGCGATTAAGAGGTCACGGTAGCTACCTTCTGCTTCAGGTGCGTGCTACGCACCTTGGCTTCGTGATTGCGCACAGCCATACCGTAGGCCGCCGGTTCGCCCACGATGTAGACCTTTTTCTTGCCGCGGGTGATCGCGGTGTAGAGCAGGTTGCGCTGCAGCATCATAAAGTGCGCCTTCATCAGGGGAACGACGACTATGGGGTATTCCGAGCCCTGGGATTTGTGGATACTGATGGCGTAGGCGAGGGCCAGATTATTGAATTCACCGCGCTCAAATTCGTGGGATTCCCCGTCGAAGTCTGCAATCAACTTACTGGCTTTGGCATCGACCGAAGTGATGGTGCCGATGTCTCCGTTGAACAGGTTCTTATCGTAGTTGTTGCGCAACTGGATGATCTTGTCTCCCGCGCGGAACTCACCGGCAGCAAACTTTACGCCGGCTTGACCGGGATTGAGGGCGTCTTGCAGCCGAGCGTTGAAGTTTGCAACTCCGGCGGTGCCGCGGTGCATGGGAGCGAGCACCTGAATGTCCTGCCTCGGTTTCACCCAGCGGTGGGTGCGTGGAATGTGTTGCCGACACAGCTCGACGACTTGGCGCACGCAGTCTTCCTGACTTTCCACGGGAATGAAATTGAGGTCGCTCCAAACCGGAATCGTTTCGGGTTCGGGGTGAGAGGGCGGCATGGAAGGGTCGCCCGCGTTGATCGCGTGAGCGGTGGTGACGATGCCGCTTTGGCCCTTTTGGCGATGAATAACATCGAGTCGCGTCACGGGAACTTCGCCGGTCCCGATTAAGTCTTGGAGCACGTTGCCCGCGCCAACCGAAGGAAGTTGATCGGTGTCACCGACGAGCAGCAGATGTGCTTTGGCGGGCACGGCTTGGAGCAGTGCAGCGGCCAGCCGCGTATCGAGCATCGAGGCCTCATCAACCACGAGATAATCGGTGGAAAGGGGATGATCCTCGTTCGTGGTGAAGCGACCTGCCGCCGGATCGAATTTGAGCAACCGGTGGATCGTGGAAGCAAAGCCTCCGGTGGTTTCGGCGAGACGTTGCGCAGCGCGTCCGGTGGGAGCCGCGAGGTGGAGTTTTACTTTCTTTGCCCGGAGAATGTCGACGAGCGCTCGCAATATCGTGGTCTTGCCCGTTCCGGGTCCGCCGGTGAGAATACTCATCTTGGCGGCGAGAGCGGTGCGGATTGCTTCGGATTGTTTGGAGGCGAACTCGATGGAGGCTTTTTCCTGAGCCCAAGCGACGGCGGCGTCGATTTTGATGGGGGGCAGCCCGGAGGGCACTGCATTCACGCGTTGCACGACGGCGGCGATCTTGCGCTCGGCGCGGTCCTGAACGGGAAGTTGGATGAAGCCTGAACCGGGAAGGGGATCGGGAGAATCGTCGGCCCAATGTCGCACGAGACTTTTACTTTCCAATAAGGCGCCGACGCGCGCCTCGAGTCGGTCTTGAGTGGTCTCCAGCAATTCGGCGGCGTGTGCAATCAGGTCGGCTTCCCGGATAGCGGTGTGGCCTTCCTCTTGCAAAGTCTCCATGGCGTAGATGAGCCCTGCATCGAGACGGGGCGGGGCATCGTTGGCGAAGCCCAGATTGATGGCGATCTTGTCTGCAGTTTTGAAGCCTATGCCGTCGATCTCGCGCGCGGCGCGATAAGGCTCGGTGGTGACGACGGTTTGGGCTTGAGCGCCGAACGCTTTATTGAGCTTCACGCATTGGGCAGTGGTGACGCCGTAGGT
>JABIRI010000222.1 GCA_018667915.1 Opitutaceae bacterium | reverse complement strand
CTGCCGCATCGCATCGGGATTGCCGCTCCGGTTCGTCGAGCCGACCCCGGACTTCCCATCGATACACCTCTGCTCCCGCAGATCCTGCAGTCGCAGGGTTATCGCACCGCGATGATTGGAAAATGGCATTTGAGTCACGAAAATGCTGATGAGCAAAAACCACACAACCGAGGCTTCGATGAGTTTTATGGCAGTTTCCAAACCGGGATCGACTACTTCACTCATATGGGACCGCGGGATAGCAAAGACTGGTGGCGCAACGATGAAATCGCCCACGAAAAAGGTTACATCACTCATCTCCAGGCAGACGAAGGCGTGAAACTCATTCAGGAGACTCAGGATCAACCACTCTTTCTCTTCTTCGCCCCCCACGCTCCTCACGCACCTATTCAGGCGCCCGCGAAGACCATTGCCAAGTTTGCCCACCTCGACGGACCCAACGGCCCCACCTACGCCGCAATGGTCGCGGAGTTCGACGTCGCGGTAAGTCAGCTTCTTACCGCGATCGAACAATCCGAACAGGCAGAGAACACCATCGTGGTCTTTTTCTCCGACAATGGCGGACTCCGGTTTGCCGACGTGGGAGATTTCCGCGGCCGCAAGAATACGATCTACGAAGGAGGGATTCGTGCACCGTTCGTCATCAAATGGGCGGGCGCCTCCGCTCCGGGTGCCCGGACCGCCCAACTCGCATCCGCGATGGATCTGATGCCCACGCTCCTCACCGCTGCGGGAGTCTCCTCCGAAAATCAACCGACGACCGATGGGATCGATCTGCGCAGTGCGTTGGACGGGACCTCCACCCTTGATCGAGCCCCCCTCGTGATGGGAAACCACCAATACGTTTTAATCACCCCCGAGTGGAAACTTGTGGGACACGGACCCGAGGCCGAACTCTACAACCTCATCGATGATCCAACCGAATCTACCGATCTTGCATCTCGCGAGATCGCTTTAACCACCAAACTTAAAAATCTCCTCAAGAAACGGATAATGGGCCTACCCGAGTTCGAAGAGCGTCAACAAAACCGCCGTCGTCGAAATTAGACCCGCTATGCCACCTAAATTATCTCTGTTAGTATTCGTTTCCTCGGCCACTTTGCTCGCCCATGAAGGCGCTCACACCGCGGGGAATGAAATGCCTGCTTTGGACGCAGGCGTTACGATAGAACATTCCGCCGAATACCGAACAATATCGGGAGACGCCCTCCCCGACCATCATCACGGCCGATTCCCCAATCCCGCGAATCCCAACATCATCACGCCGCAGGACGATAGTCATCGCGTGCCGATGAACCCAAAGATCTCTGATCGTTGGCGCGAAGTTGAACTCGCCGCGTTTGGGATCGCGATAAACGGCATTTTACTCGAGCCCAACGCCGCCGAATGGTGGCAGGACGACCGCAACTCCGGTTGGCGATATGAAGCGCTCGGCCACCACGTTGATCTGGGAGTCGACCATAATCATGCTCACGTCCAACCCTCCGGCAAATACCACTATCATGGAATGCCATCGGGACTGCTAGAAAACCGAGGATCAAGCGAAAGTTTCAGCCTCATCGGCTATGCCGCCGATGGATTTCCCGTGTATTCACATTGGTCTTACGCCGATGCCCGTGACGCCTCAAGCGCACTCCAACCCCTATCCTCCAGCTACCGCGTAAAATCCGGTAAACGGCCCGACGGGCCGGGTGGCTCCTTCGATGGCACGTATGTTCAGGATTACGAATACGTGGAGGGATTAGGCGACCTTGACCGAGCCAACGGACGTTCCGGCGTCACCCCAGAATATCCCGACGGCACCTACTACTACGTCATCACTCCAGACTTCCCTTTCATCCCCCGTTACTGGCGCGGGGAACCTTCCCGTGACTTCGTTCGTCGTGGCGGCGGTGGTGGTGGTGGCCGGGCCCAAGGCCCACCCGCGGGCGGGGCCGGGCGTGGGGGCCGAAACGCTCCGAGTCATCCCGCCCTTCAAGCCTTGGGCGATACCGACATTATCAAACAGCTCGGTTTAACTCACGAGGAAAGCACCACGCTTCGCACCGCTCTCAGAGAATTTCAAAATTCCCAACCCACCAATCGACGACGCAACGAAGATATCTCCTCCGATGAGCGGCGAGCCCAACGCCAGTCTCGTTTAGCCGAGACCAACGCTGCCGTGGAAAAATTCCGCAAAGATTCGCTGACCACCGCCCAAAATCTTCGCCTGCAACAAATCATCAACCGCGCCGCCGGCACCGAGTCCCTGTTAACCGACGATTCACGCGCCGCCCTCCAATTGACCGACGATCAATTCAGCACCCTTTACGCTTTGATCGTTCAAGCGCGATCACCGGACGCTTTGAGTTTCGAATGGAGCGATGTCGTCCACTATCTGTCCGCCGATCAATTGGATCTTTTACGGGACCGAATCGGCTCCATAGATTGAACGCACCTTCAAAGAGAGAGCTTCAATCCGTCGTAGGCCGCCCGCACGGATTGCGGTAATCCCGCCTCCACTTCCACGTGCGAGGTCAAGTGCGTCAAATGGGTCAGATAACTCATCGGTGCGCCAATCTCGGCGGCCACTGCGGTGGCTTCGCCAATCGTCATGTGGGACGGATGCGGAGTCGGTCGTAGCCCATCAAGCACCACCACATCCGATCCCTTAGCCAAGGCGACCGCTTCGCGCGGCACGCGTTTACAATCCGTGTAGTAGGTGAATTTTTTGCCGGAGCTTCGTTCCGTGAAAATCAGCCCCAAGGTATTCACCCCGCCATGAGGCAGCAACGTGGATTCGATGGTCCCTTGCTCCAGCTCCAGCTTCTCCGGCATCGGCTCGAGTTTAAACGCCGCATAGCCCCGAACGACCGGCCGATCCAGAATCGCATACGGGTAAATCGAAAGCACCCGGCTAATTCCCTCGTCCGTTGAATACACTTTCAACGCCTCACCGCCATGCATGTCACAAAAACGGCGCAGGTCATCCATTCCCACAATGTGATCCGCATGCCCGTGAGTCAGAATGAAAAAATCGATCCAATTAATTTTCTCCTCCACGCACCGTAGGCGAAATTCCGACGAAGCATCCACTTGGATGTGCAACCCGTCCATAACCACATGAATGCAGCAACGGCTCCGTTTGTCGCGCGGATCATTGGAGGTGCACACCGCGCAGTCACAGGCGATCATAGGAACGCCTTGAGATGTGCCGGTGCCGAGAAAAGTAACCTCCATGAGGTTCCAACGAACCGCGATTTGAGCACCGTGAAAAGCGTAAACCGGCTGAGGTCTCGCCTTTGACCATTTGAGATGCCTTTCTCTGACCTAGGATATGTCTGCTAGCCCCGCCGAAGTCGCCTACCACTACTTGACCACCCGTAGCCCCGATCCTTTGTCGCCGGCGGATTTGGTGGTGGGATTCGGTCACTTTGACCTTCGCATCGCCCATCGGTGTGCCGAGATCTGGCAAGCGGGTCTCGCTCCAAGAATCCTGTTCACCGGCGGCGTGGGCGCCGGATCGGCGGATTTGAATATGCCCGAAGCCGAGGCCTTTGCCGAGGTCCTATTCAATTTGATCCCCGATTTCCCCCGCGATCATCTGATCACCGAAACCAAATCCACCAACACCGGTGACAACATCCGGTTCTCCCTGGAGCTTATGCGCACAGCGAACTGGGAGGTTAACACCGCAATCCTCGTTGCCACTCCTTTTCGTCAGCGTCGGGTCATGCAAACGTGGGCTAAGGTAACCGACGGAATTTCGGCCCAAAATGCCCCTCCCGTTTCTGAACTCCAGATCGACCGAGCACTCTTCGGCGAAAAGCAAGAAGACCTGGTGGCTCAACTTCCCGGTGAAATCGAACGGCTGACCACTTACGCCCAACGCGATTGGATCGCACCGTCCGAAATCCCGCCGGAAATCCGGCACGCGGCAACGCAACTTTGATTCCCTCCCTTATGAACGCACTTCGCCTTTTGGTCTCCCTCTCTCTGGCCGCAGCAAATATCGCCACCGCTGCTGCGGACAATTTACCTGATGATCCCAGCGTCAGCATCACCGACCCGATTATCGCTCTGACCAATGCTCGAATCATCGACGGCCTCGGGAATCCCGCCAGCGAAGGACAAACCATTGTGCTGCGAAATGGACGCATCGGTGCAGTCGGAGCATCACCGAAAATTCCCGCCGACGCCGTGGTGCATGATCTTTCCGGGAAGACCGTGATGCCCGGGCTCGTGATGGTGCACGAACACAGTTTCTACAGTTCCATGGTCGGCGGCCCGTTCCACATGAACTATATGGAATACTCCTTTCCTCGGATGTATCTCGCCGCCGGAGTCACCACGGCTCGCACGACCGGAAGCCTCGAGCCCTACACCGACCTAGAACTACGCGAGCGTATCTCCCGCGGAGAAGCCATCGGCCCCAAGTATCACCTCACCGCCCCCTACGTGGACGGAATTGGCACCGGTATCGCTCAACTCCACGGCGTCAAATCCCCCACCGACGCCGCTCGGATGATTAAGTATTGGGCCGCGGAAGGATTCACCTCGGTAAAACTCTATGTCAGCCTCCCCGCTGCCGAAATGGATACGGCCATCAAAACCGCCCACGCCAACGGACTCCAAGTCACCGGCCACATCGGCCGCG
>JABIRI010000294.1 GCA_018667915.1 Opitutaceae bacterium | reverse complement strand
TTGGGAATGCCGGCTAAAGCACGGCACTACGTCCACTTATCAGAAACTGTTCTACGGGGATGGATTTAGTCGAAGAACCATCAGCTCGTGTAGCGTTCGGGACGGGGTCACGTCGTGATAAGTTTACTACTCCCGCTACGCGGGATTCGTAGAACTTGTCTACGACATGACCCCGTGGGTCAGTTGCTAGCGAAACGTCACTTCGTCGGAGGAGAGGCGGAGGTTTTTGGGGAAGCCTTTGGGATCGGTGCGGAAGACGAGGGTGTTGGTTCCGGCCTTCGCGGTGAGGGTGAAGGTTTCGCCGAATTCGACGCGTTCGCCGTTGAGCCAGGCGCGGTCCAGTTCTGCTTCTTGGGTGAAGGAGACTTCGCCGGCTTGGGCTGCGTCGAATTGCACCGCGAAGAACAGGTGGTCGGCGTTGTTGCTGCGGGGAAATGCTTCCTCGAAATTCACTGGAGGCACGATGCCGTCGACGCGCGAGGTGGTGGTGTGCCAGTCGGGTAGCGTGAAGTCGCCTTCCGCGACGCGTTCGACGCCGAGGTGACGATTGCTGCTCCACGTGAGGTAGACGCGCCATTGGCGAGCGACGTTGCTGCGGGCCGCATCGTAGCGGCCTGGTTTGCCGAGTTGGCTCAGGAACTGGATCAGATCGAGGCGTTCTTGAGGTAGGAGCGTATCGATCAGTCCGGGAGGCATGAGAGATCCGAGATTGGTGCGGCTCGCGATGTTCGAGATGGCCACGGATACTTGCTCGTCGGCGGTGTTGCGCACGACGAGTTCCTGCGCGTCTTCCTGCACCACCACCCCGCTGACGACTTGATCGTCCTTGGTAGTGATCAAAGTGGCGTGGTAACCTTCTTTCACCTTATCGCCGGGATAGAGCAGCGCTTCGACGAGATAGTCGGTGGGTGCACTCGCGCCGATGCTGGTGAGGTCGGGACCGACCTTGCCGCCGGCTCCGCCGATGGCGTGACAGGCGATACAGGCGAGGGCGGGTTGGCGGTAGATCATCTCGCCACGAGCGGCGTCGCCGTGTGCTTCGGCTTCGGTGGCGAGGGCGAGCATCTGAGCTCTCGTTAGTTTTTCGGTGGAGAGGGAAACGCCGGCTTGCTCCATCAAGACGCGCACGAGCGCTTCGTTTTGATTGCCTTCGCGGGCTGGACGTAATCCGGCTCGGGCGATGGCTTCGGGGACGGGTTGGCTAGGTAGGATTTTTGCGAGGATGGCGCCCGCGTTTTTGATGCCGAGTAGCGTGCGCCAGAGATCGGTGGCCACGGAGTCGGAACTCGCTTGCTGGAGGCGGGCGATGATTTCGGTGGCGTGGGTGGAGGCATCTTGGGCTGCGAGCACGATCGCGGCTTGATTGCGGATCGTTTCGGTGGCTTCGGTATCTTGGACGATGCGAAGGAGCGCGTCGGTGGTGGCGGGTCCGCCGATGTCACGGAGAGCATTGAATGTGTGGCGAAGCGTGGAATCGGCGGTGTCGGTATCGCCTGCAATAGCGATGAGCTCAGGCACGGTGCTGTTCATTTTTCGGACGCCGGCCAATCGAATGGCGGCGTTTTGCACGGCGGTGTTTTTTGAATTCAGTAGCGGGGTGAGCGGTTCGATTTGACCGGGGGGCACGACTCCTCGAATGCGGGCTGCCTCGCGAAGTGCGTTTAGAGCGGCGGCGGTATTAGCCGGCGTGAATCGGCCCGAGATCGCGCCATTAAACAAGGCCTGAAGTTCGGCGGGACCACCGGCGTCTTGGATGAGTTGGGTCCAGGGACCGGTGCCGTCGAGGGTGGTGCGCGCGACGAGGGCGGAGAGGATAGGAGCAGTTTGCTCGGGCAGGAGTGAGGTTAAGGCGAAGGCGAGTTGTTCGTCGCGCCCATCGGTTGACCATGAACCATCGAGGACGGCGGCGGACCAGGGTTCGGCGAGTTCGTTGATGGTGAGCCAAATCGCGTAGTCGAGATAGGGGTCCATCTCAGTGCCCAATACGTCGAGGGCAGTCGCGGCACTTTTGGCGGTGGGGAATCGTCCGAGAGCCCGAATCGCCTCGAGTCGCACGCGCGGGTGCGGATCACGAGAGAGCTTGGCAACGGTGGCGTAGTCGTCGGCCGCAGCGAGCGAGAGGGCACGAACCGTCGCGGCACGGATGGGGGCGGAATCTGATCCGAGGAGATTTTGGCTGATCGATTCGAGGGGCAGATTGAGTGATTG
>JABIRI010000293.1 GCA_018667915.1 Opitutaceae bacterium | reverse complement strand
TCACTTAAACGGTCGTAAAGGCCGGTATCTCCGTTTCGAGCCCAAGTTGAGCCACCCATTGCGTGTATTGCTCCAAGTCAAACGGCCGGGGGCCCGCCAAATAGTGGTTGCGGCCGCTTGATCCAGCGCCCTGCCAGGTCAGCTGATAGAGATCAGCCCCGGAGGAAACCGGCACGTCGCCGACTTCGGCGCGACCATTTGCCGGCACCGTCAGCGTGTGTCGTAATAGTGGGACGGACTGCTCGAGTGAGCTCACGACTACCTCGATGCTGACATCGTTCAGCGTATCATTAACCGCCATGATTGGGTGTCTGCCGTTCTCCGGTTCAGCTACCATGACACAGACGTCTTGCTGGACTCGCTTGATAAACGCGTAGGCCAATTTCGGACGATTGTAGTAGTCGACCACCGCATCGGAAATCAGGGGCCAGCCATCACGGATATTCCACCATAGGATTCCGGTGCGGCGCCATTTACCCATCCGAAATCGCTCGATAAAATACTTCATCGCCTCGGCTTGGCTGATCTGGGAAGCCCGGATAAACGATTCCAGCTGGTCGGGAATCGCGTCGAACAGAATCGCGACCTGATTCGCCATGAGTCGGATGCGACCATCATGGAGCGATTCGTCCGGAAAACTGGCAATCGCCTTCGCCCGCCACTGGGGATCAATTTTCCCATCTTGCTCAAACGGCCACAGATGGTCCGGCTCAATCATCTGTTGGAGCGACTCCAGACACGGAGCCCCGTGGTATCCAATTTCACTGACGAAATGAGCCGGCGAATTGGTGTAGAACGGTCCTTTGAAATCATCGCGCGGTCCCCAGAGGTGATCTTCGGGTATTTCCGAGGTCTTCTTCCCGCGTTCGAAGACCTTTTGGCTCACGTAGGGCGAACTCGGCAAGTAAGAGCGCAGCGGGTCCAAGCGCCTCAGCACTTCCGGTAGAATTTCACGGCTTATGCGATCGTCGTTGGGATTGAGTTTGCTGTGCAGCGGGAACCAGTCGTGAGCCACATCATTCTCATTGTTTCCGCTCCAAAGCGCCATACAGGCGTGATGGCGCAAGCGCTTCACAATGATCTCCGCTTCTTCGCGCGTCTGCTCTAGGAAATCAGCCGTCTGGGGGTAGAGGGCGCAGCCGAACATAAAATCGTGCCACACCATAATGCCCAGTTCGTCGCAGCGGTCATAAAACGTATCGGTTTCGTAAACACCCCCACCCCAGATTCTGAGCATGTTGCAGTTCAGGTCCGCAGTCATCGCCATCAGCGCCTCAAGATGGCGATCATCGCGTCCGTGCAACGCATCCAACGGCACATGGTTGGTTCCTTTGATGAAGACCTTCTCGCCATTTACGACAAAGACGAACTCGCCGGGTTCGGCCTCGGTGGTAATTTCACTTTTGACCAATTCCAGCGTGCGCAACCCGATCTTCTGCAGATGCTCGGCCGCGATATTTCCTGCCGGATCGAGCAGCTCAAGCCGCAGCGTGTATAGAGCGGGCTCGCCCAGTCCCTTCGGCCACCAGAACGCGATGTCCTCCAGACTCAGCATGAGGTGACCGCTGCACGCAAACAGCCGGTCTTTTTTGAGATCCCGACGAATCCCCTGACTGTCATCGAGAGATATCGCGAGCTGCCAACCCTTGAGGCTGACTTGGGGCACGACAAAATCCCAGAAAACCGCGACCTCCGCGCTGCGTTGCGCCCGGTCAATCGACAGGGTCTGGGCGAACACCTGCCGCCAATGAACCGCTGGCACCGTTTGCAGATAAACGGGTCGCCACAACCCGGCGGATACCATGCGCGGCAAAATATCCCAGCCATACATATGCGCGGCCTTCCGAATCGCCGCTCGTTCGGTGAAACCGTTGACGAATTCGCAAGGTTCCGGCTCCCGCTCGCGCCCGGCCACCACCACCGGATCAATTCTTACGATCAATTCATTGGCTTCGCCTCGCCGCACCTTGTTTCCAATTTCGAACGAATGAGGAATCAGCATGTTGCGGGTTTCACCCAACGACTGACCGTTGAGGAAGACTTCGGCGAGGGTATCGATTCCTTCAAAAACAAGGCGCAACTGTTCCGATTGATCAATCAAAGGCGCTTCGAAGGACTTGCGGAAAAACCAACGGTGCCCCTCGTAGTCCAAGGTCTGATAGGCTGCCTCCCCCATCTCGAGCGGCTTCAGTAAACCTGCGGTCACGAGATCGTCCTCCACGTTGCCCGGCACGCGTGCAGCAATACGGATTTCGGCCTGGTGCTCAAACGCAGCGACCTGAGGTGACACGTCCTGATGGGGACCACCCACCAGCTCCCATGCTCCATCGAGTGAAATGCGATTCTGGCGCGTGTCTGATACCGAGGTCATATCCTTACCAGTTTGGGGACGTTTTCGACCCACGACAAACCCGTTCTATTGCGACGTGAGCCCGGTTCCTCAAGTTCCCCAATTCTGCCGGCAGAATATCGCCCCGTGCGGACTGTATTCCAATTCAGGAGAGACGAGGGCCAATTTTCCGACTCGCCACCCCGAGTATGCCGACCAAAAAAATCGGAGGTATTCGTAACCAAACGAGGATGGAAGGAGTCTCTTACTTTGAAACCTTTGATTCTCATCATGCCAAAATTCCATTTTCCCCGTTTCGTCATGTTCATCGTAGTGGGCGCTGCTTCTCCATCAATCGGGCTTGGTATTAGTTTTTTCAGTAACGCCGCCCGGGTCAACGTGGATTCCGTAGCCTCCGAGGAATATCAAAAGGTTCAGGACGCACGTTCACCGGGTGACATCGAGACAATCCATTTCATGGAAGGTCAGTTCTTCGGGGGACTGAGCAAAGACAAGAGCCTGGAACGCGTCACCTTTCAGGAGATCGTCGAGGGGCTTGCTCCGAATCTGGCGAAGCAAAATTACTTGCCCGGGAATGATATCAGAACGGGAGATCTGTTACTCGTAGTCCACTATGGCGTCGCCGCCGTTGATACGCCCTTCGATGAACTCATGGGAATCACCTCCGAGGAAGAAGAGGCCCTTGTCTACGGCAGTTCCGTGGGCAGCACCAACCCGGACACCGGAGAATTTGAACTCGGCACCGATGTCAATTACGACGCCCGCCCATCCGATCAAATGCCCGG
This sequence comes from Opitutaceae bacterium, assembly GCA_018667915.1. Classification (GTDB taxonomy): domain Bacteria; phylum Verrucomicrobiota; class Verrucomicrobiia; order Opitutales; family Opitutaceae; genus Actomonas. The sequence continues at coordinate 3,779 of JABIRI010000293.1, read as the reverse complement.
TGCGGGATCCAATGCCCAGCTGCTAGGTTATGATCGCCAGCTTCGGAAAAGAAACCTCACGGGTGGAGAAGAATTCGATCTCCTAACTGACCTCGAAGAGGATCGCTACTTCATTATCGTGATGGCTTACGACTGCCAGAAGCTTCTCAACGAAGGCGAGTTCGCTCTACAGTGGTCCACGCGTTTCAGCGTGCGATCACCCGGCACGAATTTCGAAGAAGCTCATTTCGCTTTGGGGCGGGCCGCCGCTCCCTATTTCGGGAAACACCTCGACGACCTGGAACGCGAAAAAGTGCCCTTTGGCCGAGATGTCGACGTCTCGATTGGAGAACTCGAAACCGTTGAATCGGACGTCTCGACCAAAACCGAATAACGTCGAAGACTTGGTTCCTGAAGACACCTCGACGCCTGGTCTCAGGATTGACTTCGATTGTAGGCCAACTCACCCCGAACCCACGTTTGGGCGGGTCGCAAATCGTCATCCCATAAAACCAAATCCGCCCAATCGCTCACTTGCAGGCGCCCGACCTCTTTGAGCCCCACCACATCAGCGGGGTTACCGGTTCCCATCGCCCACACCTGTTCCGGTGGCAGATCTAACCAGGACAGCAAATTACGCATTCCCTGCTCCATGGTCAGACTACTTCCGGCCAAATGGTTTCCCTCGACCGTGCGCGGAGCATCTCCTTCCGCCAACTGCACCTGAAAGCCCCACGGCGTGTCGTAGCGCCCGGGCGGCAATCCCGCGCCCACAATGGAATCCGTGATCAAGGTCACCCCAGAATAACCTTTGGCTGCAACCGCTGCTTTAATCGCCGCAGGGTGCACGTGAATGCCGTCCGCAATGAAGTCCACCGACACATTCCGGTCCGCCAAAATAGCCTCTACCGCCCCCACCGGACGCACCCCCATGTCCGTCTCTGGGGGCGAATAAAATACATCATAGAAATGAGTAGCATGCGTGGCCCCGGCGGCTATGGCCGACTCGGTTTGCTCCACCGATGCTCGCGTATGGGTGAGAAAAACCGTCACCCCATTTTCTCGTAACATCTCAATCACGGGGATGATCTGCGGGGTCTCCGGACTCAGCGACATGACCCGCAAACGTCCGCCGCAAGCGGCCACAATATCTTTCAACATTTCGAGATCACCTTCGAGGGTCGCCGCCGCCGTCCCCTTGATCGCCATAAAGGGACCTTCCAAATGAATGCCCGGCATATTCACGCCCCGAACGTCATCCAAGGCGGCGCAAATTTCGGCGATCTTATCCAGCCACCCCACTTCCATTTGAGGAACAATGGTGGGCAGCACGGTAGTGACACCAAACTGGGCCAACGCCTTCCCTCCCAGCAATAGATCCTCCCGCCCCTCGGCATAAAAATGGTTCAGAACACCATGGGTATGCAGGTCGATCAAACCCGGCGTAAGTAAGCGCCCCTGCCCGTCAAGTTCCCGCACTTTTCCGGTGTCTGTCACCGGAATCGAACCCACCTCCGCAATGCGCCCATTTTCGATCAGAAGATCCCCGGAAGATATCCCCCTCCCCGGCTCCACAAGTTGGACATTTCGGATAACGAGCGTGGAGCTATCGCTACTTTTCAATTGATCGCTCGTTTGCTTCGACATCCGAATTTGCAGTCCAACGGACCGGTGCTCCCTTTCCGAGCATACTTTTGACCCGCCCCGGGCAGGCCGTTCCGGAGGGTCATCTGTAATTTCAAAAAATGGGGCGGCCAACGGGAATGGCTCCTTACAGTCGTCCCACTACGCGGGATCAACCTGCGGTTGCCCCATCTCCGTCCCGCGCTGCGGGACTTCGTCAAACCCGCTTCGCGGGCTCTCATCCCTCGGTTACCTCCGTTCGGAGAGTTTTTCGCTGTCGGATATGGGACTTCCGGTTTTATTAAAAATGGGGCGGCCAACGGGATTCGAACCCGCGACCCCTAGAATCACAATCTAGTGCTCTAACCAACTGAGCTATGGCCGCCACAAGGGTCGGGAAAAATCATGGGCCGGTTGGTGCCTGTCAATCTCTTGTTGGTTCTTTTGTGCCGGAAGCCTATGAAAGCGGTTCGTCCGGCGCCGATGAACACAATTCCGCCCTCATTCGCGAGATGAGTTCTTGTTTAGTTCGATGTCCGGAACCGGACTTGTAATATCGTTCGCGCCGCATGGCTTCGCTGCGCGTGTCATACTTCTCCCAATGTATCATCACTGGGGTCACGAATTTTTCGCGTGTCGTGCGGACCAACCCATCCCGATGCTGGTGGAAACGACGAATAAGATTGTCCGTTTGCCCAACGTAAGAGCGATCGGTTCGGAGGCATATCAGGATATACACGAAATACATGCCAAAATTTCCTTCTACCTATGATGTCCAGAACCCGCGACCCCTTGAATCATTCTGCTGGACAGCAGAATGCTCTAACCAACTGAGCTATGGCCGCCACAAGGGTCGGAAAAAATCCCTGCCCAAATCTGCCCTGTCAACCCCGAGTTTCGTTCAAAGGCGGTTTTTCAGCCGTTGTCGGGGTTGCGGGTCTGCTCCGTATGCCGCACATCCTCCCCTTTGGCCAAATAGATCATCTCTTCCGCTATATTGGTGGCATGATCGGCGATCCGCTCGATTGATTTCGATATAAACATCAATTCCAGCGCCCGACTGGTCGTCTCCGGCCGTTCGATCATGTAACTGCTCAATTCCCGATAAAGTTGCCGGTTGATGTCGTCCACGTCCTTGTCCCGCTGGCAGATCGTCAGAGCCTTCTCCGCGTCGATCTGTAAAAAGCAGTCCATCGCGTCCCGGAGCATCTGTATCGCCATCGCCGCCATGCGGGGCAGGTCCACGTAGGGCTTAATCGGGGGTTCCGCGCTCAACCGGGCTACGCGGCGGACAATGTTGGTCGCCTCATCCCCCACCCGCTCCAGATCATGGCTGGCTTTCATCCCCACGATCACCAGGCGCAACTCCGTCGCAACGGGCGAGCGCAAGCTCATGTAACGGATCGCTTCCTCATCAATTTTGATTTCAAGCTGATCCAGCTCGTCATCCGCCGCGGCCACTTGATCGGCCAGACTAAGATCGGCTTCGACCAACGCCTTCATCGCGTCACGAACCTGCCGGATGGCGATTTCGCCCATCAGCACGAGATTAGAGCGGAAGGCTTCCAGTTCGTTATCAAAAAATCGTTTCATAGGGCGCGGGTCTTCCGTTTAGCCGAAGCGACCGGACACATAGGCCTCGGTTTGAGCATCGTTGGGATTCATAAATATGGTCTGCGTATCGGCGTATTCCACCAATCGACCAATGTAGAAGAACGCCGTGCGATCGGAACAGCGGGCCGCCTGCTGCATGTTGTGGGTCACAATCACGATCGTATACTTGGACTTTAATTCGTGGATCAACTCCTCCACCCGCGCCGTCGCGATCGGGTCGAGCGCCGAGCAGGGTTCGTCCATCAGAATGATTTCCGGTTCCACCGCGATGGCCCGCGCGATGCACAACCGCTGCTGTTGGCCGCCGGAAAGTCCGAGTCCGCTCTCGTGTAACCGGTCTTTGACTTCGTCCCACAACGCGGCGCCGCGTAACGATCGTTCCACGACTTCGTCCAGTCGGCTCTTGTTGCTCACTCCCTGTAATCGCAGGCCGTAAGTGATGTTCTCGTAAATGGATTTGGGGAACGGGTTTGATTTCTGGAACACCATGCCAACGCGCTTGCGCAATTCAATCACGTCGACATCCGGCTGATAAATATCGATGTCACGAATGCGCACCGTGC
>JABIRI010000290.1 GCA_018667915.1 Opitutaceae bacterium | reverse complement strand
TCTAGCTGCCTTTTCATGGTATTTCACCGTAGTGCCGTCATGGTGCGATCTAACGCAGTCAGGCGTTGAGATCGAACAGCAAAGCTCCCCTAGGCGTGTAATCCAAGCTCGTTGATGCGCATCGCCAGATCCTTCGCTTGCCTCGATCACGCAGATTTCCACGCTGCTTTTACCCATGATGAGAATACTAGCCCGCTTCCTTTTCCTACCAATTTCCTTCGTCCCTTTCGTCCACGCCGAGAGCACGGATGACTTCAATCTCTCCGCTGCGATGCAGGGGGTCTCCGAGGATAATCTTTTCTACGACGAAGAGTTTTTCAATTGGGGCTCGGGTATCGTCAAAGGCGACGACGGCAAATACCACCTCATCTACTCACAGATGCCACGGGAACATAGTTTCTTTTCCTGGCTCACCGATGGCATCGTTTCGCGGGCGGTTTCCGATCATCCGACGGGTCCCTATCGCCACGTGGAGGTCGTTTTACAGGGCCGTGGCCACGGCCACTGGGATGCCTACACGGCTCACTGTCCGAAGGTCTACAAGTTCGATGGCAAATACTACATCTACTACATGTCGACGAATTCGGGCGACCTGAAGTTAAACCAGGAGCAGTTGGAGGAAGCGCGGCGCGGCAAGTGGGACCAAAGCGAGATGCGAGCCATGATGCGCCTGAATCAACGCATTGGAGTTGCCGTAGCTGATAGTATTGAGGGTCCGTGGCAGCGATTTGATCAGCCCTTGATCGAACCCGTCCTCCCCATCGCGAATATTGTCAATAATACCACCGTTACGCAGCGCCCCGACGGTGGCTATCTGATGGTGGTGCGCGGCGACCAACCCGATCAGCCGGAAGGAACGCTCGTGCGCATGCAAGCCGTCCTCCTCGCCGACCACCCGCTCGGCCCTTGGGTCATGCAGCCGGAACCGGTGGTAAAGGACTACAATTCGGAGGATCCCGAGGTTTGGTATGACGCTGAGCGCGGGCGTTACTACTCGTTGTATCACGCCTTTGGTTACATGGGCATGATTACTTCACTGGATGGACTGAAATGGGAGCGGGCGAAACACTACAAGGTGTCCGACAAATCCTATACCACAGTCGACGGCCGAACCGTCGAGGTCCACCGCTACGAACGTCCCACGATTTACCATGAGAACGGCAAGCCACTCGTAATGACTGCAGGAATCCGCACATTGGACGGGGACACGTTCTCGATGTTTATTCCCCTCAAGCCATAACTCCTCAAGTCGCTTCGATAGGCACCCGTTCGGGTTGGAAGAGAAGGTTCATCACTGCAAAATCGACTTCTCCATTTACGCTGTGTAGGTAGTGCATTTGGATTCGTTCCCCCTACCCCATGACTTCATTTCGACGTATTCTTCTTGTCGGCGTTCTCGCCGCATTGGTCAGTTGTCTTTCGGCTAAGCCGATCGCCGTCACCCTCGAGACCCAAGTGGGTGTCATTGAGATCGAGGTGCTGATCGACCAGGCTCCCATTTCCGGAGCGAGCTTTCTCGCCCACGTGGACGCCGGAATGCTCAACGACGGCGGATTCTACCGGACCGTTTATCCTGAGAACGACAACGGTTCGCCGAAGATCAGTGTCATCCAGGGCGGCATGCTTCCCGACACCGAAGGCCTTCCTCCGATAGCGCACGAGACCACCACTCAAACCGGGATTTTACATCGCGACGGTGTCATCTCGTTGGCACGCAGCGAGGTGGGATCCGCGACCGGTGGCACCTTCTTTATCTGCATCGGTGACCAACCGTCTCTAGACATGGGCGGAGGTCGCGCCGTCTCCGGAGACGGCCAAGGGTTTGCGGCATTTGGTCGGGTGACCAAGGGAATGGATGTGGTGAAAAAAATCCACCGCACCAAAACCAACTCCGACAGTGACGACGCCTACACCGCGGGGCAGATCATTGCTCCTCCCGTCCGCATTCTCAAAGCGTATCGGCAATAGGACCCAGCGGATACAACTCCTTTAGTTGAGCAGCCCAATCATTTCATCGGCCCGGTCCAAATTCACCATGTCTGCGGCCGAATCGATGATTGCTTGATAATTCATTTCGAAACCCTCACCCAGTGCGTGCGCCATAAGTTTCAGGTCATGCTCTCGACAAAAAGCGATGAACTCCGGCGTCAGATGCTCAAGCCGGTATTCGATGATTTGCGGATTGTAATCCATCACTCGACGAAGTCCTGCCACATCAACGGCGTTCATTTTCAAGGGGATGTGCCGATCGAGCGCTCGAAGTTCCCGAGCGCGCTCGTCGTTAGAAAACCAAAAGAAACAGTCCTGAGCAAATCCGGCCTCGTGCACCAGCGCTACGAGTTCGGCTAGATCCGCAGCTTTCACATCGAAGTAGATCTTAACCTTTCCTTTGAACTGCCGCAGGTAGGGCTTTAGCCGAGGGACTCTCTGATCCGCAAACTCGGACCCGAACCAACTTCCGGCGTCCAACCGATCGATATACTCCGATCCCCGTTCCTTGATTTCGCCGCTGCCATTGGTCGTTCGATCGAGGGTCTTGTCGTGCAAAATATACATGACACCGTCCTTACTCGTGCGGATATCAATTTCCACGTAGTCCACCCCGAGATCCACGCATTTCTGAGTAGCTGCGATCGTATTTTCGGGAGCCAAATGATTCGCCCCGCGGTGCGCTACGATGACGAGTTCTTTCGCCTGAAGAAAACCGCCCGCGAACAGCGGGAATACCAAGACGAGAATGAGCCGAAAACGAAGAGGCATAATTTTATAGGGTCAATTTTGATCAAAAAAGGGCACCTAATCGCCTACGGTTTAAGCGGAAGGATCTGGACTCGAATCTCATCGGAAAATGCATTCCATCCTCCGCTCACTCGAAGAATCGGTCGGGAGCAATCCGGGAAAGACTGCGGTGCCATCGTCACAGTTAGTCTTGGATATCCATTCCTCCCGTCTCTATGATTCCAGACTCCCTTGCCCCACTCTGTCGAGCGTTAACGATGAATCCCATGAAACCCGTGTTCTTGTCCTCCCCAGCAACTAAACTATTCGGCGGTATTTTCTGCGCTTTGGCGATTGGCTGTTTCGTCGTCGGTCAGCCAACGCCCCCCGCCGCTGAACAAAGTAAAAATACCTTTCACGGTGGAATTCAGGCTAAGAACGCCACGACGGTTCCTGAAAAGCACAAAGACGGGAAACACGTCCAGCTCGACAACGCGCCACCGCCGAAAGATCCCGAGCTCGAGGCATATGGCATCTTCCGCGACGAAGCGCCCACCGCGTTGATCACGCATCCGGTGGCGACCGCCCTGCCCCTTCAACTCCACACCCATGACCGTATCGCCTTCGTGGGCAATACCCTCTTCGACCGCGCCCAACTCTTCGGCCATTTCGAAGCCAATCTTCAATCCGCCCACCCGGACAAAAACTTGCTGATTCGAAATCTAGCATGGTCGGCTGACGAGGTCGATCTGCAGCCACGTCCCAATAATTTCGCCACCGTCGCGCAGCACCTTACGCGCGAAAAGGCCGACGTCATTTTCGCGGCCTTCGGCTACAACGAATCCTTCTCCGGTCTCGAAGAGATCGATACCTTCAAAACCCGTCTCGCTCAGGCACTCTTGGAACTCAAATCCAAGGCTTACAATGGCAGCACGGCTCCGCAGATCGTATTGGTCTCCCCCATCGCCAATGAGAACACCGCTCGGGTGCCCGCCGCTGATCTCAACAATGAACGTTTGGCCGCTTACACCGAAGCTATGGCTGAAGTCGCCGCGCGCCTGCAGGTGGGTTTCGCTAATGTCTTCGACGCCACCCTGGTGGCAATGGCAGACGACGAGACCGATCTCACCATCAACGGCGCGCATCTTAACACCGAGGGTTACCAGATCTTTGCCGACGCCTTGTTTGCAGCGACTTTCGGCGCCTCCGCTCCTACTCCTGACGACGAGCTTCGGACGACCATCGTAGATAAGAATACGCAATATTTCCGCCGCTACCGTCCGTTGAACACCTACTACTACACGGGTGATCGCAACAAGAGCTACGGCTACTTGGACTTCCTTCCCGCCATGCGGAATTTGGAGATCATGACGGCCAATCGCGACGAACGCATTTGGGCGATCGCGCAGGGCCAGCGGTTTGGCGACACCCCGATTGATGATTCCAATGTGCCTGAACTGGATGCCGTCGCCGAGTCGCGGGGAGCCAACGAATGGCTCTCGCCCGCGGACGAAATGGCCGCCTTTCGGATCGATCCCCGCTTCGAGGTTAATCTCTTCGCCAGCGAGGAAGAGTTTCCCGAAATCGCTTGCCCCATCACCATGCGATGGGATGCGCGGGGGCGTCTTTGGGTGAGCTGCTCTGTGACCTACCCTCACGTGTATCCCGGCGAAAAGCCGCGCGACAAAATAGTCATTCTCGAAGACACGGATAACGACGGGAAAGCCGACAAATCAACCGTGTGGGCCGACGACATCCACATCCCGCTCTCCTACGAATTCTACAAGGACGGTATCATCGTTTCGGAGGAGCCACATCTCAGTTATATTTACGACAGCGATGGCGACGGGAAGGCCGACTCCCGCGAGTATCTCTACACGGGGTTCGGTTGCGAAGATTCGCATCATGCACTTCATGACTTCGTCTGGACCCCTGACGGTGATTTACTTTTCCGCGAATCCATCTTCCACAACTCACAAGTCGAAACGCCCTACGGTCCGATCCGCGCGAAGAACTCGGCGTGGTTCAAATACTCTCCGCAAAACCAATCCCTCATCACGTTCGGCAGCTACCCCAATACCAACCCATGGGGCGTGACGTATTCGGACTGGGGACACCACGTCGCCAGTCACCCGGTCTTTGCCAGTGCCTTCCACGCCACCAATCCGCCCTATCCGGAGCAACATCCGCGTGCCTCCGGCATTCCGGCTTACTCAGGTGTTTGTGGACATGAATTTGTGGACTTCCCCATGTGGCCCGAGGACCTGCGCGAAGGATTTCTCAAGGTGCGCTACAAACCCACCAATCGCGTGGAAATCCACCGCTGGGTGGAGCACGACGACCACTTTGCTGAAGAATATGTTTCCGACCTAATTTTCTCGGAGAACCTTAGTTTCATCCCGGTCGATATTAAATACGGCCCGCGAGGTGCCATGTATATTTGCGATTGGTATAACCCCATCAAAGGCCATGCCCAATATTCCCTGCGAGATCCCCGCCGCGACCGAAAAAGCGGCAGAATTTGGCGGGTCGTGCCGAAGGGCGCTCAGCTGCAAGACCCGCCCGCCATCGCCGATGCGTCTCTTGAGCAACTCCTCGATAATCTGAAGCGACGTGAATACCGCTACCGCTACTGGACCAAACGCGAGCTGCGCGATACCCACGCGGCCACCGATGTCGCCGCGGCACTCGACACCTGGGTGACCAATCTCGATCCAGCCGGAGAGCGTTTCCGCCACCACCAGGTTGAAGCCATGTGGGTTTACCGCAGCATCGGTGTAAGCCGCCCCGCGCTCCTACGTGAACTCCTAAATAGTGAGAATCGTCACGCCCGGGCCGCCGCCACGCGTCAGCTCCGCTACACCCTCGGAGCCACCGGAATGCCGACGATGCCCAACTTGGCGCATAACGGTCTCACCCTCGACGAAGCGCTCCTGCTC
>JABIRI010000232.1 GCA_018667915.1 Opitutaceae bacterium | reverse complement strand
GCGGTGGGTTTGGTCGCAATTTTGGGGTGGGGCTGTGCTGCCGTCCTGGCAGCACTTTTGCTGTTGGGTGAATATACCCCGGGCTGGGCCGAGTTGATCGTCGTGTCCGGCATGCAGTTGCTCAAAGCGGGAGTGATTGTCGCATTAGGCCGCTGGTTGAGTGCGTTCGGCCGAAGCCTTATTTTCGTGATGGTGGCTGCTGCGCTTCTGACGGTGGTGGGGCATCTGAAGACATGGACGGAAACACTCGGCGGGTTGGGCTGGTGGTTGACCCGCCCGATTCCGAATCTCTCCTGGCTGGGAGAAGCGGGTTATCAACAGGGAATTTTTGATGCTGCGGATGTGATGCGCGCGCTCATTTACGCCTCGGGATATATGTTGGTTTTTCTGATGTTAGCAGCCAAAGCGGAGACTCGGCGTGAGCAGTAGTGCCGAAGGGCGGTTTTACGCGGGAATCTTTGCTGCACTGTTGGCCACTATTGGACTGTCGTTCTTGGAGCCGTCGGCGACCGTCTCCAAATCGTCCGGGACAAGGGGCCTCCGAGCATTCGCCGCGGATGTGAAATGGATTTCGGCCTACCGGGCGTGGCAGAACCACGATGAGGTGCGGCTTAAGCGAGATCTGACGTGGGCGACGAAACTTGCGCCGAGTAACACCCTCTTCTGGTTGGAGGGCGCCCGCATGCTCGGTTACGACGTTGCCGCGTGGCGAAGAGCGGAAGTCGGACAGCGTGCCGAATTCGGTCGGGTTAATCGAGCGGCGTTCGAGTCAGCTCAAACGTTTTTAGCGGAGGCGGAAAAATGGCATCCCACGCGTTCGGCGTTGCCAATTGAGGAAGCAATTATGCAGTTGCGGCTTGCGGGCGACGCGTCGGCCTCGGAACAGTCGTTGGCGCGCGCTCAAGAGTGTGCCGATGCTCCGTATTTTGTGGCTCGAATCCGCGCTGAATTGTTGGTGCAGTTGGGCCGCGAAAGGGAGGGATTGCAGATACTTGAGGCAGAATACGCGCAGCTGCCCAAAACCGATCCGCGGGCCATGGCTGAGGTGGTGGCAGACCGAATTGCCGACCTACGCGCCCGATTGGGGGAATCCGGGTAATTCGAGCCGATCATTCTTTGACACGTGGGGTGTGTCGCCCTCGTATGCCTGTTAAGAAATCTTTGTGATGACGAGCGACTTACTAATTTTATTATTCGGACTAGGGCTGCTGTGGGTTCCGCGCGGCTGGTTGCGACTGGGTTCTCCGCGCAAAAAGCACAAGAAGCTCAAGTCGTCAGGCGGACCGGTGAAAGACCGTTTGCCCGGTGATCACAGTATCTGGATCGAGGAGGAGTTTAAACGTCGCCGAAACTGGATCGATTTTGGTCGGGCGCTCGGAGGCAGTTTTGCCGTAGTGGTTTCGCTTCCGGTGGTGGTCGATGCGCTGATCGCGGTGCCCACGATCTCCAACACGAGTGTGGTGCTTTATAGCCAAGCGATGGTTTTATTGGCGGCGGTAGTCATCCAAATGGTGCGGGTCGAGGAGCGACTCACCCTGTTCCCGCCCATCTTTTTTGTGATGGGGCTGTCCTTTGCCCTGGTGGGTTGGAAAGCGGGAATGATTGGATTTTCCGCGATATGGGCGATTAATCTAGTGCTCCCTAATCCGGCAATCTTTCTGGCTACCTACGGAGCGGGCATGGTGATATTGGGCATCTTTTTTGGGGCCGATTCAAAGTCCGCGCTCATCGTTGCAGCTCTTGCTTTTATGCCGCCCATCGTTGCGGTGTTATTTCGTCGTCGACTCGCGCAATTCCGTAAGCGCACTAAGATTGCGGTGCGATGAGTGCGTCGATCCCGAGGGGATCAGTTGCCCATTGGATTGAAGCTTGCCGACCGCGCACGCTTCCCGCGGCGATCGCACCAGTGCTAGTGGCTTCGGCCTTGGCGGCCCACGATGGCAGGTTTGGACTTGTCGCGTCGCTCTTATGCCTTTCGTTCGCGTTGCTGATTCAGATTGGGACCAATTTGGCCAACGACTATTTCGATTTTAAGAAAGGTGCGGACACGGCCGAGCGGGTGGGGCCGCGTCGGGCGGTGGCGGCGGGGCTGATTGCTCCCGAGGTCATGCGCCGTGCCATGATAACCGTTTTCGTAGCCGCGTTTTTAGTGGGGCTTGGTTTGCTGCCCTTTGGCGGCTGGCCCCTGTTGTTGATCGGACTCGCGTCGATATTTTGTGGCGTGGTCTACACGGGAGGTCCTTACCCGTTGGCGTATCATGGCTGGGGGGACGTGTTTGTTTTTGTGTTTTTCGGTCTCGTTGCCGTAGGCGCGACATATTTTGTGCAAGCGGGTGGGGTTTCGGACAACGCGTGGTGGTTGGGCGCTCTGATCGGTGCGCTTTCGACCAATATTTTAGTCGTGAATAATTATCGCGACATTGAGACGGACCGGAAGGCCGACAAGCGGACCCTGGCGGTGCGTTTTGGATCTACATTTGCCGAGTGGCAGTTTGTCGCGGCTCACGTTGTAGGGGTGGTCGCACTCACGGTTCTTTGGCGGGGTGGGCTGTGGGGGACGGTCTCCTGGGCGATTTTGAGTTTGGTGGCACTGATCGAAGGCGTGCGCCAAACGCTCGAACTCAGGCGGGCCGAAGATGCTCCCGCGTTGATTCGGCTTTTAGGGCGAACGGGCCGTCATGTAGCGGTGATGGCGCTCCTCGTGGCGGTGGTCTTGGTGAGTTAGCCCAAAAAAGCGCAGTCCTAAGACTGCGCTGAAAAAGGGGAGACTGTTCGACGGGGATCAGACGTGCGCGTTGATCTTTTCGATCAAGGCGTCTTTCGAGGTCATTCCTACAATTGTCTCAACAACGGCCCCGCCTTTAAAGAGGAGGAGGGTGGGAATCGCGCGAACGCCGAACTCTGCGGAAATGGCGTCATTCTCGTCCACGTTGACCTTGGCGATGCTTACTTTGCCGTCCATCTCAGTGGCAAGTTCTTCCAAGATTGGGGCGATCGCTTTGCACGGGCCGCACCAGGGGGCCCAGAAGTCAACCAGCACGGGTTGGTCGGCCGCGACGGAGGTTTTAAAGGAAGTGGAATCGAGGTTGGCGATATTGGCGGACATAAGAATTAAGGTTCAGAGTTTGGTGAAAAGAAGCCAAGCGAAAGTGATTGATGCGACGGCGGCAAGTGTCGCGATGGCCGTTTGCCAAAAAGGGACGTAGCGCGACCCCATGCTGTCTTGCCATGCTGGCATGGGAGACTTGAACCGATCAACGAGCTCAGCGTGGGAAATACGTTTCTGCTCTGAGACCGGCATGCGGCTTATTCAGGGGTTGATTTATGGAGGATTTCGGAGAGTTCGCGTTTGTCGACGGTCTCCAAATGTTTGTCGCGACGTTTGAGCTCTTCGAAGGTCTTTACGACCGTTTCGGTCATGCGCTCGTGGGTCTCTTGCGAGCCACCCATTAAAGCGAATTTATCGCCGGTGGTGATGCGCTTGTGTCCATCCTCGTTGTCTAATCCGACGCCGATTAGGCCAGCTTGACCTTTAGGGGCGGGTTTGATGGGGGGATTCTCGTCTGATGCACTCACGCGGTTACGGTGTCGGGTTCGGCGGAGGATTCAAGGGGCTTCTGCGGGGTGTCGCGAGCCTCACAGTTGATGTCTTCAAAGGCTTCATCCTGTGATAGAGATATCCTTCCCATACGAGTCAGTTCGAGCAGGGCGAGGAAGGTTGCGATGAGTAGGCGCACGGTAATCTGTCCGGTAAATAGGGAGGAAAAGGTGAACGTCCGTTTGGTTTCCATCCGGGTGATCAACCACTCCATTTGATCGGCGACGGTGATCTGTTCATCGCGAATCTCTCCGATCACCATTTTCTCGGAAAGACGGCGCAACACGAGGTTGAACGCGTTCCATAACTCCACGCGATCCAGCGGGTCGAGCGGGCGCTCGCTGACGGGAACGGTGAGGCGCGAAACGTGACGGGCCAACAGGCCTTGTTGGAATACGGCCAGACGGTCGAGCTCCTGGGAGGCTTCTTTGAATTTC
>JABIRI010000157.1 GCA_018667915.1 Opitutaceae bacterium | reverse complement strand
CGGTTTTCCTTAAATTTCGCGGAGGCAAGGGCGTCGCGACCGCTGGCGGCGGAATGTTCGTCATCATGTTTGAGCCGAGTCTCATCGCGATTGTCGCGTGGGTCGGAGTATTTTATAGCACCAGATACGTCTCTTTGGCTTCGATAGCTGCGGCCGTGGTCATCATGATCGCACCCTGGCTGATGGGATTCGGTCTGCCGTTAAAGATTGTGGCCACCGTTTTGGGGCTGCTCGTGGTGATCCGCCACCAAGCCAACATCAAGCGTTTGATGGCTGGCACGGAGCACCGTTGGGACCGTAAGTAAACGGTTTCGATAACGCATCGATTTTAAGCATGAGCGATCTTCCTATCGTCAATATTGGTATCTGTGGCCTGGGCACGGTCGGGCAAGGGGTGTGGAAACACCTCACCCGTTCGCGCGCCACACTGGAAGCACGGTTAGGCGCGCGCCTCCGGTTAAAGAAGGCATCGGTGCGCAGCCTTACTAAGAAACGGGCCGTGCGGGTGGGTAAGAACAAGCTGACCACTAACCCGATGGAGGTCGCCACCGATCCTGCGATTCAGATCGTGTGCGAATTGATCGGCGGCACCGAATTAGCCAAAGATTTGACCATCGCCGCACTGCGATTGGGGAAGACCGTTATCTCGGCCAATAAGGCTTTGGTCTGTGCTCATGGCCCCGAGATTTTTGCCGAAGCCCGTAAGCATGGCGGCCATTATTTTTTCGAAGCTTCGGTCGCTGGTGGTATCCCGATAATCAAAGCGTTGCGCGAAGGACTCGTCGCCAATCGTTTCGATCGCATCTACGGGATCCTGAACGGCACGTGTAACTACATCCTCACGCGGATGGAGCGCGAAGGACTGAGCTATCATGAGATTCTGAAAGAAGCCAAAGCGTTGGGCTATGCGGAGGCTGACGAAGCCCTGGATGTAGAAGGCTGGGACACTGCGCATAAGGCATCGATCATCGCCTACTTAGCCCATGGTTCTTGGGTGCCGACGAAGGCCATGAATGTCGAAGGGATCACCCATCTCACACAGACCGATATTCGCTATGCGAGTGCAAATAATCTTGCGATCAAGTTGCTGGCCGTAATCGAGCGGGATCTGGCGACGGATGAGTTGTCTGTCAGAGTCGCGCCAACCCTCATTTCCCGCACCAAGGTAATCGCCAACGTGAACGAAGTTTATAACGGCGTTTCCGTGAGAGGAGACGTTGTCGGCGAAACCGTCTACATCGGTCGCGGCGCGGGTCAGGATGCGACCGCGAGCGCCGTAATCAGTGACATCGTAGATGCCGTGGCTCTGTTGCTGCGAGGTAACGCTGCTCTACCTGAGCCGGTTGAGCACAATTGCCCGCGCCGACCTCCGGAGCGGAGTTTTTGCAGCTACTATATTCGCTTGGATGTGCGGGATGAACCTGGCGTGCTCGCAAAAATTTCAGCTGCGACCGCAAAATTTGGCGTCAGTATCGCCAGTGTGCAGCAATCGGCGAGCGCGCGAGCGGCCGCTGCCACGTTGATGCTCACAACTCACGAAACTAACGAAAAAGCGATTCGCTCGGCGATCGTTCAACTCCGTCGATTGGCGGGGGTATTAGGCGATCCGCTCTTGCTGCGTATCGCTTCATTCGAGGAGTAACACGAACCGGATCATGTCACGTATTGTGCAAAAATTTGGCGGCACTTCAGTCGGAGATGTCGCGCGGATCAAAAAGGTCGCGGAGCGTATTAAGCACACGATCGATCAAGGCAATCAGGTTGTTGCGGTCGTGTCGGCTCGCGCTGGAGTGACCAATGAATTGATCGCTCGAGCACGTGAAATATCCAACGATCCCAGCGAACGGGAGATGGATATGCTCATGTCTGTCGGTGAGCAGGAGACCATTGCTCTTACCGCGCTCGCGCTGCACGAACTCGACGTGGATGCCGTATCGTTTACCGGAGCGCAGGCAGGGATCCGCACGGATGGAATCCATACGAAGGCCAAGATTCAGACGATCAATGCCGATGCGGTGGAGGCACAACTGAATGCCGGGAAGACCGTGGTCATCGCGGGATTTCAGGGTATCAATCAGCATGGTCACATCACCACTTTCGGACGCGGAGGATCAGACCTATCGGCCATCGCGATTGCTGGTGCCCTTAACGCGGACCGTTGCGAGATCTTCACCGACGTGGATGGTGTTTACACGGCTGATCCGCGGGTCGTAAGTTCTGCGCAGAAAATTTCCGAAATCAGTTATGATGAGATGCTCGAATTCGCCGCGTCGGGTTCGAAGGTCATGCAGTCACGATCTGTTGAGTTTGCGCATAAGAACAATGTCGTTTTTGAAGTTCGTTCATCCTTTAATTTTAACCGAGGAACCATCGTGAAAGAAGAAGTGCCCCATATGGAAAAAGTTGTCGTGCGCGGAGTCGCCGTCGATAAAGATCAAGCCAAGGTAATCGTCAGCAATATCATGGATAAACCCGGGTCGGCCGCGAAGGTCTTCCAGGCCATGGCTGACGCTCATATCGTCGTCGATATGATCGTCCAGAATGTTGGCCGTAATGGCATCGCCAATCTCACCTTCACCGTCCCGCAAGGTGACACCCTCAAGGCGCAAAAAGCGCTGGAACCCGTGCTTGATGATTTGGGTGGAGGTCACGTCGCGGTGCACGAAAATATCGCCAAACTCTCCGTGGTGGGCGTAGGCATGAAGACCCATTCAGGAGTAGCTGCGAATTTGTTTACGGCGTTGGCCCAAGCGGATATCAACATCGACCTTATTACGACGTCCGAGATCAAGATTTCGGTGGTCGTGGATTTGGATCGTGTTGATGAAGCTGCCCGAGTGAGTCACACCGTCTTCGGCCTCGACGCGGAGTAGATTCTGAAGCGAAGAGAAACCAGAAGCCAGATGTCAGAAAGTCTCGACAGTCAAAAGCCCGGGAAAGGGGATATACGGCATTTTTCGGATTTCATCGTATGGCAGAAGGCTCGAGAAGTCGGCGGTGGGGTGTTTGAGCTTTCGAAGACATTTCCCGCGGACGAAAGGTTTTCGCTAACCGATCAAATCAGGAGGTCCTCCCGATCGATTGGAGCGAACATCGCCGAAGCATGGGGGAAGAGATATTATCAGGCGGCCTTCGTTGCAAAGTTGGTGGATTCGGATGGGGAAGCCCACGAAACGGAACACCGGCTCCTAGAATCAGAATCATGCGGTTATTTGGCCCATTCCGAAATCGCTCCGTTGGGCGAGAAATTGAGGGAAGTCGGAAAAAGCTCGGAAGTATGATTAACCGCCCTGAGCCATTCATTACGAATAGGGAGCGCTCATCCGCTGCTGAATTCTGACTTCTGAACTCCGACTTCTGCCTCTTATGAACTTCGTATCCACCCGTGGCGAGACACCGGCGTTGGCTTTTAGTGATGCGGTGGCGACCGGCCTTGCGCCGGATGGCGGCTTGTTTCTGCCGGAGAATTTACCCCAATTTTCTACGACTGATTTTGCGCAATGGTCGGGACTGGATTACCCAGGCCTTTGCGCGGCATTTTTCCGCCATTTTGCTCAAGACATCGATGACGAGACCTTTTCGGGAATCGTGGCCCAGTCCTACACGACGTTCGCTCACTCGGAAATCGCTCCGTTGATGCCACTCGCGGACAATCTTCAGGTGCTGGAGTTGTTCCACGGTCCGACCCTCGCATTTAAGGATTTTGCGCTGCAACTCCTAGGGAATCTTTACGGTCACCAGTGTGCGGCGCGGGGACAGAGTATCAATGTGTTGGGCGCGACTTCGGGAGACACTGGCGCCGCGGCCATTCATGGCCTGTTGAGTAAGCCCGGAACGGCAATTTTCATTCTCTATCCAGATGGCCGCGTTGCTCCGTTGCAGGAGCGCCAAATGGCCTGCACCGCCGCGGACAACGTTTATGCCATGGCGATCGAAGGTTCCTTCGACGATGCGCAAACGGCGTTGAAGGAGATTTTTGCCGATCAAGAATTTCGGACTAATCATCGGCTTTCAGCGGTGAACTCCATCAATTTGGCGCGAGTTTTGGCGCAGTGTGTTTATTACCTGTGGGCATGGTTGCGGGTTCCGGCGGCACAGCAGGATAACGTTGAATTTGTCGTTCCCACCGGAAACTTCGGCAACGTCCTGGCCGGCTGGATGCTGCAAAAAATGGGGGTTCCGATCCGGGGGTTCAAAGTCGCCACCAATCAGAACGATATTCTCTACCGTTTGTTTACGACGGGTGAGTATCGCATCGATGCGGTGGCGCCGAGCCTTGCGCCTTCGATGGATATTCAAGTGGCGTCAAATTTTGAGCGTTTCCTCTATTTTAATCTTGGACGTGACCCCGCCCGCGTGCGGGAAGTAATGGCGACGTTTAAAGCCACGGGGAAATACACCTTTGGGGATTTTGATCGGGATACGTTTTCGGCTTCTCGGTGTGACGATGCTCAAATCCCTGCGATCATCAAGTCCGTCCATGCCCAGTATGGTTACGTGGCAGATCCGCACACGGCCTGTGCGTTTGCCGACATCGATCCTGATCGGTTGAGTGTGGTCCTCGCGACAGCTCACCCCGCAAAATTTCCCGAAACGATACAATCGGCCATCGGTATCACCCCGACGCACCCTTCATTGGAAATATTAAAACAGCGTCCGATTATTAAACATCCCGTTGCGGCCGACGCAAATGCGATTCGCGCCTTCATCGAGGCCCGCGCAGTTTGATTTGAGCGCGGGTTAGGGGCGGGGAGTGATTTCCGTTATCTACAAATCTACCCGTGTCGAGTGCCCCCAAGGATCAGCCAAAATTCCATACCACCCGCCATCTTCGGCCGGCCACGCTTTAAAATCCATCGTATCTTGTGGAGATATGAAATCCACCTGGTGGAGAATCTGGATGCGTCCGCTTTTATACCAAACGATTCTAACCGTCGGGGTCAGGTGCGGATGATCCCGTTGGGTAACCGTGAGGCGTCCCGTAAGCTCACGGAGAGGCCGGTCCGCTCGTAGCCAAATTTCACTGCCGGACGAAAGCAGTCCTTTGGGGGCATCTGCCGATATTCCTCGAGCCACAATATTGAATTGGGACTTCCAGTCTTCGGGGAAAATGCGTTCTGCCAAAGTGGCCTCGTTGGTTGTCTCTGATAATTGAGGTGATCTCAAGCTTGGAGCGAATACCTGCGGTGTGCCCGAATGCACGATGGTCGGGATGGTAAAGCCGGCCTCGACGAGGTTGTCGCTCTCGGGAGGAACTGAGACTACGTATCGGGAGGTGGTCCCTTGGGTATCCAAGTCAAAGTCACGGGAAATCGAACGCTGACCGGGCGGAAGAACGAGCGTGTCTTCCAAAAATTTTGCGCCGTCGGCATATTCCGACACCGCTCCATTCGAGATGTTGAATTGAACAACTAGTTCCTGATCTAACGGCGTATTGAATTTACGTTTTACCAGATAGGTTCCGGTCACGCGGCGGGTAGGCTTTGTGAAAATGAAACTTCCTCGGCGATGACGGGTGCCAATAAACGGAACGCGGCCATCGGTTCGAAATGGCCACATCCACTCCGTCATTTCGATCAGTTGCGGATCCATATTTCCGCCGTAGAGGTTGACGGCCCCGATACTGTCATTGGAAACCATTGGCCCCAATTTGGGCACATTGTCTAAACGACGAACTGACAATACTCCCGCCTCCAAATCCTCGGCATTGAAGGTTTCCAGGAATTCTAAGCCGGGAGGTTGATGGCCCGCCCAAGCGGCGACCCGGGCAAAGTGGAACAATTCCGCAGGGTGATCATAGGCGCGTTCCAACGCACTGATTTGCGTAGGCGTCGTATTGAGAGCCACGAAGGCCAGTGGCATGCCGGGGATTTGAGGGTTGGGCCAAATTCGTTCCAACGATTCGACGCCGGTGCCAAAGAATATTGGGTATTCGCCGTTCGTGTTGGCGGGGGGCATAAGTTCCTCGAGTCTTCGGAAGCTTTTGACGATGGTTGGAGGGAATTTTGTTTTTTGAAAATAGCCAAACCGAGATTCGTCGGGATCGAATTCAATATATTCTTCTCGGGATGCTCTTTCGTGACCAAATAAAGATCGTTGTCCCTGCCAAGCAGAGCTGAACATCCAAATTGAAAATACCATACATGGTGCAATCAGGAGTCCGACCTTTATACTGGGGGGAGAGGCGACCTCGAATCCTACCCAGAGGGCTAGGATAAGAGCAATTCCGGCAGCCAGACTGAGGTATACAATCTCATGATTAGTTGCGAGTAATCCGGCTATTCCGCCCATCAGGATAATGCTCGCTCCGAGCATGATCCAGCGATCCCGTGTCTCCCGATTGTTGATCGAGCTCGCCCAAATAAGTAACGTCCAAATCACGGATATAGCGCCCACCGGCTGTAGCACGGGACCATAGTAGTCGTGCATGGGACGCGTATAGAAGTCCCACGAAAGAATATGGGAAAAGTATTCGCTGCGAACGGACAACGGTAGGACGACGACATTGTGAAACCACTGTGTGAGGGTGGCCCCGGTGATCATCAGCTCTACAACGACGGGCAAAATGATTCCGGTTAACAATGCCCCACTGATCGTCACTGCGACACGCCCCATGGATTCACGACCAAGCAGACCAGCCCGCATTGCCCAGCCTATTACGACCGCGAGAGCAATAGCGTGAAAATTGAGTTTATTGATACCGCCCAGTAAAAGGAATACGCCGACAATCAAATTGAGTTGCCAGTCGGTGCGTTTCCAAACCGGAGCTAGGGCTGAAGCCAGACATGCTGCCGCTAACGCAACGACACCAATCGAATTATACCAAATGATGGTGTGCTGTCCGGCCGAACCGACGACAATGCCAGCGGCAAATAGGGCACTCACTGGCATAGAAAATACCCGACGGAATAGAAAAATGCGTAGTAGTAGTGCCGCTACCGTAAAAATGAGATTCCCCAAAGTCAGCGACTGGTAGGTGGGGCCGAAAATTCGTTCGGACCACGCGTTGGCCAGGAATGAACCCAGTTGGGTGGTAGTAGTGAAGTCGACGTAAGAACTCTGCCCGGAATTGATCCGACCTGCGGCTACCATCATCAGGCCATAGTCGAAAAGATCGCGTAGATATTGACGGTTGCGAAACCAAGGAGCCACGACGAAGCCAACGGCACTCAGCACCCATAGTGTATTGATTAGTTTCGGAGATGGCTTCATAAATCAATTGCCGGTAAGGTATAACAGCGAGGGACGCGGTTCGATCAATTCATTTTGGGCAGAGGATTTTTTACCGCCCGACGATCGGTGTCATTCAGAATTAATTCGGATAGGTGAAACTGATATAATGACGATTTACCCACCGACCTAATCATCGTGGTGGTTTCCGAGCGCTGATCGGGGCCTTCTCGTTTCACGTTTACTGGCGAGTCCTATTGATTGGCGGTCGCACATGGTGCTGTCTCGATGGGTGAATTCCCATGTCGCCAGACTTGCCGTCATCCTTGTTTTACTCGGTGGTATTTTATCGATGGCGACGGCGGCGTCAAAGTCGGGATGGCGGGATGTGCGGGGGACTAAAATCAAGGGGAGTCCGGTGGAGGTGCTGGG
>JABIRI010000284.1 GCA_018667915.1 Opitutaceae bacterium | reverse complement strand
GGTGGTTTTCCCGGCGCCATTGGCTCCGAGCAGTCCATAGATCTTTCCCGGTTCGCAGCGGATGGACACCCCATCCACCGCACGCACAATACCACGTTTTTTGTCTTTGAAAGTTTTAGTAAGATTATCGGTTTCGATCATTTTAATATATAAATTGGGGAAACCACGAGACACCCGAAAGAGATCCGAAGTTCAGAAGCGTTCGATTCAGGTGTTTAGGTTCCGTGCATTTCGTGGTTAAACTCCTCTGCCCTCAAAGGCTCATGCGCTCGCGGAAGGCCTGAGCCTGACGACGACTAAGTTCGACTTTGGCGCCGCCTTTTAGCTGAACGAGGAGACCACCGCTAAACCACGGCTCAATGTTTTCGATCCACTCGAGGTTGATCATCTGCCGCCGGTTCGCCCGGAAGAAACTCTTGGCATCAAGCCGCGACTCCATCGCATTGAGGGAACGGAAAAGTTGAGGCTGCGCCTCGTCGAAATGGACCCGAGTATAGTTGCCTTCGCTTTCCAGCAGGCGGATGCGTTTTACTTCAACGAACCAACAGTTGTCTCCCTCCCGCACGAAAACCTTATCTTCGGGCTGCAACACCTCGGGACGTTCCGCAGCAACGTCAGTGGAAACCGCTCGGTCACTCAATCGCTCGATCGCCGAAGCCAAGCGGGCGGGGTCGACGGGCTTCAACAAGTAGTCCAGTGCATTCAATTCAAACGCCTTCACCGCGAACTCATCATAGGCGGTGGTAAAGATTACCTGCGGTATCGGCGGCTCCATCGTCTCCAAAAACTCGAGACCGGTTTCACCCGGCATCTGCACATCGAGGAATATCAGGTCGGGCGAACACTTCTGCAGCTGTTCACGCGCTTCCTCGGCATTGCTGGCTTCACCGACAATTTCGATGTTCTTGGTATCGGCCAAAAGGCGGCGAAGTTCGCCGCGCGCCAAGCGTTCGTCATCTACGAGTAGAACCTTCATCGTTCGGAAAGAGCGGGTTTCAGGGTGGCGCGGGGCTCAGCTTTCAAGCGCGGACTCGCGAGATCCACATTCGATTGGGGCACAACCACGGTAGCCGTAACTTCATCAGCACCGGTTTGACGCAAGTCGATCGTAGCGTCGTCACCACACAAGAGCTGTAGACGATCGAGTGCATTGCGTAACCCGAGACCCGTCGATTCGCTGTTCACCCGATCACGCCGTTCCGAGAGATGACCGGGATTGCGCACTTCGATCAGTAAATCGTGATTTTCGATGCGGGCCGCGATAGATACCTCACCACCGCTCGCCCGCGTCGAGATACCGTATTTTACCGCATTCTCCACCAACGTTTGCAGCAACATCGGCGGTAGGACGCGCCGCAATGTTCCGGGCGCGATATCGAGCTTAAGTCGCAGCCGCTCCTCATGCCGCACCTGTTCAAGTGCGAGGTAGTCGTTTACGACCGTAAGTTCATCTTCGAACGGAACCGTTTGATTCGAGCCGGATTGCAGCGAATACCGCAACATGTTGGCCAGTTGTGTCACGGCACTGCGGGCCCGCTGGGGATCCTCGTCAATCAGTGCCCGCACACTGTTCAGCGAATTGAAAATGAAGTGTGGATTGACCTGCGATTTGAGCGCCCGCAACTCCGCTTCTTTGACCACCGCCGCGAGACGCAGACGTGCGATCTCTGATCGGTTGAATCGATCAAAAACGTGGTAAATGAAATACACGCTCAACCACCCCATGGTGATGAACGACGAGTTCAGAATCCCGATCAAAAACAGCAACGGAGGCAGAATGTTCTCCGGAAATTCGTGCCGCATGACTCCAAAATACCAGCCTTGAGCTAAGATGGTCCATACAACCGCCATCGCTATTGCCATCGCCACCATTCGCGGCAGCAACTTAAGCCAGCCATGTTCTTTCCACCCCCATGCATCGATATATCGGCGGCTGAAGTGCGTTACGATCAAACCCACAAAAACCGAGTGAAACTGGGTCAAAACATCAGTAAATGATAGCGAACCATAACCCGTGTCTGGATTCTTGAAAAAATGGGCAAAAAATAACTGGGCAAAAAACAGCAAGGTGAAGCCCACCAACTGACAAATTACGTAGAGCCGACCACGCGCCCGTTGGCGGTTTGCATCAACCAAGATATTTTCGAATGGGGGCACGGAGTCGCTCACAGTCCCACCATACACGAAAATTCTGCCAAAATCGCAATCTTTGGACAAACGGCAGTGGCACAGGACGAGCGGGCCCCGAGCTAACCAAGCCTTTCTCCACCCCAACTTCTTACTTCATACTTCGATCTTCACCCCTAAAGTCACCTCATGCCTAAGTTTAAACCCCAAGTTATTGTCGTCGGGAGCTACGTCGAAGACCTCTGCTTCTATTGTGAAAACTTCCCCCGCCCCGGTGAAACCCTCATGGCCACCTCCCAAATGGGTCCCGGGGGCAAGGGATCCAACCAAGCCGTCGCTGCCGGCCGGGCGGGCGCCCCCACCCTCTACGTCGGAGCCATCGGCAAAGACGCCTTCGGCAGCAACGCCAAGGCGTTCTATAAATCCGAAGGCATCGCGGCCAAGTGGGCGATTAAAGAGCGCCAGCCCACCGGATCGGCTGCCATCATGGTTAATGCACAGGGGCAAAATGAGATCCTCGTCGCCCTAGCGGCCAACGCCAAACTCAGCAAAACCGATCTGCCCGAGAAGTCGCTGCGCGATGCCGAAATCGTCATCACCCAGCTCGAGGCCAACCTCACCGCCGCCGCCGAAGCGCTGCGTATCGGCCGCGCCGGCGAAGCTCTCACGATCCTGAATCCCGCCCCAATGCGACCGGATTTCAAACCGTCGATCCTCAAGCACGTCGATATTCTCATTCCCAACGAAACCGAATTCGTCGAATTGACCAACCGCCTCGCCACATCGGGAGCCAAGCCTCTGACCGAAAAAGCGTTACTTAAACTCTCTGCCGCCAAGCTCCATCAACTCTGCGGCGCATTTGGCGTGCCCGTGGTGATCATTACGCTCGGCCAACGAGGTTGTTTTATCTCGCGAGCCGACGGCTACCTCGAAGTTCCCGCCTTCAAAGTGAAGGCGATCGACACCACCGGTGCCGGTGATGCCTTTGTCGGAGGCTTCGCCGCCGGACTACTCGAGAACGACGGCGACCTCGCCGCCGCGGCCCGCCACGGCTGCGCCGTGGCTGCTTTGTCGGTCACCAAACCCGGCACGGCTCCCTCCATGCCCCAAGCGCCCGCCGTGAAACGTTTCCTCAAGATCCACGCGTGAAGCTACTCGAACACTGGCTGGTCCTGCTCGTGCTCGGCCTGATTTGCAACGGCTTGGGAATTTTCCTACATCGCCAAGGTTCCGAGAATCTAGCCATCGCCATGGTCATCCTCGGCATCATCAATGTCGCCACCTCTATGTGGCTCCATCACAAATCGACCCCGACCGACAAATGAGCCGAAGGACGATCTGCTCCTTCAATTTCTAATCTCTTTCTCACCAGATGAATCGTTTCCTTTTTCCTCTTTTGGTTCTCGCCTCAGCTCTGTCGGCTGAAGCCCCATTCACCTTCGATACCAACGCCGGTCATTTGCCTAAGACGATCGTGCCCACGCACTACACGGTGCGACTGGACATGGACCTACCCAATCGCGCATTCACCGGTCATGTTCGCACCGAGATCACGGCACGCGAGTCGGTCGACGCCATCGTCATGAGCGCCAACGATCTCGAAATCACAGAGGCGCGCCTGATCACCACCGCTGGGCCGCTCGTTTTGCCCACAACTTACGACGCCGAAACGCAGCAACTTAGCCTGCACCCCGCCACTCCACTCGCAGCCGGTGACTATATTATCGAGCTCGACTACTCCGGCTCGATCAATCCCAACGCCGAGGGGTTTTTCTTTGATCGCTACTCAACGGCTGACGGCGAAAAAGAACTCTTCGGCACCCAGTGCGAAGTGCCCGATGCGCGTCGCATTCTCCCGTGCTGGGATGAGCCCGCGTTCAAGGCCACCTTCTCCTCCACCTTGGTCGTTCCCAAAAATTTTGAGGTCTCCTCCAACATGCCTGCCATCCGCGAAACCGCTCTGGGCGACGGACGTAAGGAAGTGGAGTGGTCGGGGTTACGAGAACTGAGCCATTGAGAGAGTTAGTCTGGTCATCCAGAAAGGACCCAGACCATGAAAGGAAAGAGATACACGACCGAGCAG
>JABIRI010000288.1 GCA_018667915.1 Opitutaceae bacterium | reverse complement strand
TCGTGCAGTCGGCCTTATCGGCCTCCCGCAATATCCGGATCTTCTGCTCGGTCGTGTATCTCTTTCCTTTCATGGTCTGGGTCCTTTCTGGATGACCAGACTAACTCTCTCAATGGCTCAGTTCTCGTAACCCCGACCAGCCCCGCCTACCATCGCCTGCTGAGCCGTCGCCAAAGTTCCATATCCTGTCAGCATGACGACCGCGACTTCAGGATCAATTTGGCGTATTTTTTCCAACGCCTTGATCCCATCCATCTCAGGCATGCGAATATCTAAAATGATGACCGCATACTCGGATTGAACGATTTTCTCAAGGGCCTCGCGGGCACGCTCGGCGGTGTCGACTTCGAACTCGGTGCCTAACGTGAAGGCAATCGCTTCACGGGGTCCATATTCGTCGTCTACGACCAGGACGCGGGCGCGTCCGATGGCCGAAGATAGTCGCTGATTCGGTCGACATAGATTAGGGGGGAGAGTGGAATGTGCGGACACTTTCGGCGACCACTCATGCTACAGATGGGGGAAAAAGCATGAACGGAAAATCGCCGTAAGAGCGGAAGTGTTTGCGAGGTCGGTTATAGCCTGTCAAGAAACGTAGATAGCACTGGTTTGCAGTAAGCCTTTATAGTGCCAGCTTTACATGGATTTTACAACTTTCGCCCTGATTTTGACCAGTCTACTCGCGGTTTCCCTCGGGATCCTTAGCGCGCGCTGGCGAGCCGCATCACTTGTCGCTCAAGTGCGGGCTGATCAAATCGAGCAGGAGCGAAAGCGCATCGCAGAGGTTGCCGCAACCATCACGGCGCAACTCGAGTCTACCCAGCAAAAACTCGCTCGTTCCGAACAAGAACAGGCCGCATCCAAAGCCCAATCCACCGCCGAACTCAAAGCCGAACGCGACCGCGTCATCGAACACGAATCTCGCGCCAAACAATATTTAGCGGACATCGAAAAACTCCGTGCCACCATGACCACTGAGTTCCAGGCGGTAGCGGCAAAACTGTTCGATGAAAAATCCAAGACATTCACCGCCCACAACAAAGAACAAGTCGAAGGCCTCCTCACGCCCCTTCGCCGTCAGATTAGCGACTTCCGCGAACGCGTCGACCATGTGCACAAGGACGACTCTACCGACCGCGCTTCCCTGAAAACACAGATCGAGCAACTCCGCCAACTCAACACCCGCATCACCGACGAGGCGCAACAGCTCACCCGTGCCCTCAAAGGCCAGGCCCAAGCCCGCGGCGCGTGGGGCGAGCTCGTCCTCGAACGCCTGCTCCAAAGCTCCGGACTTCGCGCCGGCGAAGACTACGTGACCCAAGAATCGTTCATTAACGAAAGCGGCAGCCGCGTGCGACCCGATGTCATTGTCCGCCTCCCCGATCAGCGCCATCTCGTCATCGACTCCAAAGTCTCACTCATCGACTACGAACTGGCCGTCAACGCCGCCGAAGCCGCCGCCCGCACCACCGCCCTTAAAGCCCACGCCGCCGCCGTGCGCCGCCACGTCGAAGAACTCTCCGGCAAACAATACGAAGACCTCGGCGAACTCAATACCCCCGACTACGTGCTGATGTTCGTCCCCCTCGAACCCGCCTTCGCCGCCGCCCTGGAAACCGATCCCGCCCTTTACGAATGGGCTTTCGACCGCCGCGTCATTCTCGTCACTTCCCCCACTCTGCTCGTGACCCTCAAAACCGTCGCGTCACTATGGAAGCAGGATCGCCAGACCAAAAATGCCGTCGAAATCGCGAAACGCGGGGGACTGCTTTACGACAAATTTGTCGGACTTTACCAGGACCTCGAAACCGTCGGAAAACACCTCGATCAAACCCAAAAAAGTTACGGCAATGCCCTGGGAAAACTTCGGGACGGTCGGGGCAATTTACTGTCTCAAGTAGACGAACTCAGGGACCTTGGGGTGAAGACCAAGAAGATCCTGCCCCTTCCCGAAGAAGAAAACTGACCATGCCCACTCTGGCGCGGATTCGAATTCATCCCATCAAAAGCTGCCGGGGTCACGATATGGAATCCGCTGAGCTCGATGAACTCGGTCTGATCCATGATCGACGTTTTCAGGTAATCGCGCCCAACGGGAAACCCTTCACCCAGCGTTCACATGGGATACTCGCCCGCGTGAACGCAAATATTGACGGAGATGAGCTTCGGGTCAGTGCGCCCGGACATGGTGCGTTTACGACTCTACTCTCGCGATCTCGTCCGGTCCATCACCACACCGAAGTATGGAGCGCCACTGAACTCATTGCCGACGGTTGTGGTGAAAACGCCGCGGAGTTTTTCAGCTCGTTGCTCGGCGAATCCGCCCATCTCGTTCACACGGGGGCCGCCTTTGATCGACCCGTGCGAGCACACCCGAAGGATCGCGTCGGATTCGCCGATGCCTTTCCCCTCCTGATCGTGAGCGAGGCTTCATTGGCTGACCTCAATCAACGTATTTCGCAGCAAGATACCACGGCCGCTCCCCTGGGAATGGAACGATTCCGGCCCAATCTGATCGTAAAAGACTGTCCCGCATTTGCCGAAGACAGTTGGAAACGCATCAGCATCCGCGATCGCGAGTTTTCCTCCGCCGGCCCCTGTGAACGTTGCGTCATGACCACCTTGGATCCTCGGACTGGCGATAAAACCGGGCCCGAACCCCTACGCACCCTCGCCACCTATCGTCGCGCAACCAATGGATCGAGCGTCTGGTTTGGGCAGAACGTGGTCAATGTGTCCAAATCAGGTCGGATCGAAATCGGTTCGACAATTGAGGTGGTCGAATAGCCCAAGCCGTTCAGCCTTCCGATGCCGTGCCGTTGGCAAAGACTCGCTTCACTTTATCTAGGTCAAACTCCAGACGGGCCGGCGCTCGGTCGGTATTGTAAAGCGTCGTCGTTTGAGTGGTGGACGCTTCGGTAACATCACGAGCCACAAATCGAACGGTGATCGTGACCGAATCAGCCAAGAAACCTCGCTCGGTCACCGGCAATTCCAGTCGCTGAGGCGCCAGACCCACCGGAATCCGATTCACCACCACCATCGCATCACGCGGTTCCGTGATAACCGTCACGATCGCATGGTGCTCCGTCTTAACCCCTCCCAATTCAACCGGGACCGGTTCCATCGATTGCAAACGCCGCGTGGCTGAATCAGTCGTCGCACACCCTCCCATTCCCAACGCGGAAATCAGGACCCATCCACGCACAGCCGACTCGTTTAGCCTCATCATCTATTTTACGACCGTCGGGCGTTCACCGAGTTCCGCTATTGCACTCGATCAGCCCCGCCGGGCATCAATAACCCATGCCTCACTACGTTGCCTTTCTCCGCGGAATCAATCTTGGCAAACGTCGGGTAAAGATGAATCACCTCCGCGATCTCTTCACCGCCATGGGACACGAAAACGTGAGCACCTATATCGCGAGTGGGAACGTAGTATTCACTTCCGCAACGCGATCGATCGCGAAACTGGAAAACCACATCGAGCAGGTCCTCGAATCAGAACTCGGCTATGCAGTGCCCATCATCATCAGAACGCAAACCGAGCTGTGTCGCATCGTGAGCAACGCGCCACTTAGCGATCTGTTCATCGATGCCGAGAAACCGAGCACCCAAGTGACGTTCTTCAAAAACGCCATTGAGCCTCAACTCGCCAAGACACTCGGCACGCTCCGCACCCCTACCGACGCATTCGCCAGCACCGAACAGGAACTCTATTGGCGGTGCGCCATTCGCATCAGTGAATCCACGATCTGGAAACACCCCAAACTTAACCCCCACCACATCCCGACCGGCACGACTCGGAACCTGAATACCCTGCAAAAACTCGTCGACCTGTTCGCATCCTGATGAGCGCCTCCACACCTCCTCCCCTCATCACCACCGAACGCACCACCCTGCGGTTGCCGGCGCCGGACGACGCTGAGTTTTTTCTAGAACTGCTCAACGACCCGGAATTCATCCGGTTCACCGGAGACCGCGAAATCCGAGACCTCACCGGCGCCCGTGGCTACGTCACGGAGCGGCTCCTGCCCGCCCATGCGACCCATGGATTTACGCTCTACGTGGTTGAGTCCCGCGAAACCCACCAACCTCTTGGCATCAACGGACTCGTCCGCCGCGACTATCTCGACGCCCCCGACATCGGTTTCGGATTCCTCGCTCGGCACTGCGACCAAGGCATCGGCCACGAAACCTCCGTCGCCGTGATGGACTACGCCCAGTCCACGCTCGCCCAGCACGTCATTTACGGCATCACCCGCCCCGACAACACCCGCTCCATCCGCCTCCTCGAACGTCTCGGTTTAAAACACAATCGCACTCAAACCCTCCCCGGACTAGACGCGCCCCAACTCATCTACCGCACCCCGGATCCCAACCAACGTTCACTTAGCACGTGAATATTGACTGTAAATTAATGGTGGTTATGAGGTTCAGGGATTTTGCACGCGAGACCGGCTCGACTTAAGTTCTCCGCGGCGGCGTTTGTCGGCGACCATGATTTTCTTACGACGGGCTGATTTAGGACGGTTGCGGCGGCGCTCTTTCTCCTTCTCCGATCTTTCCTTGGCCCGGACGATTTGGAGGCGCTTCTCCAGTTTTTCGCAAAGTGCCTCCCAGGCAAGACGCCGATTGGCATCCCTTGAACGCTCTTTTTGACGTCTTACTCCCGTCCCGGTCGGTCGGTGATACAAGGTTACCGTCGAGGCCGTTTTGTTGATTTTCTGCCCTCCGGGGCCCGTCCCCAGCACGAAACGCTCCCGAACGTCGCTTGCGCGCACACCCAGCTTAGCTAATCTGATTTCGATTTGGGTTGGTAAATCCACGTTCTGATCCTTTTTCTGCGCGAACCTGCTCGGCTTTTACGAGTCAAAGGCTCTCCTCCGTAGCATCGCAACTCTAAGACTATGACAACCGGTTCCAATTGGTCCCAAAATATTCGCTCCGAAATCGGCAAAGCCGTTATCGGTCAAAACACTGTGATCGAGCGCCTCCTCGTGGCTCTGCTCGCCAATGGCCACGTGCTCCTCGAGGGCATGCCCGGTCTCGCCAAGACGCTGTTGGTCAAATCTTTGGGCACCGCGCTGGGCGTTCAGTTCGAGCGAATCCAGTTCACCCCCGATCTTTTGCCCAGTGACGTCGTCGGCACGATGATCTTCCAGCCCAAAACGGGCGAGTTCAGTGCTCATCGTGGACCGATCTTCGCCAACCTCGTGCTGGCCGACGAAATCAACCGGGCTCCCGCCAAGGTTCAAAGTGCCCTGCTCGAGGCCATGCAGGAGCGCCAAGTCACCATCGGCGGAGAAACTCACCCCTTGCCTAAGCCATTTTTTGTCATGGCGACGCAGAATCCAGTTGAACAGGAAGGCACCTACCCCCTTCCCGAAGCGCAGGTGGACCGTTTTCTGTTCAAACTCATCGTAGACTATCCGGATCTGGAAGAGGAGGCCGAGATGATGAATCGCTGGGGGCAAGTCACCCAATCTCCCGAACTCACCGCTGCGTCCTCCGGCGAAGAATTGCTGGGTCTCCGTCAATCGGTGGATGAGATCCACGTTTCAGAAGCGGTTCAGGGTTACATTCTCGCACTCGTGCGCGGCACCCGCGCACTCACCGTGCCCGACGAAAAAGGCTACCGTCTCCTGAGCTTCGGAGCATCACCGCGTGCTTCTCTGGCCCTCTTCCAGGCTTCCCGTGCCTTGGCCTGGCTGCGGAATGAGGACTTTGTCTCCCCGGCATTAATTCAAGACGTCGCCCATGACGTTCTCCGCCATCGGGTGGGGCTCACTTATGAAGCCGAAGCTGCCGACAAGACTTCGGATCAAATCATCTCCGAGCTGCTCGAGAAAACCCCGGTTCCTCAAGTCTGACCCAAATCTAATTCTCTTTTTCTTTCTCGTTCTCGTTCTCTCCGAGATCGATTCCCGGGAGAACGAGGACGATAAAACTCAGCCCATGCCCAACGACGCATCAGAACTCGTGACAACTTCAGCCCTCGCCTTGCTGCGTCGGCTCGAGTGGCGCGTGCGTCATGCCGTGGAGACAGTTTTGAGTGGCGAATACCGTTCGGCGTTCCGTGGCCGCGGCATGGAGTTTGATCAGGTGGTGCGTTATGAGTTCGGCGATGACGTGCGTGACATCGATTGGAACGTCACGGCCCGTTTGGGTGAACCTTACCGCAAGAAATTCGTCGAAGAGCGCGAGATCACCTTCCTCGTCATGTTCGAAGATTCGCCCAGTCTCCAATTCGGTTCGGGCGACCAATCCAAGCGCGAGGCCCTGCTCGAGCTCGCCGGGCTGGTCATGATGCTGGGAGCGATCAACCGCGATCGTGTGGGCTGTATTCACGCTACGCCAGAGGGCTATCACTTTCACGAACCCATGCGCGGTCGTGGTGCCATCATGCACACCGCCGCCAATCTCGTGGGCAGCGCCGCACCTTCCATCAACGAGTCCGCGCCGGTTGCCTTGCCTTGGCGTTTACTCGCCAAAGCTGCGCCCAAACACTCCATCTTAATCTGGTTGGGTGATCACCCCCCACGCGAGCACCCCGAGGGCTGGAACGTGCTTTCCCGCCGCTATCAAACCATGGGATTCCGTGTCGAAGATCCGTGGGAACGCGAGCTCCCCACCGGAGAGCGATTCGCCGCCTACGATCCGACAAATGGCCAGCTCATCACGCTCGATGGCAGTCGGGCCGAGCGAAACGCTCACGAACAATGGCGCACCGCCCGCGAAGAAACCTTTAGTCGTCTGTTTCCTGATCCCCTGAGTCGACTCACTGTCGGCACCGATCAAAATCGTCTCGATGCTTTGGTGCGTTTTTTCCACGCCCGACTCGCCGCCCGTTAACCGATGATCGACTACGCGCTACAAGATCCACTTTGGCTGCTGGGGCTTTTTGCCCTGCCTGTGGCCGCGTGGTTGCGGGCGCGACGCAAGTTACCGGTTCGTATCGTCCCCTTTGCTTCCGCTTGGCACCGCCCTTCACCCGTCAACGCATCACGACTTCCCGTCGCCTTGGCCATGTTAGGACTAGCACTGTTGATCGTTGGCATGGCGCGCCCCCAGAAAGTTGAGGACCGCCGCGAAGTGCGCGAAGAGGGTTACGATCTGATACTGGCCATCGATTTGTCCGGATCAATGCTGGCCGAGGACTACGAACGACGTGGCGCGCGGATCAATCGCCTCCAAGCCATCCAACCCGTCATCCAAGCCTTCATCGATGATCGCCCGGGGGACCGCATCGGTATCGTCGTATTTTCCGGACGCGCCTACACCCTTGCTCCGCTCACGTTCGATCACAGTTGGTTGGCGCGCCAGGTCGAACGCCTTAAAGTCGGTCTCATCGAGGACGGCACCGCGCTCGGTGATGGCCTCGGGGTCGCGCTTTCCCGGCTCGAACAATCTGACCGCGAAATCAACAACAAGCGCCAGGGCGCGTTTGTGATCCTACTCACCGACGGAGCCAACAACGCCGGGGCACTTGCCCCCTCCGATGCCGCCGAAATCGCGAAATCCCGCGGCGTGCCCGTTTACACCATCGGCGCCGGGCGAAATGGATTTGTTCCTTTCCCCATCACCAATCGCGAAACAGGCGAAGTCATTCGCTACACCCGGCGCATGTCGGACCTCGATGAACCCACCCTCATGAAGATCGCGGAAATCACGGGCGCGGAGTATTTCCGGGCGGGCGATAGCGATACGATCGAATCGGCATTCGCCGCCATCGACGCCGCGCAAAAAATCGAGTTCCGCGCCAAGTCCTACTTACTCGCCGACGAGTTGTTCATCTGGTTCGCCGGACCCGGCGCCGTGATTCTTCTGATCGCGGCCGGCCTCGCTGCCAGTGGCCGCCGCGGCAAACGTTCGACCCACGAAATCCTCTCCACTGCCATATGACGTTTCATTGGCCTCACTTATTTTGGCTTTTGCTCCTGCCCACCGGATTCCTGATCGCGGAGCTGACCCGGCGCGTGCGCGCATCGGCCGCGCGGCATCCGAAAATCATGCGGGCCGAAGCGTCCCCGAAAGGGCTGAGTATGCTCGGTGAAAAAAACACGACCGCCGTAATGCCGAAAGTGCGTTGGCGTCTCTGGCTGGGCCTCATTCTGGTGGTCTGCACCTTTGCCCGTCCACAATTGGGAGAGATTGAGGAACCGGTATTCGAACAGGCCCGCGAAATTTTGATCGGCGTCGATCTTTCAAAATCAATGCTCGCGCCGGACGTGGCACCGACGCGATTGGATCGGGCGAAGCTATTGATTACCAGCTTGCTCGAACGCCTCGAAGGCGAACGCGTCGGACTGGCCGTCTTCGCTGGCACCGCGTTTTTGCAGAGTCCACTCAGTGCCGACTACGAAATTCTCGAAGAGTTTTTGCCGGCCTTGGGGCCCGAGTTTCTTCCGGAAGGCGGAACCGAATACGCGGCGCTGTTGGACACGGCACTCGACTCATTCAGCAACGATTCCAGTGCCGATCGCTTTCTGATCGTGCTCAGCGACGGCGAATCCCAATCGGAAGTATGGCGGGATCATTTGGTCGACCTGCAAGACCGAAACATTCGCGTAATCAGCTTGGGCATCGGCACCGCCGACGGCGCGATGCTGCCCGACGAACAAGGTGGCTTCATTAAGGACGAACGGGGCGCTGTCGTGCTCTCGCGTCTCAATGCCACGACCCTCGAAGAGCTCGCCCGTCAGACTTCGGGCGTTTACCGCGACGCCAGCGCATGGGTCGATCTTGCGGAGGTGTTGCAACAGACCGTCGAAGCTGGTCGCGCCGGCGAATTCAGTGAAGCCCGTCGCGCCCGCAAAATCGAGCGCTTCCAATGGGCGCTCGGCCCCGCCCTGCTCATGTTGTTGTGGAGTCTTTGGCGAGAATTCCCCGTTCGTCCGCGCCAACGCGCCGTTACGATTGCTCCGCGTAAAACGCCCTCCGCCACCGCCGCCCTGATCGTCTTTTCAATAGGGCTGGCCATGCCCGATCGAGCGCGCGCTCAAGAAGAGGTTCCCGCTCCCACCCCAGAGGAGATGGTAGCTCAACTCGAAGCGCCTCTGAATTCGCTGATCGCCAAACTCTCCACCCAAGAGGACGTGGTTGCGATCGAGTTTGCCGAGATCGCGGAGCAAACGATCACCTGGGGAAATCAGACCCTGCAGGCGCAACAGCCTCCTGCCATTCCCGTGATCGAAGATGCCCTCGAAGCGGTCGACCTCGGCGAGTGGATCGATCCTGATGCGGCAGATTGGCCCACTCTACGCGAAGAGCTGGAGAAATTATTGGAGCAATCGAAGGACCAACAAGAAGAACAGGAGCAAGACCAACAGGACCAAAACGAGGACCAGGAAGAATCAGAAGATTCCGAAGACGGCGAAGAAGGAGAAGACGGAGAACAAGACCAAGACGGCGAGCAGGGCGATGAATCCGAGGACGGCGAAAGTGGCGATCAGGAAGATCAGGGCGAAGACGGCGAATCGGGAGATCAAGACCAGTCCGAAAACTCCGACGGTTCCGAAGGTGAAGAATCCGAGGAAGAGGGTTCCGAAGGTGAAAATTCGCCGGACCAATCCGAGCCCAGTGAACAAGAACGCGAAAACGCCCAAAACGCATTTGATGACTTTGATGAACCCGAAGAAGGCGAAGGCCAAGAGCCTCAACCTGAACCGCAGCAGCCCCAACAACCCGATCCCGGCAACCAATCCGTCGGCGGCCAGCAGGTCCAAGATCAAGAAGCTATCGATAATCCCGAGATGGTTGTGCCGCTCCAGAAGCTCGATCAATTAAAGGATCAGGATTCTCCCGCTCAACTTTTCCAACTCATGCAAGATCCCAACGCTCAACCGCCCAAAACCGGGCGCGACTGGTGACCATGCCGACTCGTAATTTTAGTTTCTTTTTCCTGCTCCTCGCTCTGGTTGCTTCCGCCGTGCACGCCCAAAACGTGCGCTGGCAACTGGCCGAGGGTTATTTTCCCAAGGGGCAAAATGCCAATCTCGTGCTCATTTTTGAGAATTGCCTGCCGGAGGGTGACATAGAGCTACCGCCCATCGCGGACCTCAGCCTAGGGGCTCCTCAACAAGGATCACAGACTTCCCAATCCATCATCAACGGACGCGCCTCGTCCCAAGTGATCACCTACTGGGCCTACCCCGCTCTTCCCTCTTCGGATGGGCCGATCGAAATACCAAATTTCACCATCCAAACCGATAAGGGGTCCCTCAACGTGGTAGGAGGTCGTTTTCCGGTGCGAGAAGCGACGGTTGGCGATACGAACGTTCCGATCTCTGATGTAGCTCAATCTTCCCTCGTCCTCGACGATGGAGAAATTTGGGCCGGAGAAGTGATTCCCGTAAGCTATACCCTCGATGTTTCTGCGCGATTCCGCGCCAGCATCGGAGGCGAACCGGAATGGGATTCCAGTCCTCTCGTGGTCGAAGAATGGCAGGAGCCTTCCCGCTTGACCCGCGGAGTGGGTGGCGACGCTCGTAACATTTTAGTGTATGCGTCTCGAGGATACATCAACTCACCGGGATCTTATGTGATCCCCTCTGCCCAGCAATTGGTGAATATCAGTATTCCCAGCTCCGGCTTCATGCTCAGCCTGCGTGCCGAACAATTCAGCATCACCAGCGACTCACCGCAAATTACCGTCAAACCGCTTCCGGCGCCCATTCCGGCCACGTTTAACGGCGCCGTCGGATCGTTTCAATTAACGTCCAAAGTCGTGCCCGAATCAGCTGCGGTCGGTGAACCCGTCACGTGGACGCTTCTGCTGGAAGGCGAAGGCAATTGGCCTGATATTCCGGGCCTTCCCTCTCGTCAGGTTTCGAATTCCTTCCGCGTCGTGCAACCCGATGCCCGTCGGGAGATGCTCGAAGGCAAACTGTTCGAGGGCTCCATCGCCGAGGACGTCGTGCTCATTCCCACCCAACCCGGCGAGTTTACCTTTGGCCCCGTAGCGTGGACTTACTTCGATCCCGCCGCCGGAGAATACAAAACGCTCACCGCTCCGGCCACGACCCTCCAAGTAGCTGCAGCCGCGGCGCCGCCTTCGCCCCGGACAAGCGGAGATCCGACTTCCGCTCCCCTTTTCCAAGATTCGTCTCCCGCGATCAACGCGACTCCCGCCCCGGAATCACCCTCCACGATCCCACTCGAAATTCTCCCCGGCAACGGAGCCAGTTGGGCGCCGCTCAACCGCCAGAATATTTGGGTCACAGCAGGAGTCCTTTTCTCCCTATTCCCCCTACTTTGGCTCATCTTGAGTCTGGCCCGAGCTCGCCGACTTGACCCGGGAAAGCCGGCTCGCCTCGCACGCCGTCGACTCACGGTGACATTAAAACAAATCGAGCAGTCTGCCGGTTCAGATCAACTCGCACCGCTCACCGCGTGGCAGCGCGACACCGCCGTTCTTTGGCAATCGCACCACGCCGCCCCCTCGCCACGCATGTTTGGTGACGACACCTGGCAACAACTCTGGCGTGAGGCCGACCGTTTCCTCTACGCCCAAAATGCCGAGCTTCCATCCGATTGGGGGCAACGTGCTCAAAGCGCTTTGACCAACAAGCGGGCTCCACGATTCCCGATCTTTAGTGTGCTCGCTCCGCGAAATCTATTTCCTCTGATCGTAGCCACATTGTTGCTGGCTCTTCCGGCGGACAGTTCCGCTCAAGGATCGAGCGCCTATCAAGAAGGCGACTTCGCCGCCGCTGAAACGGCTTGGCGCGAAGCCGTGGCCACGAATCCTAGCGACTGGATCGCACACCATAACCTCGCTTTGGCGCTAGCCCAACAAAACAGTTGGAACGAAGCTGCCGCTCACGCATCCGTCGCATTTGCTCAAAATCCTCGCCATCCTTCAACGCGTTGGCATCTGAACTACACGCTCGAACGCGGGGGGTATACGCCGCCGGTGTTCAGCCGATTCCTTACCCCGAACTGGCCGGAAAAGATCGCGCGATTCGCATCTCCCGGTGAATGGCAGTTACTCTTCCTCGGCGGAGTAGTAATCGCCGTTATTTCACTCAGCATAATCTTGCTACACGCCTACGGTGCGCGGATTTCGGCGTGGCGAAGTCTCAGTTGGATGGGCGGCTTTGTGAGCGTGCTACTGATGGCCTCGGCGATATTCGGCTTACAAGTCTGGAGCACCGCGGCGGACGCGGACGCTGCGCTGACGTGGCAAGCGGGAGAATTGCGATCCATCCCCACCAACCTCAATGGCGATCAACAAATCGCGCCGCTCGCAGCAGGGT
This sequence comes from Opitutaceae bacterium, assembly GCA_018667915.1. Classification (GTDB taxonomy): domain Bacteria; phylum Verrucomicrobiota; class Verrucomicrobiia; order Opitutales; family Opitutaceae; genus Actomonas. The sequence goes on along the minus strand of JABIRI010000288.1, from coordinate 3,048 downwards.
CATTGGGACGAATCGAAAAGAGTTTCCTCGGTTGGCGACAACTCTCCTTTCCCAACGGACAAACCGGCTGGGTCCGTAAAGAAACCCTCATCCCCCTCTGGGACCGGGCACCGTAGAACAAGACTACCACCACACAAAGTTCTGGGCCGTAAAAAGGCACAAAATTTCATCCAGCAAATAAACGGTGAATGGCGCCTGAATGCGCACTGAGGTTTTTGGGGAAACAGGAAGCCGATATTTGCGCCTTTTTGCGGCAAACTGATTCAGGTCAATCTGCTCAGGTTAGCTAACCGGCCAGCGTCTTACGCGCCATACGCATCATGGACTCTTCCGGGTTAAATTCGGCCATGCGTGTGATCTCAATCCACGCAAGATCGTTTGATTCGTCAGAAATCACGAACGACTCATCGGGATCTGCTTCGATCATGAAACGCAGGTCATAGTGCCAATGTTCGGGCTCGTTTTTTCGCGCCGGAATGAGGTGACGGTCCACGTCGAAGAGCGTGTCGCTGACTGCCCGGAGGCGCGTCAAACCACTCTCTTCTTCCGCTTCTCGCCAAGCCACCCGCGCCAGATCCAACTCACCATCGGCGTGCCCTCCCAGTTGGAGCCACTTATCGAGTTTCCGATGATGCGTGAGTAAGGTGCGCTTGCGCTCAGTATCCACAATCCATGCGGATCCGGTCAAATGACCGACCGCGAGCGAGCGTTCGGCGCATTGTGGCTGCGCTTCTACGAATGCGATGGTCGCCGCGACCATGTCCGTCTCATGCGCATCTGAAACGTTTCCAGCATGAACGCTCAGCAAGCTCAACACGTTCTCTCGATCACCAAAGTCCGAGGTCATTTTAAAGGCTGCCATAGGGGGTCGGCTTCGAATTCGGCCGGAGAATCAAGGAGGGGCCAGATACCATCAACCGTATTAGCTACGCCCACCAAATTCTTGAATCCGGCGGTTTTGAATCGCTCCGCAATCATGCGATCAAGAAACGACAACAAGCCATCATAGTAACCATCCTGATTCACCATCACCAACGGTTTGGAGTGCATGGCCAAGCCGCGCTCCACCATAATTTCACTCACCTCTTCCAGCGTGCCGATTCCACCCGGCAGGGTGATAAACGCATCCGCCCGCTCGGCCATTACCCGTTTACGTTCGCGCATCGAATCGACCGTCACCAACTCGTCGGCTTCATGGAATGCCAATTCCCGTTCCTTCATGAATTCCGGGATAATGCCCACCACGGGACCACCCGCCGCTTTAGTCGCCCGAGCCACCGCGCCCATGGTCCCCGCGTTGCCACCGCCGTAGATCAATCCCCAACCGCGCTCCGCCAGTCCCCGGCCCACTGCCTCGCCCGCCGCGTAGTATTTAGAATCGAGATCCCGACTGGACGAGCAATAGACACAAATGAGTTTGGGCATTGTTTTCTTAACCACAGATGAACACGGATAGACACGGATATTTTTCCTCAAATTCATTAAATAATCAAAAAGCTGAGTTCCGCTGTGGCTCGTTCCTCACCCTACGTCGGCCGCCTGGCCCCCTCCCCGACTGGCTTCATGCACCTCGGTCACGCTCGGACCTTTTGGATCGCGCAACAACGCGCGCTGGCCGCCGGAGGGCATCTACTGATGCGTAACGATGATTTGGATCCCGGACGGTCCCGCCAGGAATTCGTGGAGGCATTTATCGAGGACCTGAGCTGGCTCGGCCTGACATGGCAGAATCCTATCCTGACTCAAAGTAACCGTCTGCCGATTCATCAGCATGCGTTGGTCCAACTTCACGCCGCCGGTCACATCTATCCCTGTCATCGCAGCCGACGGGATTTGGCTGAAGCCACAGAATCCGCACCCCACGAACACGGCTTCCATGACGAACCAGTATTCCCTGTCGCATGGCGGCCCAATGCCTCGGAAATACCGGAAACGTTCGAGGACCATCTGGATTGCAACTGGCGGTTCCGTGTGCCTGACAGCACGACCGTAGGTTTTCTCGATGGGGCCGTCGGCGCACAATCGGCGGTAGCCGGAAAAGATTTTGGGGACTTTTTGGTGTGGCGAAAAAACGGTCTGCCTAGCTACCAACTCACCTGTGCGGTGGACGATGGCTTGATGGGAATCACCGAAGTCGTCCGGGGGGCCGATCTCATAAAATCCACCTTCCGGCAGATACTATTGCTTCGGGCCTTGGAACTACCGTGCCCCGATTATTATCACGCTCCCCTGATGTTGGATGCTCAGGGTGACCGGCTCGCGAAACGCACCGACGCCCTGAGTCTACGCGCCATGCGCGAACAAGGCAAAACCCCCGCCGAAATCATCTCTCAATTTGAGGGGAAATAGATCTCTCCTCGTTTCCCTCGCCTCGTCCTCCCTGTTAAAAAAAAATTCATTCAAGCGAAGCGGTAGCGTGGCTATTCGTGTCCATTCGTGGTTAAACCAACAACATGATCAAAATCGGTGTCATAAACATCTCCGACCGCGCCGCCGCTGGCGTCTATGCCGACGAACCCGGCCAAGCCTGTGTGGCACTGCTACGCGAATGGTTAACCACGGAGTTCGATCCCGTCTACGCAATCATCCCAGATGAGCAGCCACTGATCGAAGCCGAGCTCACCCGCATGGCCGACACCGAAGCGTGTGCGCTCGTTGTCACCACCGGTGGCACCGGGCCCGCCGCGCGCGACGTCACGCCCGAAGCCACGGAAGCCGTATGCGAAAAAATGTTACCAGGCTTCGGCGAACTCATGCGCACGACGTCGTTACAATACGTCCCTACGGCGATCCTTTCCCGCCAAACCGCCGGCACCCGTGGAGCAACCCTGATCGTGAACCTCCCCGGAAGACCCAAAGCGATCAAAGAGAATTTGGAAGCAGTCTTCCCCGCCATCCCCTACTGCATCGACCTCATCGGCGGCCCCCGCCTCGAAACCAACCCCGAGGTCATGAAAGCATTCCGCCCAAAGGGGGCGTAGGAATGAACCTGTCTGGACCCCCCGGACGCCAGCATGTCGGGCGTAAAGCCCGACCCACCCAGTAAAG
>JABIRI010000333.1 GCA_018667915.1 Opitutaceae bacterium | reverse complement strand
TTCGGCCAGCACCAAGTGCCGTAAATAGGCGCGGGTGAAATTCCGGCAGGTGTAATTCTGCATGCCTTCCACGATCGGATTTTGATCTGCCTGGAATCGCTTATTGCGTAGATTCATCGGCCCGTCCGGCGTGAACACCAGCCCGTTGCGGGCCACGCGCGAAGGCAATACGCAGTCGAACATATCGACGCCCAACGCGACCATTTTGAGCAACTGAGGCGGCGTTCCCAATCCCATCGTATATCGCGGTTTGTTCGTCGGCATAAATTGAGTGGTCGCGCCGACCTGTTTGAGCATCTCAGGTTCGGGTTCACCGACACTCACGCCGCCGACCGCGTAGCCCGGCAGATCCAGCTCCGCCAATGATTCCGCTGCCTCGCGCCGCATGTCATCGAAGGTCGACCCTTGCACGATGCCAAAAAGATGATGCCCGTCGGCGAAAAATCCGCTCTCCTGAGCGATATCGCGACACTGCGTCGCCCACCGCAAGCTCCGCTCAACGGCCGCGGCGCAGGCATCGCGCTCACAGGGCCACGGCGGACACTCATCAATCACCATCGCAATATCGCTGCCCAGGTTAGTCTGAATCTCCATGACCTCCTTGGGGCCGAGAAAACACTTCCGACCGTCCAAGTGACTCTGAAACTCGATCCCATTGTCGTGCAATTTGCGCAATTTCGCTAGGGAGAAGACCTGAAAGCCGCCGCTATCGGTCAGGATCGGTTTATCCCAGTTCATGAACTTATGGAGCCCCCCCATTTCACGCACCAAGTCGCTGCCAGGGCGCAAGTTGAGGTGATACGTATTGCCCAGGATGATTTGAGCATCGATGTCGTGTAAATGCTGTGGCGTCAGCGCTTTCACGGTTCCCTGCGTGCCGACCGGCATAAAGATCGGCGTCTCGATGACCCCATGCCGCGTGCGCAGCCTACCACGACGGGCCGCCGTGTCCGTATCAGTTAGGAGCAAATCAAAGTGTTCAACCATAGGAGAACTACACCCTACCCGGACGCTTGACCCTGCTGTCAATCCACCAGCTAATCCCCCGCTATATCCTGTGCTACTCGTAATCGACAACTACGACTCCTTTACTTTCAACCTCGTCCAATACTTCGGTCAATTGGGCGTGGATCAACGTGTCTTGCGCAATGACGAGATCACGCCAGCCGAGGCTCTCGCTCTAAAACCCGACCGCGTGCTCATCTCCCCCGGTCCCTGCTCCCCCACCGAGGCGGGCGTATCGCTGAGCATGATCGCTGAGTTCGCCGGTAAAGTTCCGCTTTTCGGCGTGTGCCTGGGACATCAATCCATTGCCCAACATTTTGGCGGTAAGATCGTGCGAGCTGACCAGCTCATGCACGGTAAAACCTCGCCGATCACGCATCAAGATACCGACGTATTCGCGGGACTCCCCCAAGGCTTCGCCGGGACGCGCTACCACTCCCTGCTGGTTGAGCGCGACTCCTGTCCCGATTGCCTCGAGATCACGGCCGAAACCGCCGAAGGCGAGATCATGGGAATCCGGCATAAGGATCTGCCCATCTGGGGCGTGCAATTTCATCCCGAATCCATCGCCACCGAGGGCGGCATGAAGATTCTCGAAAATTTCCTGACCCTCAACTGATCCGCCACCATGCGCTGCCCAAAATGCACCTCCATCGAGGACAAGGTCACCGACTCCCGCATAAGCAAGGAAGGTAATACCATCCGCCGCCGCCGCGAGTGTCTCGAATGCGGTCACCGCTTCAGCACTACCGAAACATTGGTTCGCGAAGGACTCATTGTGCTCAAACGCGATGAGCGCCGCGAAGATTTCGATCGCGCCAAACTTACGCAGTCCATCCGCGCGGCCTGCCACAAACGTCCGATCGATGAGGAGCGCATCTCTATGTTGGTCGAAGACGTGATCGACATTCTGGAAGCACAGTTTGATGCGCAAATCCCTTCCCGCGCAATCGGCGATGCCGTGATGCAAAACCTTTCCCGCATCGACCAAGTCGCCTACGTGCGCTTCGCCAGCATCTACAAACAGTTTCGCGACGCCTCGGAGTTTATTGAAGAGATCGAATCACTCGACCGGACCAGCCCATGAGTACTCCGGCCCGCGCCGAACTGCGACGCCTGCACCTGATCAACGCGCTTTTCGCGCACGTCACGGGGCAGGACCTCTACCTCGCCGAGCAGATCAAATCCGCCATCACGTTTAGCCTCGCGGAGTTTTCGGAGCAAACACGCGAACATCCCGAGTTCGCTCAAAAATTCGATGCGGCCTTTAACACCGCGGCGGCAAGACTGCTGGAGACCTCATTTTCCCACCTACCCCAACATGGATTTTTCCACTGGGACGCCTCGCATACCTTAACGGCTGCGACACCACTCTTCGCCCGCGCGGAACTCATGACCGGGCTCAAAAAACTGACCCCGTTTCGCGAATCCACGTTGCTGGTGACCAACTTGCGCCCCGCCCTGTTGCCGTCCGACAAACGACAAACCCCACGTCGCAAAAAAGAATACACCGACGCCCTGACTTACACCCAGGAACTCGCCGCCGCCCGCACCGCCCCTAGCGCGAATTTGAACCTACTATTTTTATAGCCCGCGGAACACCCAGAATACACGGAATCGAGACGCATTATTTCCGTGTATTCCGCGTGTTCCGTGGGCCATAGTAGCGCATGGAAAAGACTCTTTTTCAAAAAATTGTCGCGCGTGAAATCCCAGCCGAAATCGAACACGAAGACGAGACGTGTATCGTGATTCGGGATATCCAACCCCAGGCGCCGGTGCACCTTCTCGTAATCCCCAAAGCCCCCATTCCCCGCCTAGGTGAAGCCACCGATGATCAGGGCTCAATCTTAGGCCATCTCATGCTCACCGCGCGTGATATGGCGAAGAAACTCAATCTCACCGAAGGATTCCGGGTCGTCATCAACAATGGCCCCCACGGCTGCGAAAGCGTCCCCCATCTCCACATCCACCTCCTCGGCGAACGCCAAATGCAGTGGCCTCCGGGCTAGTTCGCACCAGTCATGGTAGCCGGGGTCGCTGCCCCCGGAGCAGCCATATGGTCCGGGAAACTCACGTAGTCCGATCTCGTCGAACACACCGCAATCCCGGGGTCAACGACCCCGGTTACTGCGCCCCTAAATACAACCCGCCAGTCCACGTTCACACCGCCTCAAAACGACCATCCGGTTGTTTGGCGATGCGGCGTTGGAGTTCCAGCATCATCAAGGCGGTGTTGATCTCGGCAATCGATTCACCCGTGATCTCGGCGAGTTCATCTGCAACCAATCGCGCGCCTCCGGAAAATCCGGTCATGACCTTGGCTTCAATCGAACTCATGGGGGGACCCGCGTCAATCGGACCATTTGTTGAAGCCGCCACCGGCGTCGGGGCCAAGCCGTCCAAATAACTAAACTCGGCCAAGATATCATCGACGCACGTCACCAAGGACGCGCCATCTCTAATCAATTGGTGACACCCCGCGCTCGTTGGCTGATCGATGCGACCGGGAACCGCGAAAAGTTGACGCCCCTGCTCTCCTGCGAAGCGCGCGGTGATCATCGATCCACCGGCTTTGTCTGATTCGACCACCACCACGGCAACCGACATTCCAGCGACAATCCGGTTGCGCATGGCGAATGACTGACGATCCGCACGGCGCCCAAAGGGAAATTCGCTGACCACCGCACCGTGCGCCTTAACTTGCCGATAAAGATCCAAGTTTTCAGGGGGGTAAATTATATCCATCCCCGTGCCCAATACGCCCACCGTGGGTCCCCCCGCTTCCAACGATCCTTCATGTGCCGCCGTATCGATCCCACGGGCTAAACCACTCACAATACAAAAACCGGCCTGCGTTAATTCACGGGCCAAAGTTCGAGCCACTTTCTGACCATAGAGTGTCGTTTTTCGGCTGCCCACCACCGCTACTCCCGGGCGTATAAATTCGTAGTCACCTTTCTGATACAGCCCAATCGGAGGATCGTAGAGTTCACGCAGAAGCGCCGGGTAGTTTTCATCCCGACACGTAACAAAACGAGCCTTCGCGTGCACCAAGCGCTCCTCTTCGCGTTCGAGGTCCACCCGATCCGCCCAAGCCGTAACCGAGCGGCTGATAGTCGGTCCCACGCCTTTTACTCGCTCCAACTCTGACGCCGAAGCATCAAGCACGGCGCAGGGATCATCTCCGAATTGATCCAACAGTCGGCGCACATTCACCGGTCCGATATTCGGTAACGCATTCAATACGAGAAACGCTTGTTTTTCGGTAAGGCTCATGGTCGGATCACCGAGTTCAGGGCAGACAAAATTTCGGACGTGCGCACGGCAATTTCACCGCGATGTTCCGCCACCCATTGAGCAGCCATTCCATGCCAGACTACGCCTTGCGCCGCAGCTAACGCCAAATCGTTTGGCTGAACAGCGAGTCGACCGCCCACCAGTCCGGCCAACATATCGCCACTCCCTCCGCGGGCCAACACCGGTCCCCCGTGAATTCCATGGTAGACCACGGAACCGTCAAAGATTCGTGTCACCGGGCCTTTCAACACCGTCACGGCAGGCACTGACCAATTCAATTCACTCAGGTCTCTTCCCCCCAGGTTCGTGATACGATCAAACTCGCCCTGATGAGGTGTGAGCACGCGGGGAGCGGATCCGAGGTCCACTAATTCGGGCTGCAACGCATCGGCATCGAGAACCAACGGGCACTTAATCTCCCGAATCAAATCGGCGACCAACGCCAACGTTTCCGCCTCACGTCCGATTCCCGGACCGATTAACATCGCCGTGGCGCGCTCCAAGTGTCGTCGGATCATGAGGCCCGCCTCCATCGCAATACCGCCCTCTTCTGTCTCCGGGCAGCCCATCCACATCGCTTCCGGCCAACGCGCCGCAAAAGCCGGCGCAATGGACTCTGGCACAAACGCGGTGACATTGCCCACGCCACTTTGAAGTGCGGCCGCCACGGCCATACCTATCGCTCCCGGATAACTTCTCGAACCACCGATCACTGCCAACTGACCATAAGTTCGCTTATCGGAGTCAACCGCCCGCAGGCTCCGCAACGGGTCCAATACTCGTGACGTAAGCACACGAATCTCGTCTTCCGCCTCATCGACAAAAAACCCCAGATCGAGATACCGCAGTCGACTCTTACCCACATGTTCCAACAGGGGGCTCTTGAAGATACCCGTGGCGTAAATCGCGTCGGCTTGGAATGCGCCGGGGTCGCTCAAACCGCTGGGTAGATCGACCGCACATTTTAACTCGGCCTTCATCTCATTCGCGCCTGCAAGCCACGACAGGGCGAGTTTAGCCAAGGGCGATCGAAACTGAAAACCGAACACGCCATCAATGATCGCGATGTAGGAACCAGCCGCGTTCGTCCGGCGCACCGCTCGGACGCGCTCGCTCCCCACCTCGGCCTGTAATTCCCGCCATGCCCTTTCGGCCAACGGACGTAACCGATTCTGACTAAAAATAAATCCGATTTCGAAAGACCAATTCGTGCCCTGAGCCAACTGCGCCGCGGCGAGCATGGCATCTCCGCCATTGTGCCCCTTTCCTACCAGCACGAGCACGCGTCCCGATTGAGCGGGAGTGACACCGGCCACGTTTAGGTCGGCCAATATGGCATGAGCCAACGCCTCGCCGGCCGCGCGCATCGCCGGCCACTCTTTGGTTTCGTCTCCGCCGAACCGGTCCTGCTCGAACGCAGCCGCTGCAGCGCAGTCGAGAATCGGATCAGATCCGGAGAGGGTGTTCATCGAGCCAATTGATTTTAGCCACCGGGCGGTGGTGGTAACGAATTCAACTCCACGGGTGCGGGTTTTTCCCGCTTCGGCAGGGCATCGGGATTCAGTGAAATCTCCCGTTTGTAACGCTGTTCGGTGGTCTCGGTAAATAGGATTGGACTGTTGGGCGGGCCGTATCCCGGTAGAGGTAATCGGGTGAACTCAGAAATGGACCGGAAGTAGTCACCTTCGAGGGTGCGAATAACTTCAAAGCGATCCGAGAACGACATCGAGCCCGTGTTCCACAGCGCAATCTGAGTCTTGTCGTCGGTCCAAAAGACCCAGTCGCGAAAGGTATCAAATATGGCCTCAGCGAAAGCTAAGCTCGCTTCCTGTGCGGCGGTTTCCTCCACCGGGACACTTTCCACTGCCACGGGGACCGGAGGATCGACCGGTAACGGCGCCACCGGTGATTCCGGTGCGGGACTACGAAATAACCACATCGTTATCACCCCCGCTAAAAATCCTACCATCAACCAGGATGGCACTTGGGAGAGGCTCTTGCGGTCAACCTTCTCCTCCTCTGCTTCGTCGTCTTCAAACATGGTTCGGGTTTTTCAAAATTGCGGCCACTGCCATCGCGGAAGTTTCGGTGTGAGACAGGGACACAATTACAGAGTCGCCGCCGATTGATTGCAACAGGGCGGCACCTTGTTCGTCCAAGCGCACCAGAGGTTGGTGTCGCGCGCCGTGATACACCGAGGCGGATTTCCAACCAAACTCGGCGCCGATGCCCGTCGTGAAGCATTTCGAGATCGCCTCCTTGGCGGCGAATCGCGCGGCATAATGCTTATGTGGGTGTTTAAGGCTATCGCAGTAGGCACGCTCTTCAGCGCTGAATACGCGATTTACGAAGCGCTCCCCTTGCCGCTCCAAGACGCCCCGGACACGATCGACTTCAATCAAATCGCAACCAAGACCTAACAAAATTCCACCAGGGGGGATCTCAATCATAACTCAGTAGTGAGTAACGCGTAGCAGGCAACGAGTAGAGCGGAAAAGCACGGAAACCCTAAATTGGATACGCCTCGCCGTTTGAGAGCTAGGCGTTGAGTAAGGTCTTCATTTCTCCCACCGCGTCATCGATTCCGACGAACAACGCCCGACTGATAATGCTGTGACCGATGTTGCACTCGTGCAGGTGAGGTAAGGTGCGAATTTCGGTGACATTGGTATAGTTGATGCCATGGCCGGCATTGACGATGAGGCCCGCAGCATGAGCTTGATTCGCTCCGCGCACTAAGCGGTTAAACTCAACTGCACGCTGCTCCGCCACGTAATATGCATTGGCCCAAGATCCCGTATGTAGTTCGACCCAGGGCGCGCCCAATTCCGCCGCGAGGGCGATCTGGGGTTCGTCCGGATCGATAAATAAGCTCACGGTGACCCCAACCTCCCCCATCGAATCGATAATCGACGCAACGCGATCCCGTTGACCGACCACATCCAGTCCACCCTCGGTTGTGATTTCAGCGCGGTTTTCCGGGACGAGGCAGACCGAGTCCGGATTTAGGCGTTTGGCGATAGCGGCCATCTCATCGGTGCAGGCCATCTCGAGATTCATGCGCGTGCCAATCTCACGCCGCACCCGATCAACATCAGCATCAATGATGTGCCGACGATCCTCGCGCAAATGAATGGTGATACCATCCGCGCCGGCCCTTTCCGCCTGCAATGCGAGGGCGACGGGATCCGGTTCCACGGCGGGTTCTGCGCCCGGAGCGACCGAACGGTAGCGCGCTTGGCGAACCGTCGCACAGTGATCGATATTCAGACCGAGGAGAATCATGGTAGCGGAGCAAAAAACATTTTTGGAGTTCAGGAAACCAGTAAAAGCGAACCGGATACAATTACGTCAGAGGATTGATACGGTTCCTGCTTCCCTGACATCCATAAAAACCCCTAGATGGATGCCGATGCCTCCTCCTGCCAAACGCGAAAACCTGCTGGTCAACATCCTGTTCAATATCGCGATCCCATCGTTGATTCTGGCCAAAGCCAGCACTCCCGAACGACTTGGGCCAGTGGCAGGACTCATTATCGCGCTGCTTTTCCCCGTCAGTTACGGCATTTGGGATTTTGTGAAACGGCGAGAAGCCAACTTTATCTCAATCATCGGTTTCGCCAGCGTGCTACTCACCGGAGGCCTGGGATTGATGCAGGTCGACAATTTTTGGTTCGCGGTCAAGGAGGCCGCCGTGCCCTCCATCATCGGATTAGCCGTGTGGGCCTCGATGTATACATCACGTCCGTTGGTGCGGCAGTTCTTGTTCAACGATCAGGCCTTCGATACTGGAAAAATTCAGACCGCATTGGCCGAGCGCGGTAACGCTGACATATTTGACCGGTTATTACGTTCTTCGACCTACTGGCTGGTCGCGTCGTTCACCATCAGTGCGGTGCTCAACTACGTATTGGCACGATGGCTTCTGCAAAGCCCCTCCGGCTCACCCGAATTCAACGCTGAACTCGGTAAGATGAATGCCCTGAGTTGGCCCGTCATCGTCGTGCCCACCATGATCATCACGATATACGCGCTCTGGCGCCTTATCGGTGGCATAAAAAGACTTTCTGGGCTGGAATTTGAGGAGATGATGCATTCTCCTCCCCCTAAGGGATAGACCCTACTAGTCTATCCCGAGTTCTCATTTCTGTATGTCGTCAGATAATCTCGTCCTAATTTCCCATTGCTCCGCCGATGCCGATCCGGCAAAGCTGTTGGCCGAGACGCTGGAACTCAAGGGTTACAAAACCCAATGCAAAACCGAGTATACTACGGAGACGAAAGACTTCATCAGTGAGTGTCTGCTTTTTATTCCGGTGGTTTCGAAAAATGCGGAATCAAATAAACTCGGGTCGTTTCGGATAGCGTGGAAAGTTGCAGCCAAGAAAATCGATAACCTCGAGGCCGCAGCGACCTTTATTCTACCTGTAATCGTTGATGATACTTCGCACTACAAAGAGATCGTGCCAAAACCTTTTCGCACCTTGCCCTGGTTGCGGGTAAATACCGAGGAGGTTTCCACCGAGTTTGTAGAAATGGCCATTCAGATGCTGGGGGCTCAAGCCAAGGACATCGAATTTCCACCCATTGCAGGAGGCCAATCCTTACCCCCTTCGCATTCGCTCAAAGTGCGCCCGCACCCGCACCCGCGCAGGCGCCTACTCCAGTGCCCGCACCCGTAGCCTCCAGTGAACCCATTGCTAAACCGACCGCTAAGCCGATTGCTAAAAAATCCAAGTTTCCAAGACGATGGGCAGTGGCCGCGGCCGGCTTAGTCCTGGTGGCGGGAGGAGTCTTTTGGTGGTCCCAGCTCGATAAACCGGCCACTCCCGCAATAGCACAATCTCCAGCTACCGAGCCCTCGGTCGAAGAATCATCCGTGCCTGAGACCTCCCCGATCGTCGCGGAGGTTCCCGCAACGGTAGCTCCAGAAATAAAACCCGAAGTGTCCGCGGATGAGTCTGATGCCACGGCGTTATCGGACGAACAGCTCTGGATTGATTACGAAACCCATCGACAAGCGCGCCGCTACGAACAGGCCGCGGAAAGTCTCGCGCATCTCAACTCGCGTGACTCGGGACTTTCCCCTGCCCTTTCGCTCGAACTCGCCCGCACGCGTTTCGCCTACAAACTGGACCCAGATACCTATCTCGCCAAGACGCGTTCGATCGTCGAAACCTCCACGGAAATACAGTCGTTGCCGCCCTCCGTGTTCGGCTTGGCGCGACAATTTGCTCACCAACGGCAGGCTATTCGTGCTGGGGAGGGAGATTTACACTCTTTATTAAAGAGTGGCCCCCTGCCGCCGGAAGTCGCGCTCACCGACTCATATTTGGATCAAGGAAATGGCACTTTGGCACAGCATTTTGCGAGAATAGCTCAGCGTAAATTAACTCCCCAATTCGACGCCGCCGAGGGAAGCGAACGTCTGCTACAGAACCTCGAAATATTCGTGCTGATGGCACATCAAGACCCTGAGGCGATCAGTCGACTTGAGCAGATGTCCGATCGCACCGAAGCCGAAGAAACCATGTTGATTAGGGCGTTGGTTTACCAAGGCGACTACGACCGTGCCCTTCGCCTTATCGGCTCGGTGCTGAGTCGACCGGGCCGGTTTGATGTAGCGACTGTTTTGTATTCCCCTCCGCTGGAAAAGCTACACAGCCACCCAGAATTCAAAACAACGTTGGCGCCCTTTGTCTCAGAGGACAAAATCGACGCAGCCATCGCGTGGGTAGCCGCCCGCACCCAGCCTTAGCCCTTTGCCTCAGCGCACATGCTCAAATCAACCACGAGCCACCGGGCGATTGCTGTCCGCCACCCATTCGCTCCACGAGCCACTGTAGAGTTTTGAACCACTTAAATCAGCTAGTTCCATCGCAAGCAGATTAACGCAAGCGGTAATACCTGATCCACATTGATGCACCACGGTCTCGGGATCTCGTCCGCCCAATGTGGATTCGAATTCGCGACGAATCTCGGCACTCGGCTTGAAAGTCAGGTCATCCTGCAAACTCCGTTTAAAGAAATGATTCACGGCACCCGGAATGTGGCCCGCCACGGGGTCTAATGGTTCCACCTCTCCCCGAAAACGCTCGGGAGCCCGGGCGTCCAAAACTTGTCCTGCACCCGACTCTACCAATTGCTCCACCTCAAACAGAGTCGCCAAAAATTCCGGATGGACCTCAACCGGAATCTCGCCCTGGCGGGCTGCCGGGACCTCAGTAGAGACTGGTCGCCCTTCGTGGGTCCATTTTGACCAACCGCCATCAAGCACCGCGGCGTAGGGATGGCCGATCCACCGCGTCATCCACCAGAGGCGCGCCGCGTATTGTCCCCCCACATCGTCGTAGGCCACGATTTGGCTTTCCGCGGTCACGCCACAGTTCGCCAAAAAATACGCAAACACCGACGGGTCGGGCAAAGGGTGCCGACCGCTCGTGCCTGTTTTGATACCGGATAACTCGTGATCAACTCCCGAAAAATACGCCCCTGCGATATGGCCCGAAGCATACACCTCCGCTCCTTTGGTCGCGTTGCCTAAATCGTGGCGGCAGTCAAAAATAACCCAGTTAGGATCGTCGAGATGGGTAGCGAGTTCAGCAGTGCTTACGAGCATGTTAAAATGGTGCACCAACACCTCTTCCAGCGGAATCATAAATCCGCAGGGCTATCGCCGACCATCATACCAAATCGAACAGTCTTCTTTTCTCCGCATCGTTCGCAGCGGTGCAAACAAGGCGCGCAATAGGAAACGGGCGTTCTCCTTGGCCGAGTAAAGGTGGGCTTTTCGCCCCGAGGTAAGCAACGGCACCCCTGATAATACGACGACACGGCGGCGGGGAGTCTGCTGTTTCCCCCAACGATTGAGGCGAATGGAAAGGTCCACCTCCTCCCCCGCAAAAAACTCCGCGGAAAATCCGTCCACTGCTCGGAAGGCCCGCGATTCCACCACCACAAACGAACCCGCCATGTGCGACATCACCAGACTCCACATTTTCCACACCCCGGCTACGGCCCGCACAAACCAGGGCACGTCATCAAACTGAAAAGTCGTGCCAATCGCGACCGCCTGCCCCCGCTCAATCTCGGCCGCGGTCCGCTCGAATAGTTCCGCGGAAGGAAACGAATCGGCATCGATAAACCAGAGCCAATCGCCGGTCGCCGCATCTGCTCCCCGATTGCGGGCCCGGCTGATTTGATTCACCGGCTCCAGCACAACTTGGGCGCCCGCCTCGCGGGCAATAGCGGCCGTTTGATCCGTGGAATTATTGTCACAAACAATGAGCTCGAGCTCCCATCCACGCCCCAGCAGCACCTCGCCCGCCGTCCGGATTTGAGCCAACGATTGGGCGAGTAATCGCTCTTCATTATAGGCCGGAACCACGATCGAAATCTTCATCCGGCGCAGGAAATAAATCGGTTCAGTAGACGGAGCGTCCACCGGTCAGATCATAACAAAACCCCGTAGTGAAACTGTTCTCTGCGGAGACGATGAACATCGCCAAGGTCGCAAACTCTTCCACGGTGCCACAGCGGCCCATCGGGATTTTAGTCGTCATATATTTGACCTGCTCAGGTGGCATGGCCGCGACGATTTCGGTGCGCACCACCGCCGGAGCGATCGCGTTGATCGTGAGGCCGGATTGCGCGTATTCCTTGCCTTGGGATTTAGTAAGTCCGATCACTGCTGCCTTCGAAGCCGAGTAAGAGGCCATGCCCGCATTGCCGTCCTTACCCGCGATCGAGGCCACGTTGAGCACCCGCCCATAACCGCGCTCCAGCATCGCAGGAGCGACGGCCTGGAACGTGTGCACGAGCCCATGCACATTGACCGCCATCACTCGGGAAAAATCGTCCATCGGAATCTCATGCGTCTTTATATTGGTCTGACCCGTGATGCCTGCAGAATTAATCAGAATATCCACATGCCCCCACGCCTGCACCACTGCCGCGACGGCGGCGCCAACGCTCGCTGCATCCGTAACATCCACCTCGTGCGTGCTCACTTCTCCCGGGAGTTGGGGCTTTGCCTTATCCAGAGCCTCCGACCGGGCATCAAAGAGCGCAACCTTGACTCCCGCCGTAGCTAAGCGTTGCGCCGTAGCGAGGCCAAGACCGGCTGCTCCGCCGGTGATAATAGCCACGCGCTGAGACCAATTGTTTTCCATGGTCAGTAAAAATTATACTGCGGCTTCGGCTACCTGGCGCTGTTCACCGAGACCTTCGACCCCGAGTTCGATTACATCACCAGGTTTCATGTAAACCGGCTCAGGCTTGAATCCCATACCCACCCCGGGAGGCGTTCCAGTGCTGATGATGTCCCCGGGCAACAAGGACATGAATTGGCTGATGTAGCTGACTAAGTGAGCCACCCCAAAGATCATTTGTTCGGTTGAGCTGTCCTGAATCGTTTCACCATTGCGGCGCAACCAAAGCTTCAGGTTATCCGGATTGGGCACCTCGTCGGAAGTGACCAAATACGGTCCCAAAGGCGCAAACGTATCGGCACTCTTACCTTTGAGCCACTGACCGCCTCGCTCCAGCTGCCACGCCCGCTCGCTCACGTCATTCATCACGGCATAACCGGCGACGTGACTGAGGGCATCGGCTTCACTCACGTTATTCGCGCGTTGGCCGATGACGATCGCGAGCTCCACTTCCCAATCGGTTTTGGTCGAACCGCGCGGAATAACGATGGCATCATGAGGGCCCACCATGGAACTGGTCGCCTTGGTAAAAAGGATCGGTTCATCCGGAATCGGCATCCCGGATTCCTCGGCATGATCACGGTAGTTCAAACCCGCGCACAAAATCTTACTCGGACGGGCAATGCACGGTCCGAAACGTTGCTCACTATCCACTGCTGGGGCAGTGTCGGCGTTTGCCGCCACCCATTCGCGTAAATTGGCGATCCCATCCCCGCCCAAAAACGTTTCGTCAAAATCCGAAACGGTGGCGGAGACATCAATACGACGACCGTCGTCTAATTCTATGCCCGGTTTTTCAGCACCGGGAGGTCCAAAACGGAATAATCTCATAACTGTTTAGATAAAATCAAAGGACTCGAGAAACTCAATAAACCGACCATCGGTCAGAATCTCTTTCTGGAATTGGGAGTCTTTGATCAAATTCGGATAAGTCCATGGGTTTGCACAAACGGATTCAAAGGTCACCTGGCGCATCGGGTCATTCTGGATGTCGCGGTAAATCTTAAAAGATAGATCCGGAGCCACCATTTCAGCTGCTTCCAACAAGACGCCTTTTTCTACGAATTTACGGAAATAGGGATCTTTTTGCTCGAGCTGATGGAGAGCATTTTGGAGGTCCTGCCGGGCTGCATCGCGTTCGCCAGTAAGAAAATGCAGTTTGGGTTTGATGACCGCAGGGTTAAACGCGCACTGGGCCATCGGGTTGATCGGCATTTCCACCTGCACCGCTGCTTTGTTAAGTATATCCCGGGCGGCATCGTTTTCACCCATTCCGAGCAGCATGGCTGCATGATTGGCCTCCTCGTTGGTCTGCAGCGGACACACCCAATCACCGTGACCCCAGTGGTGGGCCTCCCATTCTTGGTGCCAATGCTCGGCATACGTTTCAAAATCCTGTCGCAACATGGCGACGGTCATTCTGCCTTGGCGCCAAACGGCGGGGTTACAGTTATCCGATTGTTGCACCGTATTCAGGGCCATTTCGTAGGTCTCGAAAGAGGCCAATGACCCGTCCACCAAAAACTGGTAGTATTTTGATTCCACCAGATAGTCTCCCCGGTCAGGGTAATCCTGCGATGCTTGGAGGCAAAGGTCGACCAACTTGGCATAGTTGCCCGTATCGCGATGGGTTGCCATCAGCATATGGAAAGAGGCTGCATCAGATGGATCGAGCTGCAAAGCACGTTCAAACGTTTCCAACGCGAGGTCGACCTGTCCGGTTAAGCGATAACCATAACCGAGGATCATCAGACTGGCGCTATCGTTCGGGACCAACCGGAGTGCTCGATCGACCGAACGGATAGCCGCAATGAAATCCTGCTTCACAAAATTATAGTAGAATCCCTCCGCCTCCAAGGTGGCCAAGCCGTCAGGTGCAAGGGTCCGGGCTCGCTCGACCGCCTCAGACGCTGCAGCGGCGGCAATATCTCGGGCCGAATTGTCTTCATTGATCGACCACGACTGAAAAACACGGCGGCTGTTTACGACGGCCAAGAGCGCCCAGGCCTCGGCAAAATCCGCATCCAATTCCAAAGCCATTTTTAAACATTCTTCCGTTGAGTCTAGCACTTGGAACGGAATCCAAAAACCATCACCAAGTTGAGAGCGCGCATTAAGATAGGCATCATAAGCCAGAGGACTTTCGGTGGGTGGAGAGTCCAAAACCGCCGCCACCTCGGGCTCGATTCTGGCCCGCAATGAAGTCGCCACCTCGCGCGCAATCTCCGATTGCAGAGCAAACAACTGTCCAAGATTACGTTCAAAATCCTCGGCCCATACGGTGCGGTTGGCCGAAACATCCACCAATTGCACGGTCACCCGGACGGTGTCGGCCGCCTTGCGCACCGACCCCGCAAGGATGAACTGCACTCCAAGTTCTGATCCAATCGACGTGAAGTTTTCTGGTTCCGCCCCATATCGAGCGACCACCGTCATGGCTGTGACCTGCAAATCATCGATTCGAGACAAGTGGACCATCACATCCTCATGCACTCCGGATGCGATGTAGGCGTTGCCCTCTTCAGGGCTAAGGTTGTTGAAAGGCAAGACCGCGATCGAACGCGCAGGTGCGACTTCGCTGGATTCAACCTGTCGGTCGACGGGTTGGCTTCGATTTCCTCCGCTCAACAGGAACCAAAGGGAGACCGACGCAACAACGGCCAGTCCCCAACCAAACATCAGCCGCCCTTTGCCTCGCTTGGGCGGGCTCGCCACCGACGAACGCGAGGAATCGGATAATTGAGTCGGCACGGCCAAGACTTCGGCGATACGCGCTGCCAATTGGGTGGGTGATTCAGCGGGAGACCACCCCGACCATTGAAACGACCTGAAGTCCCCAGGAACGACCGCATCCGATTCTTGGAGATCATCGAGTAAAACTGGGAAAATAAAACGGACGCCCGCCGCCATACTGTGCGTGCGTTCCGCCGCCAATTTCCATTCGAGTCGGAAGTAACCTTCCAGCCGCTGATTTGACTGGGCAGAAACCAGCGGGACAAACAAAGAACACTCTCGAATCTGGCGTTTGATATCTTCATCCCAAGCGTCACCACCTTTGAGTTCTACTTGGTCCAGCCAAACCTCCAAGCCGACCTGCCGCAAATTTTCAGCCAACTTGGCTGCAGCCACGGAATCTTCACTCGCATAACTAATAAAAACGGCTCGAGAGGCGGACACTCCTCGAATCTAGGTCCCTTTACAGCGACCGCAAGTGCGTTGAGACTGTGCTTTCCGGCTCCAATTCCAGCTTGCTAAGGAATGAGCTGCATATCGAGCCCATCCACCATCCAAGCACGTGGGTAGAGCAATCGACTGGTAAAAATTTGGCGACCACTATCGTCCACGAACCACACCCGACCCATCTCGGTGCCGGTGTAAGTGAGTCTTCCCCAATTTTCGTGATCCAAGCGTTTGTTGTCCTCGAGGATGCGGAATCGACCCAACCATGAGTCGACCCAACCGTCGGAGTTTTCCGGCAAGATCAACGCCACCAGCAACCCGTCTTCGGGGTGATGCAACTGGCCATCCTCTGACTCGAGAACTGGCCCCCAATACGGCACATCATTCGGCAGATAGAGGCTGCCCTGGCGACGAGTTTCAACGTAGTCCTCACGAAAATTTTCAATCGCCATGATGTGATCTCGAAATCGAAATTCACCGGGTGGCCGAGCCCAATGTCTTTCCGCCGAGAGGCCCAGTGACAGCACGACAGCATGAATTCCTACGAGCATCCACCAGAGTTTGGGAGACCGATCACCTAACACTCGGCCGATAGTTATCCACGCAACCAGAATTAAAATCAAAGTTGAGGTGGTCAGGTAGCGCACGTGCCGCGGCAAATCCAACTCCGCAAGCTCGCCGATGTAGAGAGTTCGCGTGAGGGAAAGCGTTGTCATCATTCCAGCCGCTACGACGAGCAGGATCGGACCCACTTCTCTGCCGTGGCGAGTGCGCCACATCATTCCGGCCAACACCGACATAGTAACCCAGCCAAGCAAATCCACCAACCGCGGCGACAAGTTCACGAGGTATTCACTAATTCCACGCCCCCAAAGGCCCACCGTAAACCAGCCTCGCACCATCAGATGCTCCACCGCTCCATAAATCACTCCACGATCGAATTCATCTGATCGCGTGCCTTCCGTGCCTCGAAAAACCAGGACCGCCACTGCACACAGCACCAACTGCAGCACGACGGCGGTAGTCCAGCGCCTCAGAAATGGATCGGTGACTTTCAGCGCGCGAAGAACAAAAACCGGGAACAACACCAACGCCGAAGGAGAGGACCACACGCAGAGACTCGACCCCAGAACCAAAGCGACCCGACCCTGCCAATGTGACGGCGGGTCGATCACAAGAATCAAGGTCAGAGCAAAACCCAGATACCAATGCATCCCCGTGAGCAGTCCGAGGTTTTCGGCATTGGGTGCAAGCGCCAGTAGGCCCACGATGGCCAGACGGTGGCCATCCGAGGCGACTAGGTGCCGGAATCCCGGAAGATAGAACAAACTCAGCACCAGAGCGTTTAGACTGAGCCCCCCCATCGCATAAGCATATGGTTGCGTCCCCCAAGGGAGCGGCGAAATCAGTTCCGCAAACAACCTCGCCTCAAGTCGGAAATAGCCGGCAAAAGGAGTGACTAACGACTCATACCACGGCGCGTTAAACGCTCCGGCGAAAAACACCCAACCATCCTCGCTGACAAATTCCCCCGTCTGCCACAACAGCGGCACCCGGAGCATTAAAAGCAAAAGCACGCCTCCCCAAAGGAGGACGTGCTTCCAACCACGATAGGCGGCGGGAGCCGCCATGGGATCAGGTTTGGTCCGGCACGTCACGCGGAGTGGGCCCCACGTAGATTTGGCGCGGACGATTGATCTTCGATTTTGGATTCGCCGCGACTTCATGCCACTGCGCTACCCATCCCGGCATGCGACCAATCGCGAACATCACGGTGAACATATCCACCGGAATTTTGAGCGCATTCATGATGAGGCCGGAGTAGAAATCGACGTTCGGGTAAAGTTTACGCGAAATGAAGTAGTCATCGCTGAGCGCGGCCGCCTCAAGATTGCGGGCGATATCGAGAAGAGGATCATCGGTGATTCCGAGGCTCTCCAAAGCCTTATCGAAGCTGCCCTTGATGATCTTCGCACGAGGATCGTGATTCTTGTAAACGCGGTGACCGAAACCCATCAGGCGAGCTTTGCCATTCTTCGCGGCTTCAATGAATTTGGAGCCATCATCGCCGTCTTTATGAATTGCCGTAAGCATCTCCAGCACGGCTTGGTTCGCCCCACCGTGCAGGGGTCCCCACAACGCGCTGATTCCAGCCGAGGCTGAAGCGAATAGGTTGGCGCCGGCCGATGCAACCATCCGCACCGTCGAAGTCGAGCAATTCTGTTCGTGCTCCGCGTGGAGCAGCAGGAAGAGGTTGATGGCCGATGCGACTTCGGGAGTCGCCACGTAGTCCTGACCGGGCTCGGAGAACATCAGGTGAAGGAAGTTTTCGGCGTAACCGTATGCGGCCTTCGGCTCGTTCAGCGGCAGGCCACGGGCGACCCGATAACTGTGAGCTGCAATCGTGCGAACCTTGGCCATCGCAATCGCCGCAGCTTCATCGAAATGCTCGAGATCACGCTGGTGATTATTGGTCGCAAGGTGCGGGTAGTAGGCGCCCAGTCCATTCATGCTCGCCGCCAGCACCGACATCGGATGCGTCTGCTTCGGGAAACTGCTGATGAAGCGCACCATGTCATCAGTGAGCGAAGATTCAGCGGATAAGCGGGCAGAGAAGGCGGCACGTTGATCGACGTTAGGCAACTCGCCGTAGATAACGAGGTAGGCGACATCTACGAAATTGGACTTATCCGCGAGTTGCTCGATCGGATAACCACGATAGCGCAAGATCCCCTCCTCGCCGTTGATGAACGTGATCTCGCTTTGGCAGGAACCCGTGTTGCCGTAACCTTCGTCGAAAGTGATGTAGCCCGTGGTCGCACGGAGCTTACGCACATCTACCGCCTTTTCTCCCTCCGACCCGACGATTACGGGCAGTTCGAGGTCTTGATCATCAATCTTTAGGGTGGCGGTCTTCGACATAAGCCCGCTAGCCAAGCGCAGTTCGCTCTTGGATGCAAAACAAAGACCTGAGATCCGACCGGGAATCGCCCGATCATTGGGCAAGCCCCTGCGGGAGTTAAGCGGAGCTTATAAGAAACCGCCAAAATCAGGCTCAAACACCCGCTAAACGGACAAAATTGCCATAAAGCTCGAGGCCTTTACCCTGACTTTTTTCGGGATGAAATTGCGTTGCGAAACAATTTCTGCGGCCGATCGCAGCCGTGAACCGGCCTCCGTAATCACTTTCGGCCAATACCAACGCGGGATCCGCGGGCACGCAGTGATAGCTGTGCACAAAATAAAAGGATTCTCCGTCATCGGCCAGATCACCCTGAAGGGGGGTGGATTGTTGAGAAAACCTGACGGTATTCCAACCCATGTGAGGCACTTTGAATTCGGACGGTAGATCGAATTTTTTTACCTCGCCCGGGAAGATTCCCAACCCGGCGATCCCACCACCCTCCTCCGACTTTTCGAAGAGGGCCTGCATGCCAAGGCATACACCCAGAAACGGACGGTCCGCCGAGATCCACTCACGAACGCTTTCGGCCAAACCCGTCTCACGTAGCGAAGCCACACAGTCGCGTAACGCCCCCACCCCAGGAAGCACCAGCCCGGTGGCACGGGCCTCGGCCAATTCCGCCGGAGAGCGCACGACCGTCGGCAAACCACCCACGTTCTCGAGCGCTTTGGTCACACTGCGTAAATTGCAGATGCCATTATCAATGACAGCGATCATCGGAATAATATACGGTTCGAAGCCGGTTTAGATCACGCCCTTGGTCGAAGGCAGGCTATCCGCCGCCCGTGGGTCGATCTGAGTAGCCACATCCATCGCGCGAGCGAGGCACTTGAAAATCGCCTCCGCCACGTGGTGAGGCTCTTCGCCGTAAACCAACTGGACGTGCAGATTTGCTCCGAGTGCGTTGCTGAACGCGCGGCAGAATTCCTTCACCAAAATGATATTAAAATCACGGACAAACATCGTCGGAGCATCGGCCGAGTAGACTAAGTGAGGCCGACCTCCAATATCCAGGGCGATTCGAGCGAGCGATTCATCCATGGGCAGGAGAAAGAACCCGTAACGTCGGATCCCCTTCTTGTCACCGAGGGCTTGCTTGAACGCATCGCCTAGAACCAGTCCCACATCTTCAACCGTGTGGTGATAATCGACCTCAATGTCGCCATCACATTTCACGTTGAGGTCGAACAGCCCGTGCTTGGAGAACAAGGTGAGCATGTGGTCGAAAAACGGCACGCCCGTGGCGATTTCGGACACACCGGAACCATCTACATCGAGTGATAGCTCAATAGCAGTTTCGGCAGTTTTACGGGAAAGGGTTACGGATCGTGAATCAGCCATGCTTGGATTGCTTTTTCGACGGCGAGCATCTCGTCGTCGGTTCCGACGCTGATTCGCAGAAACGATGCGGTCAAGGCGTGGCTGGGGAAGCTGCGCACGAGAATTTTATCCGATTTGAAGCGTTCAAAAAGACCCGCGGCCACGGTGGGACCACTCAGCCCCGCGGCATCGCGCGGCTCGACGAAGAGAAAATTTGCCGCCGAATCGTAGATAAACCACCCGCGCTCCCGCCAGGCAGAGAGCCAATGATCCCGGGTCTGCTTAATCCGCCCGATCACTTCGTCGTAATAAATCGGGTCGCCCAAAGCCGCTTCAGCCGCGGCCTGCGAGAGCTGGTTGACGTTGTAACTATCACGCACGCGATCGAGTAAACCGATCGTCTCCGCACTCGCGAGCGCGTAGCCCACGCGCATGCCGGCCAGGGCATGTGCCTTCGAAAGCGTGCGCACGACCACGAGGTTGGGATAGCGACCGAGCAGGCCTGTCACGTTCTCTTCGGCAAAGGGAGCGTAGGCTTCATCCACCACCAGCATTCCCGAAAATTTCCGCAAAACTGCCTCGATCGCGTCATTGGAGAAACCGATACCCGTCGGCGCGTTGGGAGATGTTAGAAAAAAGGCACGCGCATCGGACTGGGCGATCTGCTCCACCGGCAACGTCATCGAACGATCAAATTCGATGGTCGACACACTCCCGTCCTGAATCGCGACCAGAACCGGATAAAGCGAATAGCTCGGCAGCGTATAACCCGTAGATGATTCAGGTCCGCCGAACACGCGCACGAGCAAATTCAGGATGTCATCCGAACCATTGCCGATGATGACCTGGTCCGCAGCAATGCCATGAATTGCGGCGATTTGCGTGCGTAGCGGCGCACTGGTGGGATTGGGATATAGTCGAAGATTCGTACCGTCGTCCCCCACTGCGGCACGAACCGCCTCCGCGACCATGGGGCTCGGGGGATACGGACTCTCGTTGGTATTGAGTTTAATCCAACCGTCGCCGGTCGGCTGGAACCCGGGCGTATAAGCGTGCAACGGGGGCACATGGGACCGAGCTAGCTCATGGGGGGTGCTCACCGGTTATTTCTCCAATCGGATGGAAGCAGATCGGCCGTGAGCATCCAGCCGTTCCATGCTGGCAAAGGCACGAACCACTTTTTCGCCCGCTCGAATCGATTTCTCGTCGTAACGCACGATACTGGTGCGGCGCAAAAAGTCGGCGACCCGCAACCCACTAAAAAATCGGCCCGCTCGACCGGTGGGCAACACGTGACTCGGACCGGCCGTAAAATCCCCCAATGCGGTAGGGGTGAGGTTACCGATCATCATCGCACCTGCCGTGGTGATATCGCGTTCGAGCCGCTTCGCCATCGCGGGTTTGACCAGCAACTCGAGATGTTCCGGAGCGACATAGTTGGCGACCTCAATCGCTTGCGCGGTGTTCTTCACTTCGATGGCCAAAAATCCATCAGCCAACACCCGTTCGGCTTTCTCGTTGCGACCCAGGCTAGGCAATTGCTTCGCGACTTCAGCCGCAATGGCGTCGATGACCTTGCGGGAGGTTCCGACCAGATAGATTTTTTCGCGGCCGGAACCATGTTCCGCCTGCGCCAATAGATCAGATGCGGCAAAATCGGCGCGCGCAGAATTGTCCGCGATCACCATGACTTCGCTGGGACCCGGCAGGCTATCTACACCCACGGTGCCAAAGACCTGGCGTTTCGCTTCGCACGTGTAGGCGTTTCCGGGACCGTAGACCTTATCGACGGCGGGAATTGTTTTGGTCCCGTAAGCCATAGCGCCAATGGCGTGCACACCACCGACACGATAAACTTCATCGACCCCAATCAGGTGAAGTGCGGCCAACAAACCGTCGGCCACATTGCCGGCGGAATCAGACGGCGTAAATACGGCAATCTCCGGGCAACCGGCAATTTTAGCCAGGGTCGCCGTCATCAAGACTGTCGAAACGAGCGGAACTTCGCCACCGGGCACATAGAGTCCGACGCGGCGAATAGGATGGTGGCGCTCGCCGACCTCGGCACCTTGCGGATTACGAGACGTCCAATTCGCGGGCAGACCCTGCCGGTTGTAGGAGCGAATGTTCGCCAGCGCACTTTTCATGGCCCGCATCTCCGCGGCCCGCAGGCGCTTGGCCGCAGCTTTGAGTTGCGCGGGGCGAACCCGAAAATCGCGTGGACGAAGGGTCGCCTGATCAAATTGCTGGGCGAACGCAGCGACGGCCGCATCGCCTTTATCCTGCACCTCACGGAGGATCGCCGCCACACTGGCGGTTATCGCAGGCGGCACGATCGCACCGGCGCAAAACTTCGCCAGCTTACTGCGAGCGGAGGGAGTTGAGTAGTTTAAGTAACGCACAATCGGACCTAACCTGCCCTACTCGACCGCATCACTGCAAGTCGGTGAGCGCAGAAATGAGCTACTGCCTCGTAATCGAAGGCACGCGGAAGAGGTCCTTGGTCAGGGGCTGATTGACCTCAATGCTGTCAAAATTCACTTCCACCCGTTGGATGCTACCGTCCGGCCGTTCTGAGGAAGTGACCACTTGTTTGGGGAAACGAACACCCGCGATCCGGTTTTCTCCGGATTCAATGATCTTCGCTCCCGTATCGGTTTCACTCAGAACGAGCCTGCCCGTGGTGGGGTCATAGAACCGGTAAAATATAATTCCATAACCGTGGGTAAAACCGAGCTTACGGAGCTGCTTGCCATCCATGGTCACGAGGCCTTCGTCTTCTACCTTACCGCCAATTTTGGAGATACCTTTAAAGAAATTCAGGTTTTCCCAAGTGTTCGCGCGGAGGCGACGGATCTGCACGGTATCGAGCAATGTCATGCGCCACTGGTCAGCATTCTCAGGGTTCTCGATCCGTTGCCAGGCTTCGTAGTCATCGAGGCCGGTCGTTTCGGTGCGCTCAGGAGAGGAGATGCGGATGCGTTGATAGAACGGCTTGGAAAAGATAATCTCGATCTTCGCGGTGGTGGTTTGTTCTTCGCCCGCAGCGTCCACTCCACCGGAGGTGAGCGTGCCTTTATAGGTCACTGAATTAACCGCTTCGAGGGCGGCCTCTGAGCCTAAGTATGACCGGGCGAGTTGGATAACATCCTCGGTGTCCGCCTTGATCGGCAACACCATCAGGATCGAAGGAACAAGAATTCGGAGGAGGGTTTTCATAAGAGAATTCGGGAGATTACGGCGAAAATTTGGGTTAAACGAATACAGTTGGACTCAACACGCAATCATGCAGCGCAGGGCGCCTACTCCCACTCAATCGTGGAGGGAGGTTTGGAGCTGATATCAAGCACAACACGGGATACATCTCGGACTTCATTGGTGATTCGATTAGAGATACGACCCAGCAAATCATAAGGAAGTTTCGTCCAATCTGCCGTCATGGCATCAATACTCTCCACGACTCGGATCGCGATGATCCAGGCATAATTGCGCTCATCGCCGATCACCCCGACGGATTTGACCGGTAGAAACACGCAAAACGACTGCCAGACCTTCCAATACCAGTCGGAGTCTTTCATTTCCTCCATGAGGATAGCATCAGCTTCTTTCAGCACATCGAGTTTCGCTTTGGTGATGTCACCCAGCACCCGAACACCCAGCCCCGGGCCTGGGAATGGCTGACGCCAGACCACTTCTTTCGGCAATCCGAGAGCCGATCCGACGGCCCGCACCTCGTCCTTGAAGAGCTCCCGCAATGGCTCGAGCAATTTAAGTTTCATGCGGTCCGGCAATCCACCGACGTTATGGTGGCTCTTAATCAGGGCCGCAGGATTACCTCCGATGGCCACCGATTCGATCACATCCGGATAGAGGGGGCCCTGGGCCAAGAAATCGGCATCTCCGATCGTTTTGAGTGATTTCTCGAACACGTCGATAAACGTATTGCCGATGATCTTACGCTTCTGCTCGGGATCCTCGACGCCCTTCAGGCGACGCAGGAACAGCTTCGAGGCGTCCACGACTCGGAGATCGATTTTGAAATGTTTGCCGTAGAGCTTTTCCACGGATTCGCGCTCACCTTTGCGCAACAGGCCATTGTCCACGAAGACGCAGGTAAGCTGTTTCTTAATCGCGCGATGAATGAGAGCTGCTGCCACCGATGAATCCACCCCGCCGGAAAGGCCAAGAATGACCCGCGATTTTCCGACTTTCTTTCGAATATCTTTAATCGACTGCTTGATATAATCTTCGGTCGTCCAGTCTTGCTCCACCTTACACACCCGCACCAAAAAGTTGCGAATCACGTCCACTCCCCGTTCGGTATGAAACACCTCCGGGTGAAATTGGATGCCGTAGAAATCCCGCTTCCGATCCTCGATAACGGCAAAAGGCGAATTGTCCGTCACACCGATCGCATCAAACCCCGGTGGCATCTGGATGACCTTATCACCATGAGAATTCCACACCTTCAATTTGCGGGGAAGGCGGTGAAACAATCGGCCGGGTTTCGAAATTGAAAGCGTGCCCATACCGAATTCGCGCTCTTTGCTGCGAGCGACCTTACCCTTGAGCATCTTGCCCATGAGTTGGAGACCGTAGCAGATACCCAACACGGGGACGCCCATTTCGAAGACCTTGGGATCCGGCTGGGGGGCATTCTTGGCAAACACACTGCTGGGGCCACCAGACAAAATGACTCCGGTCACACCATCTGCCACCAACTCCTCTACAGGCGTAGCAAAGTGGTAGATCTTTGAGTAAACTTCACATTCGCGAATACGTCGCGCTATGACCTGAGTGTATTGGGAACCGAAATCGAGAACGGCAATCGTATGAGCCATCCGTCAGCAAAAGCATGAGCCCTGCCGGAATCAAGTGATGATGCGGCTGGAAGCGAAATTCGTGAATTAAAACCGTAAATGACCGTTCTTGAATCCGCAGTTGGGGCAATCCGCCTCCAGATGCTCTCCCCTCGCCTCGTAAACCCGATCGCACTTCACACAATGGAAGATCGTGCGACGACGCTCCGCTTCAAACCGAGCATGGTCTCGCCGATCATAATAGATCCATAACCCTAGGAAAAATGCCGCCACGATCAGACAGTAGACAACGGTGGCAGTGGTGAGATCGAACATAAGGGACTCGGAAGGTATGGCGGATTTTCCGTGGGGCTCAAGTCACCTTGAACAGAACAGTCCGCCACAAACAAAAAACGCCGCCCCAGATAATTGGGACGGCGTTGAAATTTTGGAACGAGACTGGGGCTTAGGCCTTCTTTTCTTCGTCTTCAGCAGCCGGAGCCTCTTCAGCGGCAGGAGCCTCAGCCGCAGCGGCGGGCGCTTCAGGCTCAGTTTCCACCTCTTCAGCCGGAGCTTCTTCCACTGCAGCGGTGGCTTCTACTTCAGCCGGAGCCTCTTCAACTGCGGCTTCAGCGGCTGGAGCCGCCTTCTTCGCTTTGGAGACACCCTTCTTCTTCGGCTTCTTGTAGCCGGGATCATCCGCTTTGACGAACTCGATGAGAGCCATTTCAGCAGCGTCACCCTTACGGGGGCCGAGCTTATAGATACGGGTGTAACCGCCCGGACGATTCTCAAATTCGCTGACCTTCTCATCGAAGAGCAGCGAGATAGCGGCTTCGTCGCGAACGTCGGCCATAGCCAGACGACGGAGGTGAAGTTTGTCTTTCTTCTCGGTTTTGGCCGCAGATTTTTTGGCTTTAGTCACGATCTTCTCAATGAAGGGACGCAAGGCTTTGGCCTTGGTGATCGTGGTCTTGATTCGCCCGTGGGTGATCAAGGAAGCCGACATGTTGGCGAGCATGGCCGCGCGATGTTCGCGGGTCACACCGAGGGACTGACGATGAACTCTATGACGCATTGTAGTGTATGTTTTGTGGTGATCGTCTCCGATCGGCTACCTCACTGCAGCGTGGAGCGGCGAGGCGGCGCGAAGACGGAATTGTGAAATAACAATTAAACCGGATGCGGCGTGAGCCGCAGAGTCATCTTGTTACTTGAAACTTGAAACTTGTTACTTCCGACCGAAGGTCGGCTCAGAGTTCCTTCTTGGTATCGAGGAGGCGTTCGTCGAATTTCATGCCCAATGAGAGGCCGAGATCGTCGAGTTTGTCCTTAATTTCGTTCAGGGACTTCTTACCAAAGTTACGATACTTGAGCATCTCTTGCTCCGTCTTCATGGCGAGTTCGCCGACGGTGGTAATGTTTGCGTTATTCAAGCAGTTTGCCGCACGGACCGAAAGTTCGATCTCGTTGACGGACATATTGAGGAGCTTACGGAGCTTGTTCTGCTCTTCGCTGACCTCGGACTGCTGGTTATCGAACTCGAAGTTCTCCTCGGAAACGTTGTCGAACACGTCGAGGTGGTGCTTGAGGATCGAACCCGCTTGCTTGAGGGCATCGTCGGGAGAAATACGTCCGTCGGTCCAGATTTCGAGCACGAGCTTGTCGTAGTCGGTAATCTGACCCACTCGAGTGGCTTCAACGGAATACTTAACGAGCTTAACTGGCGAGAAGAGGGAATCAAGCGGGATGACACCGATAGCTTGTTCTTCCTTCTTGTTGAGCTCACCGGGGCAGTAACCACGGCCCGTTTTGATGGTGATCTCAGCCTCGAAGTCGCGCTCGGTGTCCAAGGTGCAAATGACCTGATCAGGATTGACGATGGTGATGTTAGCGTCGGCTTGGATATCCGCAGCAGTGACCGCACCTTGGCGCTTCACCTTGAGCAGAAGAGCAGTCTCTTCATGATCTCCAGCGGTGATGATGAGGACCTTCTTAAGGTTGAGCACGATGTCCGTGACATCTTCGACCACACCGTCGACGCTTTGGAACTCGTGGTTTACTCCGTCAATTTTGATGGAGGAGATGGCAGCACCTTCAATGGAGCTGAGCAGCACGCGGCGCAGTGAATTGCCGATCGTGTGCCCGTATCCGGCCTCGAAAGGCTCGGCGAGAAATTTGCCGTAGGTGGCGGTGGAACCTTCTTCCACCTTGGTGAGTTTGTTAGGTAGTTCGAACTTACCGAGACGTTTTGGCATGGCTATTTAGCGGTGTTGAATTTCTGAGAGTAGGACGAACCTAGATTAGAAGCGTGAGTAGAATTCAACGATCAGTTGTTCGTTGATATCCTGAGTCATTTCTTCGCGGGCAGGAAGGCGGTTGACCGTGCCGGTGTAAGTTTCGGCGTTGAGGGTCATCCAACCGGGAACGTTGCGAGCACGGGTCTCTTCGAGATTGCGCGTGGCAATCTGGCGGGAGGTCGGTGTGTCTTTAATCATCACCTCGTCACCGGGGAGAACGGTGTAGCTGGCGATGTCGACCTTACCACCGTTCACGCGAACGTGACCGTGGTTGACCAGCTGACGGGCAGCGGCGCGGGTCTTGGCGAAACCAAAAGAGTAGACGGTGCTATCGAGACGGGTCTCGAGGAGCTGGAGGAAGCGCTCACCGGTAACACCCTTTTCACGCTTGGCCTTTTCGAAGGTGCGGCGGAATTGGCGTTCGAGCAGACCGTAAACGTAACGAAGCTTCTGCTTTTCGTTGAGACCAATGGCGTATTCCGACAATTTGCGGCGGAGACGTGGGCCATGTTGGCCGGGCGGATACGAACGTCGTTCGTAAGCTTTGGTGGCGCCAAACAGCGGCTGGCCGAAGCGGCGGCTGAGGCGGGTGGTAGGTCCAATGTAACGAGCCATGGATAAAAATCTTTAAGGTTTAAAAATAGGAGAGAGAGGCGGAGCGATCAGACGCGACGACGCTTGGGTGGACGGCAGCCATTGTGTGGCACCGGGGTGACATCGATGATCGAGGAAACCTCGAGACCAATCGCTTGGACCGCACGAACGGCGCTATCGCGACCGAGCCCGGGGCCATTAACCTTGATGACCACGTCCTTGAGACCGTGAGCCATCGCAGCGCGGCAGGCGTTTTGAGCAACGATTTGAGCGGCGTAAGCCGTGGACTTGCGGGAGCCCCGAAAGTTGCACTTACCGGCACTGGCCCAGGAAATCACATTCCCTCTGGTGTCGGTGATCGAAACGATCGTATTATTGAACGAAGCGAGAACATTAACGACGCCGGTCGTGACGTTCTTGGAGCCTTTAGCCTTACGAATCTTAACGGCACCCAGCTCTTCTTTCAGCAGATCTTCCGCGGTAGGTTGCTTAGGGACGCCACCAATCAATTCGGTTGGTTTCTCGGCAGGAGCCTCAGCGCCCTCTTCAGCGGCCGGAGCCTCAGTCGCTGGCGTATCGGCGGCAGGCTTTTCAGCAGCAGGAGTTTCAGCAACAGGAGCCTTCTTCGGAGCAGGATTTTTTTCCACCGCAGCTTCAGCAGCAGCGGCGGGTTTGGTCTCTTCGTTTTCGGGTTTGGAATTTTCTTCAGCCATGACGGTTTGAAATTATTTCTTGGTTACGCCAACGGTGTGACGCGGTCCCTTGCGGGTGCGGCTGTTGGTCTTGGTGCGTTGACCACGAACCGGAAGGCTGCGGCGGTGACGGAGACCCCGGTAGCATCCAATGGCTTGGAGTCGTTTGAGATTGCCGGTTACTTCCCGACGCAGATCACCCTCGACCACCCACTTGTGCTCGGTGATGCAGTTGAGAATTTGATTCAACTGTTCTTCGGTTAGATCGCTCGAACGCATATCCGCGTCGAGGCCGGTTTCGGCAACGATCAGATCGGCCCGTTGGGGACCGATGCCATAAATGTAGCGAAGCGCATAGGAGAGCTTTTTCTTCGCTGGAATATCAACACCAAGTAGACGTGGCATAATAGGAGGGTTTTAGAAGTAGGTTAGAGAGTTTGAGTTTCGAGAGTGAGAATTCGGGCCGGTTAAAGGGCATGAACGGAAATGGTAGAGTCGAGATTAGGAAGGGTCAGAACCTCCGGGCCTCGTTCAGTGGTGAGCACGGTGTGCTCGAAATGAGCGGAGTCTTTACTGTCGGCGGTAACGATCGTCCACCCGTCGGAAAGGGTGCGGGTCCGCCAGGAACCTACATTCACCATCGGTTCGATGGCGAGGGTCATACCTGGCTTGATCAACTCCCCTTTACCCCGACGGCCAAAATTTGGGATTTGTGGCTCCTCGTGCATTGAGGTGCCGACTCCATGGCCAACCATGTCGCGGACGACGCCAAATCCATTTTTTTCAACCTGGGTTTGGACTGCATGGGAGATGTCTCCGATGCGGTTGCCGACGGTGGCTTGGGCAATTCCGAGGCGAAGAGATTCCTCGGTAACGCGCAGTAATTTCGCGCGGGCCGCTGAGGTTTGGCCAACAGAGACGGTCATGGCATTGTCGCCAATATAACCCTCGTATTCGACGACTACATCGAGGGCGATAATATCGCCGTCATGCAGAACGCGTTTGAGAGAACCGATTCCGTGAACAACTTCTTCATTAACGGAGAGGCAGGTATGAGCTGGAAAACGGCGTGAACCAACTTGGTAGCCGTAACAAGCGCTGCGGGCGCCAAGTCCTGTGATAAGTTCACGGCCAATTTGGTCCAAGTCGTAGGTGGTGATCCCGGGCCCCACACTTTCGCGCAGTTTATACAGCACGGTGGAGGCAATCGCACACGCATTGCGCATTTGCGCGATGGCTTGTTCGTCTTTGATGGGAATTGCCATCAAGCGGCGAACGGTTGTTCGGCCAAGACAACGTCGAGGCCGAGAGTGCGATAATGGTTGATGAGGGCGGGAGAAGTAGAAACTTCATCGATTACCCAGACGCCGGTAAGACCGGAGCCGCGAGTTTCGAGCCACTCATCGAACACTTGAGCTTGGAGCAACGTAGCCGGGAAGTCGGTCAGGACAAATCCCGCATCGAGTTTGCGCGTCCAGAACCATCGGCGCATGACGCCGAGAAGGATTTGATCAGGAACCGGAAGGCCCTGGCCTATCGCCCGTTGAGTTTGCACACCAGCGGGGGTTTGACGCGAAATCTCCTGCTCCATCATTTGGGCAGAAGAGACGTGCTCGAGATTCAAAGAACGGGATCGGTCAGCAAGAGCTGCCGGCGCTGATCCGAGGATCAGTAACTTGGCCTTCGCGGGGCTTGCACCCAGCGAAAGGGGCCAGAACGTGGATTCGGCCTCAGCCAAAGTAAAGGGTTATTTTCTAGCCCGCATACCGGCGCCAAAGCCAGATAGCGAGACCGAGAAGAAGCATGCCGCCCATGAAGGACACCAGCTTGTTAACTGCTGCGGCACTCGCCGCATCACCCGTAGCACCCGGACGGTTTTGTCCCGTGGCACGAGCGCGGACCCGGCCCTTTTTCAAGAAGCCGTCGTAGTGACGCTGCAGAAGGAAGGTTTCGATTTGGCGCATGGTATCGAGCACCACGCCCACCGTAATGAGCATTCCCGTGCCACCGAAGAAAATGGCGATGCGCTGTGGAACGTTCAACTCGAAGAGCAGGACATCAGGGAAGACCGCAATGAACGTGAGGAAGATCGCACCCGCCAAAGTCAGGCGCGTCATGATGAAGTCGAGGAATTTGGCGGTCGGCTCACCCGGACGAACGCCCGGAATGTAGCCACCATACTTCTTCAAATCATCGGCGATTTGGATCGGCTTGAACATCACTGAAACCCAAAAATAACTGAAGAACAGGATCAACATTCCAAAACTGGCGTAGTAGAACCAATTACCTCGGAGGAGGTTATTGGCAAAATCGACGAGAAAATCGAGCTCCAGTGCCGCACCCAATTGGGAGATAATCTGTTGCGGGAACATCAAAATCGCACTGGCGAAGATGACTGGCATGACGCCCGAGTAGTTGACCTTGAGCGGCATGAACGAGCTCTGCCCACCCATCACCTTATTGCCGACCACGCGCTTGGCGTATTGCACCGGAATTTTCCTCTGCCCCTGCACCACCATGATGATACCCATGGTAACGAGGATAAAGAGTCCGAACATGATCAAACCTTGCGGCAAGCCGAGGGTCTGGACGCCAACCGGAGCGAAGAAAAGTTGGTAGGTTGCCTGCACCGCTCCCGGGATATCCGCGAGAATACCCACCGTGATGAGCAGGGAAACACCATTACCAATTCCGCGTTGAGTGATTTGTTCACCCAACCACATCAGCAACATCGTGCCGGCAGTCATGATGATCACCGACGTGACGAGAAACCATCCCTTGCTGACGACCACGATATCTCCGTAGAGATTGGTGTCGAAGCTACTGCCAAACAGGCGGGAGGGATCAGATAACGCGAGGATCAGGAGCGTGCCCTGAACCAAACAGATCATCACCGTCGCGTATCGGGTGTATTGGGTGAGTTTTTGTCGTCCGACATCTCCCTCTTGCTGCAAACGCGAGAGGGCTGGCACAACGGCCGTCATCAACTGGAAGATAATGGACGCACTGATGTAGGGCATGATGCCCAACGCACCGATCGCACCCTGCGTGAGCGCTCCACCCGTGAACATGTTCATCATGCCTACGAGCGCACCGGCACCGGATGCCGTTTGGTCAGCAAAGAATTGCTTGAGAGGAGTCGGATCCAAACCAGGCAGCGGCACAACGGCAGCTACCCGAGCGATGAACAACAGCGACAACGTGTAGAAAATCCGTTGCCGCAGCTCGGGGATCTTCAGCGAGTTCGTGAATGCAGAGAGCACAGGTCGTTAATTAAATTTTGGAATTTGGATTTAGGACTTCGATTGAGGCGGATGAGTTAAGTGCAAATCCGTTCTTCAATCCACGATCCGAGATCCACAATGAATTCAGGCTACGATGGCTTCTCCACCAGCAGCTTCGATCTTAGCCTTGGCCGCAGCGGAGAATTTGGTCGCGGTGACCTTGATCGCGCGGGTGATTTCACCATCGCCGAGCACTTTGACATAATTCTCGTCCTTACGAATGATACCGGCGGCCGCAAGGCCTTCAGAATTTACTTCCGTAACGGATTCGTCGAGACGGGCAAGATCGCCAACATTCAACACGGCGGGTTCGACGCGGAAACGGGCTTGGTTAAAGCCGCGGATAGGCAGACGACGGTAGATGGGCATCTGGCCACCTTCGAAGCCGATACGGATACCACCGCCGGAGCGAGCGGTCTGACCTTTGCCACCGCGACCGGAGGTCTTACCGTGGCCGTTACCTTCACCGGTGCCGACACGCTTCTTGCGGTGGATCGCACCTTTAACGTTTTTGAGTTCGTGGAGTTTCATGATGTTCCTAAGTGGGTCGCCCCAGCCTCATCGAGAAGCGGGACTCGGATTGACTAACAATTAAAGAGATCAGGCAGCGTCGCCTTCGGTCTCGCGCAATTTCTTGATCGTGGCATGCACGCGGAGTTGCTTGAGGGCCTCGACGGTCGCGTTCACGACAGCGAGGTGATTATTGGATCCGAGGGACTTAGTGAGCACATTGTGCACGCCAGCCGCCTCGAGAACCGCCCGCACTCCCCCACCGGCGATGAGGCCAGTTCCAGGTGTAGCAGGGCGAATCAAAACCTTGCCACCGTCAGAATTGCCGAGGGCTTCATGAGGTATGGTGTCGTTCTTGATCTCGACTTTGAACATGTGTTTACGGGCGCCTTCGGTGCCCTTGCGAATTGCTTCGGGAACTTCGTTGGCCTTGCCCAAGTTCACGCCAACCTGACCCTTGCCGTCACCGACGACAACGAGAGCGGAGAAACTGAAGCGACGACCACCTTTAACCACCTTGGAACAGCGGTTAATGAAGACGACCTTTTCGAAGAGCTCGGGACCTTCGTCCTGAGCAGCGCCGTTGTCGCGACCACCGCGACCGCGACCACCTGGGCCTCGACCACCAGGACCACGGCCGCCAGGACCACGGCCGCCAGGGCCACGTCCGCCGGGACCACGGCCGCCAGGACCACGGCCACCGGGACCACGGCCACCGGGACCGCGACCGCCGGGACCACGACCGCCGGGACCACTAGGGCCACGGTTTTGGCCTGCAGGGGCGTTACCAGCGGGGGCATTACCTGCCGGTGGAGTAGAAGAAGGAGTAGCAGAAGGAGTGCTCATAGCCATGTGATGCTTAGAATTTGAGACCACCTTCGCGGGCGGCGTCGGCAAAGGTCTTAACTTTGCCATGGTAGCGGGCGCCGTTGCGGTCGAAGACCACATCGGAAATGCCAGCGGCGGTAGCTTTTTCGGCGAAGGCTTTGCCGAGAGTCTCGGCACTGGCCACGTTGGCCGCGAGCTTCTGCTTACGCAGTTCGGCATCGAGGCTCGAGAGATAGGCCAGAGTCTGACCGGTCTCGTCGTCGACCGCCTGAGCATAGATATGCTTGGCGGAGAATTTTACGGAGAGGCGAGGTCGAGCGGCGGTGCCGTTGACCTTCTTGCGGATACGCCACTTGCGCTTTTGCAGCAATTGGGCTTTGGGATTCGTTTTCATGGGTGCGTTTACCTTCCTGCTGATTAAGCGACGGTCTTACCTTCCTTACGGCGGATGCGCTCACCGGCATACTTAACGCCCTTACCTTTGTAAGGTTCGCACGGGTAATAAGAGCGGATGTTGGCGGCGACTTCGCCCACCAGTTGTTTGTCGACGCCTTCGACCTTGACCTTGGTCTGGTCCGTGACGGTCACTTTGATGCCATCCGGAACCGGGTAAAGGATCGGATGTGAGAAGCCCAACGCGAGGTCGAGCGTGCTGCCCTTCAGGACAGCTTTGAAACCAACGCCGGAAATTTCGAGATCCTTGGCGAAACCGTCGGTAACACCGATCACCATTCCGGCGATGATGGAGCGAGCAGTGCCATACATGGCATTGGCGAAGCGCGTGCTGTCAGCTGGAGCGACGGAGATTTCTCC
This sequence comes from Opitutaceae bacterium, assembly GCA_018667915.1. Taxonomy (GTDB): domain Bacteria; phylum Verrucomicrobiota; class Verrucomicrobiia; order Opitutales; family Opitutaceae; genus Actomonas. The sequence goes on along the minus strand of JABIRI010000333.1, from coordinate 15,634 downwards.
ATCACTGAAGGTGAACGTAGCGGCGCTGTTAAAAGTTTTCGCGAGTTTGCCCTTAGGGCCCTCGACGGAGATCGTCTGGCCGGAAATGTCTACTTTGACTTTCTCGGGGACGGGGACGGGTTGTTTACCGATGCGGCTCATGATGCGTTTTCCGGTTTACCAAATGTTGCACAGGAGCTCGCCCCCGGCCTTGTTGCGACGACAGTCCTGATCTTTCATCAACCCTTGGGAGGTAGAAAGAATGCTGATGCCCAAACCATTGAGCACGCGCGGAATTTCATCACATTTAAAATAGAGGCGACGACCTGGAGTCGAAACGCGTTTGAGGCCCGTCAATGCCGGAGTGCCTCCGACATATTTCATGGCAATGACCAAGGTCTTGTGACCGCGGTCATCGGCGCCGTCGGCTACATCTTTGATGTAACCCTCGGTCTTGAGGATGCCTGCCAAGCTCGCCTTGAGCTTGGAATGAGGCATTACGCACTCATCGAGCTTGGCACGGCTGGCGTTGCGCAGGCGCGTGAGTAAATCTGCAATCGGATCGTTCATGGGTGGATGTTGTGGATCTCGGTTAACGGGTCATATCCAGGTCTCAAGGATTGGGACCATACCCCCGTTTACTGAAAGAATTTACCAGGAGGATTTGATGACTCCGGGGATTTTACCGGCGAGAGCGAGCTCGCGGAAGGTGATGCGGGAAACGCCGAACTTACGGATATAGGCGCGGGGGCGACCACTCATGCCACAGCGATTCTTCACGCGGGTCGGCGAAGAATTGCGGGGGAGCTTTTGCAAACCCTTTTGGGCGGCGAAGAATTCCTCGTCGGTCGTGTTGGGATTGAGCAAGGCGGCCTTAAGTTCGGCCCGCTTGGCCGCATACTTGGCGGTCAGTTTCTCGCGTTTTACGTTACGGTAGATGGCGGATGTTTTCGGCATGGCGAAAAAAGATTAAGCGGCTTGGGCTGGCTCCGGACGGCGGAAAGGCATGCCGAGGAGGGAGAGGAGTTCGCGGCCTTCGTCATCGGAAGTCGCGGTGGTTACAATCGTGATATCAAACCCGAGAGTGCGTTTAACATTTTCCACCGAAATTTCGGGGAAGATCGAGTAATCGGAAATACCGATGGTGTAGTTGCCCTGCCCGTCCAAACGGGAAGGCAAACCACGGAAATCGCGAATCGTGGGCAAAGCCACACTCAAAAGGCGGTAAAGGAAATCCCACATTGACTCACCTCGCAGGGTGACGTGCGCGCCAATGACTTGGCCCTGGCGAAGTTTGAAATTCGCGACGGATTTGCGGGCCTTGGCCGTTACCGGCTTCTGACCGGCGATCGTAGCGAGATCCTTAATCACGTCAGCGATTTGGTTCTTATCGAGATCCGTGCCGAAGCCCGAATTGATCGCAACCTTCACAATTCCAGGAACTTGATGAGGGTTAGTATATCCACGACTTTTAGTCAGAGCAGGGATTACCTGTTCCTTGTAGTGGGTTTGGAGAGCGGGAGTGTTTGATGAGCTCATGGCAGGTGTCGTTGGAGTTCTGACCCAACGGCGGTAAATGAGTAGTTACGGGAAAAAGAGGACGAGTAACGCAGTCGGCAGGAATGCTTGGCAAGGAGATTACTCGGTGGGCGAATTACGTCGGCAGATCAGGCTTCAGCAGCCACGGGCGTGCGCTTCGTGGAAGCGTCGTAGCGGCTCTTGAGCATGAGGTTAGAAACATGAACCGAACCTTCGCGTTCCACGATGGCTCCATTCGGATTCTCTTCCGATTTTTTGACGTGGCGCTTAATCATGGCCACGCCTTCGACGCGAGCGCGGTCCTTGGCTCCGAGAAGCTCGAGAACTTTGCCATTTTTGCCTTTATGAGCGCCGGCGATGACGACGACTTCGTCGCCGCGTTTGATATGGAATTTCTGCATGTTAGAGGACCTCCGGTGCGAGCGAGATGATCTTCATGAAGTTCTTCGCGCGTAGTTCACGGGCGACGGGACCGAAGATACGGGTGCCTTTGGGATTGCCGTCTGGGTTAATGATGACGATCGCGTTGGAGTCAAAACGTAGGTAGCTGCCATCGGCCCGACGAATCGGGGCTTTGGTGCGAACGACGACGGCCTTGGTGACCTCGCCTTTCTTCACCGAAGCATCGGTGGAGCTGTCCTTGATATTGACGGTGATAATGTCACCAACACCAGCGATCTGGCGGCCTGCTCCCTTTTTGGAGATCATGCTCGCTTTACGCGCACCGGTGTTATCGGCGATCTGGAGAATGGAACGAAGTTGAATCATGGTTTAACCTTTGTGATCAGTTGGCCTGTTTCAGACCTCTTTGGGTTCACCTTCGACACCTTCCACCGAAGTGGCGGGCACGACGTCATCTTCCTTGATACCGGCAGCGGCACGAGCGGCGGCGACTTCAACGTCGGCGGAGAGAGTGACAATGCGCAGCACGCGGAAGCGTTTCAGGCGACTGAGAGGACGGGTGCTCATGATCTCGATCTTGTCGCCGACATGGGTCTCGTTCTTCTCGTCGTGCACATGCACCACGGATTTGCGGTTAATGACCTTCTTGTAGCGAGGATGCGGGATCTTGAAAGGGATCGTGACCTTGACGGACTTGTCACCGGTGCGGCTGGTGACGACACCGATGAGGGTCTGGCGGTTGTTGCGAGTCGTAGTAGACATGGCTAATAAGAGCGGCCTTAGGCGGCGGCAGTGTTCTTCTCGTTGAGGATGGTCTCGAGGCGGGCAACGTCCTTGCGGAGGTCACGCAGCTCGTGCGTCTTTTCGACTTGGCCGGTGTGCTTGCGCATGCGCAGTTGCACGAGGGCTTCGCGGACTTCGCGTAGTCGGGACTCGATCTCAGTATTTGAGAGTTCGCGGATTTCCTTGGCTTTCATTACAGGTGGGATCGAGAGGGTTAAACAGTGTTATCGCGGACGACGAAGCGGCAGTGAAACGGCAGCTTGGCATCGGCGAGGCGGCAGGCCTCTTTTGCGATGGATTTAGGAACACCTGCGATCTCGAAGAGCATGGCGCCTGGTTTGATGACGGCTTCGTAGTGATCTACGGAACCTTTACCGGAGCCCATACGGACTTCGGCGGGTTTCTTGGTAATCGGTTTGTGTGGGAACACACGAATCCAGATCTTACCTTTACGCTTCATGTGGCGATTAATCGCGATACGAGCGGCTTCAATTTGACGACCAGTCATGCCACCACGGGTGAGGGACTGCAGACCGAAATCGCCGAACGCAATGGTGTTTCCACCCTTGGCGTTGCCGGCGCGGGAGCCCTTCATGACTTTGCGGTATTTGGTGCGGGCGGGAGCGAGAGCCATAGTATTTGTCTCCTAAATTAAGATTCAGTGCGGCGTTTAGGCGGGCACGTTGCTGTCGGCTTCCGGCTTACAGATCCAGCACTTGACGCCGATCTTGCCGTAGACGGTGTTGGCTTCGGTGAAGCCGTAGTCGATGTTCTCACGCAGGGTGTGAAGAGGCACGCGCCCCTTGCGCTGCCACTCACGACGAGCGATGTCGGAACCACCAAGACGTCCGGAGCATTGGATACGAATACCTTCAGCGCCCATGGACATGGCGATTTCAACCGTGCGCTTCATCGCGCGGCGGAAAGCGATCCGGCGCTCGAGCTGCAATGCGACGTTTTCGGCCACAAGTTGTGCTTCGATTTCGGGCTTCTTGACCTCTTGGATGTCGAGGAGAATTTCCTTACCGGTGAGCTTAGAGAGATCATCTTTGATCTTTTCAATTTCTTGACCCTTGCGGCCGATCACGATGCCCGGACGGGCAGTGTAGATCTTGACGCGCACGCGGTTCGAAGCGCGCTCAATGAAGATGCGCGGCACCGAAGCCTGCTTGAGCTTTTCCATGAGTTTCTCACGGATGAGCTGATCCTCACGCAGGAGCGTAGGGAAATCTTTTTTGGTAGCGAACCAGCGAGATTGCCAGTTGCGGCGGACGGCGAGACGGAAGCCGATGGGATGTGTTTTTTGGCCCATGGAAGATCAGGTGTTGGCGCCGTCGGAAAGGACGATGCGAATATGGGAAAGAGGCTTGCGACGTGGCTTTGCGGTGCCACGGGCACCCGCCTTAAAACGCTTGAGCACGGGACCTTGCTCGATGAGAGCACGGTGCACGATGAGATCGTCGGCCGAGACGTTGTTGTTGTTCTCGGCGTTAGCAATCGCGCTATTGAGCGTCTTAGCAATGAGGCGGGCAGACTTACGCGGAATGACGGACAACAAGGCGACCGCGTCCTGAGCCTTACGGCCTTGGATGGTGCGGGACACTTGTCGCATCTTCAGCGGCGACATGCGCGCATAGCGAGTGAGGGCTTGAACTTCCATTTTTGTATGAGGATTCCCCGAGAGGGGCGACAGCAGAGACTCCGAATGAGACTCCCTGCCCTTTGATTATTTAGCTGAGAATATTGTTAAGAAACGGAGAAATTATTCCTTGCGGGTCATACCGCCGTGAGAACGGAAATTACGCGTCGGAGCGAATTCGCCGAGCTTGTGGCCGACCATGTTCTCCGTGACGTAAACCGCGGTGAATTGTTTGCCGTTGTGGACATTGAAGGTGAAGCCGACGAAGTCAGGAGTGATCGTCGAACGTCGGGACCAAGTTTGGATCGGCTTTTTGGAGCCGCCATTGGCGTTTGCCTTTTCGATTTTCTCGGAAAGGTGAAAGTCGACGTAGAAGCCTTTTTTGATGGAACGAGCCATGGGAACGGGTGCAGTTGATTATTTCTTACCGCGCGGCTTCATGCCATTCTTGCGGACGAGGATGAGACGGTTCGAAGCCTTCGAACGGCTGCGGGTCGGGAAGCTCTTGGCCAGTTGGCCCCAAGGCGAAACGAGATGTTGGCCACCGCCACCACCTTTGGACTTTCCGTTACCACCACCATTGGGGTGATCGACTGGATTCATCACCATACCGCGAACGCGGGGGCGACGACCGAGCCAACGGTTACGTCCTGCTTTACCGAGAGAAATGCGATTGTGATCGTCGTTGCCGACTTCACCGATGGTGGCGCGGCACTTGGCGTTCACGAGGCGAGTCTCGCCGGAAGGCATCTTGATTTGAGCGTAGCCGTCGTCGTTGATATTGACGAGTTCGGCGGCGGTGCCAGCTCCCCGAGCGATTTGCGCGCCCTTGCCTGGCAGCAACTCAACACAATGAATCTTGGTTGAAGGAGGGATGATCGCCAGTGGGAAGTTATTTCCCACATTGAAGTCCATAATAGTCGCGGTCGTGCCGGCAACGATCTTGGCACCAACATCAAGTCCGTTAGGAGCGATGATGTAACGCTTTTCGCCATCCGGATACTCGAGAAGTGCGATGTGGGCGGAACGATTAGGATCGTATTCTATCGCGATAATCGTCGCGGTCACATCGAGCTTATCGTGACGCTTGAAATCAATGATGCGGTAAAGCTTCTTGTGTCCTCCGCCACGACGGCGGGACGTGATGCGACCGTAGGCATTGCGGCCACCGGTGCGAGGCTTGGGCTCCGTCAAAGCTTTCTCAGGACGTTTCTTGGTCAACCCCTTCGTCGAGGAACGGGAAGTGAAACGCTGGGATGGCGTGGTCGGGCGGGATGTTTTAATAGCCATGGGATGTGATCTCCAAATGAGTGCGAGTCGCTTAGACGAGTTCGATCTTGTCGCCGGCCTTGAGCGTAACGATGGCCTTTTTGAAATCGGCTTTCTTACCGGGGCGACCCGTGCGGCCCCGGGTAGTTTTACCGAGGTAGTTTTGCACGTTCACGCGCTTGACCGTGACCTTAAAGGTGGTCTCGACCGCAGCGGCGATGGCTGCCTTACCGGCGTTCGGGAATACCTCGAAGGTGTATTGGCCCAACTCAGCGGACTGAGCGTTGGACTTTTCGGTGAGGCGAAGGGTTTTGAGAATCTTGTCGGCTTGCATCAGTTATTACCTCCGTTGGTGCGAGCGATGATGGCATCGAGTGCCTTCGCGCTGACAACGATTTTGGCGTATTGCGCCAGATCGTGGGAGTTGAGTTTCGAGGCTTCCTGGAAGGAGACACGCTCGAGATTGCGGGCAGCCAATACCGTGGTTTCGGCAAAGGGAGCATCAACGAGCAGCACGCGACCTTTAGGCACGATGCGACTGATGATCTCACTGGCGACTTGGGTCTTGGCAGGCGTGGTGACGAATTCTTCGATAACCACGATCTCACCAGCGATGGCGCGATCGAAAAGGGCACGGGAGAAGGCGAGATCCTTAACCTTTGAATTGATCTTCTTGGTGTAGTCTTGCGGCTTTGGTCCGTGAGCGACTCCACCCCCGACCCAGATGGGCGAACGGGTTGAACCGTGGCGGGCGCGGCCGGTGCCTTTTTGGCGCCAAGGCTTTTTGCCTCCACCAGAGACTTCACCACGCGTCTTGGTAGAGCGTGTGCCTTGGCGGCGGTTGGCGGCGATAGCGACGATGACTTCCTTGAGCGCTTGCAGGCCTCGGTTGCCTTCGAATTCAGGTAGATTGAATTCCTTTTCGCTACTGCTCGTAGCGTCGGGTGTAAATACGGTGAGCTTCATTTTTGCGTCTCCTCGATTCAGGCTGCGGCCTTTTGACCCTTGATGGCGGAACGAACGACAACCGTGTCGCCGTTGGCACCAGGAATGGCGCCGCGCACGAGAATGAGATTCTTCTCGGCGTCCACACTCACGATGCGGAGGTTTTGCACCGTGCGGCGCTTGCTCCCCATGTGACCGGGCATTTTTTGGTTTTTAAATACGCGACCGGGAGTTTGGCACATACCGATCGAACCGATACGGCGATGGAACATCGAACCGTGGGTGGCCGGTCCACCGGCAACGCGGAAACGTTTCATAACTCCGGCGAAGCCCTTACCCTTGGTGACTCCGATGACGTCGATCAATTGATCGGCTTTGAAGTCTTCCACGGAAACGGTGTCACCGGGTTTAACTTCAGGAGTCTCGGCGAGGCGAACTTCGTCGAGGATACGGGGGGCGAGCTCCAAACCAGCTTTAGCAGCGTGGTTACGCTCGGCCTTGGAAGTGTTCTTGGCCTTCTTGCTCGAGTAACCGAGCTGAATGGCGTTGTAACCGTCGGATTCAACGGTCTTTACCTGAACCACTGGGCAGGGTTCGGCTTGGACTACGGTGACCGGCATCAGGACGTTCTTGTCGTCGTAGATTTGGGTCATTCCGATTTTTTTACCTATAATGGTATTGATCATGGGCTAAGTGGTAGGTGGAGGGTTTCCGTTTAGTGAGACCTACATTAGCGATTCCGATGGATTGTGGCCCGTCGGAGGTGCCGCTTATGAGTTGTTGATTAAAAAATAACTGGTTTATCGAATCGCCGAAGCGGATTAGACATTGATGGAGATATCCACGCCGGAAGGGAGGTTGAGCTTCTTGAGCTCATCCACCGTTTGGGCGGTGGGTTCGATGATATCGATGAGACGCTTGTGGGTGCGGGTCTCGAACTGCTCCATGGACTTTTTGTCCACGTGAGGAGAGCGATTCACACTGAGCTTTTCGATGCGAGTCGGAAGCGGGATAGGACCCGAAACCCGAGCACCGGAGCGCTTGGCGGTTTCAACGATTTCCAAAGCGGATTGGTCGATTACACGGTAATCGAAGCCTTGGAGTTTGATGCGAATGCGTTGGCCTTGCATGGCGGTATAAAGAACGAAGTTGGATTAAGTGCGGGCAGGAGCCTGCGTGGAGGCCTCAACAATTTTGGAGAGAACCGAAGAAGGAACCTGCTCAAAGTGAGAAGGCGTAATGGCAGCACTGGCGCGTCCCTTGGAGAGCGAACGAATGTCGGTAACGTAACCGAAGAGCATTTCGAGCGGCACGTGGGTATCGACGATAGCGGCACCGGCTTTACTTTGCATGCCGTTGACGCGACCACGACGACGGTTGATGTCGCCGATGAGGTCACCTTGGAATTCTTCCGGAGTGGTAATTTCGACGCCCATGATGGGTTCGAGCAATGCGGGATTGGCTTTCTTCATGGCGTCTTTGAACGCGAAGATTCCAGCCATCTTAAAGGCGATTTCGGAGGAGTCGACCGGGTGGAAGGATCCATCGGTGATCGTCATCTTCACGTCGACCACCGGGTAACCTGCGACCACACCATTGTTACAAGCCTCCATGAGACCGTCGGTGGTGGGCTTGATGAATTCCTTGGGAATGACACCACCAACAATCTTGTTGATGACTTCGATCCCCTTACCCTTTTCGTTGGGCTCCATTTCGATCACGACGTGACCGTATTGACCCTTACCGCCAGATTGACGGACGAACTTACCTTCGCCACCGGCGCCGGCGAGAATGGTTTCGCGGTAGGCGATCTGTGGCTTACCGGTGGTGGCTTCGACTTTGAACTCACGACGCATGCGGTCGATGATGATCTCCAAGTGAAGTTCACCCATGCCGGAAAGAATAGTCTGTCCGGTCTCTTCGTCGGTCTTGACAGTGAGAGTCGGATCCTCGGCTACCAGGCGTTGGAGCGCGGTGCCCATCTTCTCTTGGTCGGCCTTGGAATTAGGCTCAATGGACATCGCGATAACCGGTTCCGGGAAGGATGGTGGCTCGAGGCGAATATCAAAGTCGGCGTCACACAGCGTATCACCAGTGATGATATTCTTAACGCCAACGACGGCGCAGATATCACCTGAGTAGGCGACTTCGATTTCGTCACGATCCATGGCGCGCATGAGCACGAGACGGGAAACGCGTTCTGAACGACGAGTGCGGGGGTTATAGACCGGAGCACCACGCTTCATCTGACCGGTATAAATCCGATAGAATACGAGTTTACCCACGAATGGGTCAGTCCAGAGCTTGAAGACGAGACCCACAAGTTTGCCGGCATCATCAACCTCGGCGACAACGGGTTCGCCTTCACTGTCTTGCCCGGTGATAGCGGGAAGATCGATCGGGCTGGGAAGGTAGTTCACCACGGCATCGAGCAAGCGTTGCACCCCCTTATTCTTGAACGCCGAACCGGGCATCACACCCGTAAATTCGAGAGAGATGGTAGCCTTACGCACGGCGAACATGATCTCCGAAACGGCGATATCTTCACCACCGAGAAACTTCTCGGCGAGGTTGTCATCAAAATCACAGAGAGCTTCGATCAGCTTCTCACGGTATTCCGCGGCTTGTTCTTTATACTCTTCAGGGATGTCGGAAGTGACGGGTTTCAAACCGAGGGTATCTTCTTCCGTGCCAAAAATGTAAGCAACATTCTGAACGAGATCGATCAGACCAGAGAAATTTTCTTCTGCGCCGATAGGAATACAGAGGGGATGTGCATTGGCTCCCAACTTCTCGCGCATCTCGCTGATGGCGGTGAAATAATCGGCTCCGACGCGGTCCATCTTATTGATGAAGGCCAGACGCGGGACGTTATATTTGTTGGCCTGACGCCAGACGGTTTCGGACTGGGGTTGCACACCGGCAACCGCACAGAACACCGCGACCGCTCCGTCGAGCACACGCATGGAGCGTTCGACCTCGGCCGTGAAGTCCACGTGACCGGGAGTATCGATGATGTTGATGCGTTGGTTGATGCCTTCCCAAGCGCCACAGGAAGCATTCCAAGCGCAAGAGATAGCAGCAGCCGTGATCGTGATGCCACGTTCCTTCTCCTGCGCCATCCAGTCGGTTACGGTATCACCTTCGTGAACCTCACCAATTTTGTGCACGGCACCAGAATAGAAAAGAATACGTTCAGTCGTAGTCGTCTTGCCGGCATCGATGTGAGCAGCGATGCCAATGTTGCGGGTCCACTCCAAGGGGAAAGGACGCTCCTTCGCATTGACCGCAGCTGCTTTGCTGCGCTCGGTGACGACTTTAATTTCGGGAAATTCGGAAGACATGTAGATTGATCCTTACCAACGGAGGTGAGCGAAGGCACGATTGGCCTGAGCCATCTTGTGGGTATCTTCCTTCTTCTTCACGACGCCACCGGTGTTGTTATAGGCGTCGATAATTTCATTCGCGAGGGCGTCACGCATGATGATTCCCTTGCGGCTGCCGGCAGCACCAACGATCCAACGCAGAGCGAGGCTCTGTTGACGTTCGTAAGAGATTTCAACGGGCACCTGATAGGTTGCACCACCCACGCGACGGCTCTTCACCTCGAGACGAGGACGAGCATTTTCCAACGCCCCGATAAGCAGATCCACGGGATCACCCTTTTCGAGCTTCTCGGAAACCTTTTCGAAAGCACCGTAAACGATACGTTCGGCGATGCTCTTCTTACCATCGATCATCACCACGTTAACGAGGTGGGCGACGAGTGGGCTATTATAACGGGCGTCAGGGATTACCTTACGCTTGGTGGCTCTATGGCGACGTGACATGGTCGAAAATGAAAAAGGTTACTTCTTATCCTTGGGGCGTTTGACCCCATACTTGGAACGGCTGCGGCGACGCTTCTCAACGCCAGTGGCATCAAGGGCACCACGAACAATGTGGTAACGGACACCAGGGAGATCCTTCACCCGACCGCCGCGAACGAGCACGATACTATGCTCTTGGAGATTGTGTCCTTCATCCGGGATGTAGGAGATTACCTCGTTACCGTTAGTGAGACGCACCTTGGCGACTTTCCGGATCGCCGAGTTAGGCTTCTTAGGCGTGCGGGTCATGACCTGCACGCAGACGCCACGTCGAAACGGGTTGGAATCGAGGGCCGGCGACTTGGACTTGGCCACGATCTTGCGGCGTCCTTTGCGCACGAGTTGGTTGATGGTCGGCATGGTTAAATGAGTGAATGTAGTTGAGAAAAGAGGCGAAAAGTGGAGGCCCGCCAAAATGCGATCAAGCTAAATTGGCGAAAAAAACAGGGACGCGAAACCGAGCCCCGAAGAGTCAGTTTCACGGAGAGTTAGGGACACTCCCACTTAGTGGAGAGCGGACCAATGAGGAAAAGGTTGAAGATCGCATAGATTTCTAGGGCACTTGACAAGTCCCGATATCAAGAAATCTGAATTCTTTCCCAAATCGTTTTCACCATGGGGTCTTATAGAATCTCTATTTTCCCGGCTTTTACCGCCTCCCCTCCCTTCTCGGTTGCGTCTTGTCCAAAAAAATCGCCCGGTCACGAGGACCGGGCGAATAAACACTCCGGAGCTAGGCTCGACAAAGTGTTTTTGGCGGGAGGGACGATCAACATCCGCAACTGTATCCTGTTTGACAAGACTTAATTTCAACCGTCTTTTCACTTGCCCAATAAAAAAGCCGCCTGTCGGAACAGGCGGCTTGAGAGTAAGTTATGGAACTTGATTAGCTCGCTTCAGTAGCAACTACCTCTTCGACCATCTCGGGTTCTTCCGCACCGAACGGCAAACTGATCTTCAGCTTCTTGTAAGAAGGCAGTCCCGTGCCGGCCGGAATCAAGTGACCCATGATGACGTTTTCCTTGAAGCCCTTCAGGTTATCGACCTTGCCGAGCGTGGAAGCATCGGTAAGCACCCGAGTCGTTTCTTGGAAGGAAGCAGCCGAAATGAAGGATTCGGTCTCGAGTGATGCCTTGGTGATGCCCAAGAGAATCGGTTCCGCCTCAGCCGGCTTACCACCCGCTTCTTCGATCCGTTGATTCTCCGCAAGGAAGGAAGAACGGTCGATTTGCTCACTCCAAAAATACTCGCTGTCACCGGGATCGGTGATCCGAACCTTGCGGAGCATTTGGCGGATGATGATCTCGATGTGCTTGTCGTTGATGGTCACCCCCTGAAGGCGATAGACCTCTTGGACTTGCGAGATCAGGAAGTCGTAGAGCGCAGACGGTCCGAGAATCTCGAGGATTTCATGCGGATCGGCAGAGCCTTCCGTGAGGTGCTGGCCTTTGTAAACCACATCACCGGGTTGCACTACAACGTGCTTACCGGGAGCGATAAGGTGCTCCTCTTCCTGTTCGGTCTCTTCATTGCGGACCATCAGCTTGCGCTTGCCGCGGAGGGTGCCTTCGAAGGATACCACCCCATCAACCCGCGCCATCTCAGTCGCTTCCTTGGGTCGGCGAGCCTCAAAGAGCTCAGCAACACGGGGAAGACCACCGGTGATGTCCTTGGTTTTGGACGCCTGACGCGGCGTCTTGGCGAGCAACGAACCTGGAGCAATCATATCGCCTTCGTTGACAGCGATCTGCGCTCCTACCGGAATCGCATACGCTGCGAGCGGCTTGTTCTTATCGTCCCGAACCTCAATTTGAGGGTTGAGATCTTCCTTATGCTCGATGACCACGGTCGCGATACGGCCAGAAGCCTCATCGAGTTCCCGTTTAACGGTCACACCTGGAATCATGTCCTTGAATACGAGCGTGCCACCCTTTTCGGAAAGCACGGGCACGTTGTAAGGATCCCATTGGGCAAGAAGGTCATCCTTCTTGATATCGGCGCCGTCACCGATTGGCAGGTAAGAACCGACCACGATGTTGTAGGATTCGAGCTCCTTCTCATCGGCATCGATGATCTGGATGGTGCCAGTCTTGTTGAGCACAATGGATGCACCGTCAGCGGTTGGCACCAAACGCAGACCCTTGTATTTAACAATACCGTTCGAGCGGACTCGAATTTCAGGATTCTTAAATCCACCGGAAGCAACACCACCAATGTGGAAGGTGCGCATGGTAAGCTGAGTGCCAGGTTCACCAATCGACTGAGCAGCAATGATGCCGACGGAGTCACCGGTCTTAGCGACCTTATTGGTGGCGGGATTGATACCGTAGCTCTTGCCGTCGATGCCGGTGCGGCTCGTCGAGGTGAGCGGAGACATAATCTTCACGCGCTCGATTCCTGAATCCACGATCTCCTGGCCGAGTTCTTCGGTGATGAGCTGACCCGACTTAACCAGAATCTCTTCCGGGCTCAGCGGGTTGTAGATATCATCACTTGAACAACGGCCAACAATACGCTCGAAGAGGCCGACGATCTCGTCGTCACCCTCTTGGATGGACTTTTTCCAGATACCGTCGCGGGAACCAGCGTCGTCCTCGGCGATGACCACATCCATGGCCACATCGCAAAGCTTACGTGTGAGGTAGCCCGCATCGGCGGTCTTAAGCGCGGTATCGGCAAGACCCTTACGGGCACCGTGGGTGGAGATGAAGTATTCGAGAACGGTCAGACCTTCGCGGAACGAAGACAGAATCGGGCGCTCAATAATTTCTCCGGAAGGCTTAGCCATGAGGCCACGGGTTCCACACAGCTGGCGAACCTGCTGTTTGTTACCACGCGCACCGGAATCCATCATGATGTAAACCGGATTGATTTCGTCGCGACCGTCGTTGGTCTGCAATTTGGTGAACACTTCCTTGGCGATCTTATCGGTCGCACCGGTCCAGATATCGACGACCTTATTATAGCGTTCGCCATCGGTGATGATACCCTTGCCGAATTGGGTCTCAACTTCGGTGATCTTTTTCCGGGAGTCCTCCACAATGCCCTTTTTGGCATCAGGGATGATCATGTCATCGATACCGATGGAGATACCGGCGCGAGAAGCGGTATTGAAGCCGAGTTCCTTGAGTCGGTCGAGGGTATCAACCACTTCTTGAGGATCGATACCTTCGAGTTTGGTGGTCTCAAGAATAAGATCACCCAACTTGCCTTTCGGCACGGGGAAGTTCACGAAACCAAGACCTTCTGGCCAAATCTCATTGAAGATAACCCGGCCGACGGTCGTCCGAACGATTTTTTTCTCCGAATTGCCAAACGTGGAGGCTTTTCCGAAATCAGGGTTTGGAATATCCACCCAGCTATGGACGGTCAGAGCGCCATCATCCATGGCGAAAACCACCTCTTGGTGACCGGACAGCAGTGGAACGCGCTCTTTCTTGGATGGGCCCTTGCGGGGTTCGATCGTAAGGTAATAAGAACCCAACACGATATCCTGCGACGGCGTGAGGATTGGCTTGCCCGAAGACGGCGAGAAGATGTTGGACGTCGCCATCATGAGGAGTTTGCACTCCATGATCGCTTCCAAGGACAACGGCACGTGAACGGCCATTTGGTCACCGTCGAAGTCGGCGTTGTAAGCCGTGCACACGAGCGGGTGAACCCGGATCGCTTCACCTTCAATCAAGACTGGCTCGAACGCTTGGATGGAAAGACGGTGAAGAGTCGGCGCACGATTCAAGAGAACCGGATGGCCCTTGGTCACCTCTTCGAGGATGTCCCAGACTTCTGGGGACTTTTTTTCGATCATCTTGCGCGCACCACGGACGGTGTGCACAAAACCGAGTTCCTTGAGGCGACGAATGATGAACGGCTCGAATAGGACGAGCGCCATTTTCTTCGGCAGACCACATTGGTTGAGCTTCAGTTCAGGTCCGATGACGATCACGGAACGACCAGAGTAGTCGACGCGCTTACCGAGAAGGTTCTGGCGGAAACGACCCTGCTTGCCCTTGAGCATATCGGACAGGGACTTGAGCGCACGGTTGCCAGCGCCGGTGACGGGACGGCCGTGACGGCCGTTGTCGAACAAGGCATCGACGGACTCCTGTAGCATTCGCTTTTCGTTATGAATAATAACGTCAGGCGTCTTGAGCTGCATGAGGTTCTTCAACCGGTTATTCCGGTTGATCACGCGGCGGTAAAGATCGTTGAGATCGGAGGTAGCGAAACGACCACCTTCGAGAGGCACGAGCGGGCGAAGGTCTGGTGGGATTACCGGCAGGACTTCGAGGACCATCCACTCGGGACGGGACTCGGAACCGATGAATCCTTGGATAACCTTCAGACGCTTCGAAAGCTTCTTCTTGATCTGCTTGGAACGGGTAGCGCGCATCTGCTCCTGGAGCTCGACGACGGTGGCATCCATATCCATGAGCGTGAGACAATCACGCACGGCTTCGGCACCCATTTTCGCGACGAACGAATCATCACCATACTCATCGAGAGCTTGGCGGTATTCGGTATCGGTGAGGAGCTGCTTGAGCTCAAGCGGGGTCTTGCCCGGATCGACTACCATGTAGTTCTCGTAGTAGATCACGCGCTCGAGGGAACGGGCGGTCATATCGAGCAAGAGACCGAGGCGACTCGGCATGCTCTTGAGGAACCAAATGTGGGTGACGGGCACCGCGAGTTCGATGTGGCCCATGCGCTCGCGACGAACGCGGGAGATGGTCACTTCGACGCCGCAGCGATCACAGACGACATCCTTATACTTGATGCGCTTGTATTTGCCACAGGCGCACTCGTAGTCGCGCACCGGGCCGAAGATCTTCTGACAGAAGAGTCCGCCTGGCTCGGGCTTAAACGTGCGGTAATTGATCGTCTCGGGGTTCTTGACCTCCCCTTTTGACCAACCGCGGATTGTTTCCGGGTTGGCGACGGTGATGGAAACGCAATCGAATGGATTTTCGTCCACGCCGAGGGCGGAGCGGGCTTCATCGCGGGCTCCGGGGGCGGCTACTTCGTTGGGTTGAATACTCATGATCTGATTATCCTGTAGTTAAATTAGAAGCTGCTGGCGCGGGTCTGGATAGACGCGGCGGAGGGAGGGAGGACTGGAGTGAGATTGCCGAGGGCGTCCTTCTTGTTGAGTTTGATATCCAAGCCGAGGGACTGGATTTCTTTAATCAACACGTTGAACGATTCCGGG
>JABIRI010000283.1 GCA_018667915.1 Opitutaceae bacterium | reverse complement strand
GATCACGCCGATCACTGTTGAACTTCCGCGCGAGTTGTCGCTCTTCGTGATCGGCCCGGCTGGTCTGGCCTCTCTCGCGTAAGACCATGATGGCATCACGTTGAAACCGGGCGTATAAATCCGGATAGTGCTGTAATGCCCGCGCCGCCTGACGCAGGGTGAATTCTCGATCCGACTCAGACAACTCCACCGCGCGCTCGGCCACCACCACAGTGTCCCATGCCTGGACATGCCGCGGTTCCAAATTCGTGGCTTTTTTCGCCGCGGCCAACCCCGCGGCTATGGAATCTTCGCGGAGATACTCACGGGCCATTTGCAACCACGCACGGGACTGGCGATAGCGGGGTAATTCCCGGAATCGTTCCGCCAAGAACGCCAATTCGTGGTCATTAACATCGCCCCATGTCTGGGGATCGAATGCAACGCCGGCCACGAATTTTTGTTCCTCATATCGCCCCACGTCCAATTGCCATTTTTTTTGAGCATCAAGGTAGCCAAACCAAGCGTGACGTCCATCCATACCCGCGCCGCGAAACAACAGCGTCGGCACTCCACGGGCTTTCCCGATCTGGCAGGCGTAATACCCCTGATCTATGCAGATACCTCCTACCGCCAATATTGTCGGCAAATCATACGTGCCTCCCAACCAGTCATACTCGTTCCTTTCAATCCTATCGGTGCGATAGGCAATCGCGTCATAAGCCCGTGGCAAATTAGCAAATGTGTAGCGTTGTTTCTGCTGCGCCCACACCAATTCGTCAAACGGTGCCGCCGCATCTACGACGAACTTCAGCTCAGACGCCGCGAGGTTGGTCAATCGGTGCAGAGTCATTTTCGATCGATCCGCTTTCACCCAAAATTCAAACACTCGCAATGCGCTGGGCAACGTTCGGGAAACGAGACCGGGGGAGACTTGGCCATGAGGCCAGTGCGGCGGTGGTGGAACATCATGAATCAACGCAATGGGCAGCGCGAGTTGATCGTATTGTCTAAACACTTCCGGATCTGAAAGGTAGATTTGATCTAGAATACGGAGAACCTTCGGTAAATAGTCGTAAGGGGTCAGCGACTGAAAAAAACTGCTGGAAAAATCCGGGGAGGTCATGACCGCAGCCACAAACTCCGCCGACACCAAAGCGCTCAACGCCTCATTTTTTACCGGGAAATCTCGGGGTATATTCGCATGTCCCAATCGAGCCGAATTCATTGCAGTGACCCAGCGATTGGTCACCTGCCTTTGATCACTACTCAGTAGCCGGGCCCATTGGGCGACCTGCAACCACCGCCCCATCGCAGACGTGCGATTGCCCTGCGCCGCAATCTTAGCAGCATCGATGCTGGCGTGCTCAACGTCGGTCCAACTTAGATTCGATCCCACTGAGAGAACTTGCTTAAGCCAGGCATCGGTCGGAGGACGATTCGCTTCCGCAGGAGTGACTTCCAACGCCCGCATCACGCCTCCCAATGAGGCGAAGATCAGAACCAATCCAAAAGCAAAACGAAGAGTAAACACTCCTATAATCTGGTGACATCCCTCCAGTCAGGCAATGCACCAAATCATTCGGTTCGGAAAATCGCTCTAACGCCGGCGATACTTCCGACTGCCCTTACTCTCCCGCTTGGCCGATTTTTTAAAATCTCCTGAGCGCAATGCCTCGATTTGATCCCGTAACAGCGCGGCCCGCTCGAATTCCAGCCGGTTGGATGCATCGGTCATTTCAACTTCGAGCTCCGCGATCACCGTAGCAACATCCTCGTCTCCCTCGGCCGCCATCAATTCGTCGTCCGCATCGCTGCGCCCCGTCCCATCATATACATGCAAACTTGCCTGTGCCGGTCGCTGCACGCCACGCGGCGTGATACCATGCGCTTCATTGTGAGCCATCTGCTTCACCCGCCGAGCCGAAGTCACCTCGATAGTCCGGAGGATCGAATCGGTCTTTTTATCGGCATAAAAAATCACGCGTCCATTCTCGTGCCGCGCCGCACGTCCAGATGTTTGCGTAAGGGACGTTTCACTCCGTAGGAAACCCTCTTTATCCGCGTCCAATATTGCGACCAAAGCGACTTCCGGGAGGTCCAACCCTTCCCGCAGCAGATTGATTCCGATGAGCACATCAAAATTGCCCAGTCGAAGGTTGCGTAAAATTTCCACGCGCTCGATCGCATCGATGTCTGAGTGCAGGTATTCGACCTTCAAGCCAGCTTCACGCATGAAGCTAGAAAGGTCTTCGGACAGTCGCTTGGTCAGCGTGGTTACAATCACCCGTTCCCCTGCCGCGACCGACGCTCGAACCTCGCCGATTAAATCCTCCACCTGCCCTTTGATGGGGCGAATCACAATCTCCGGATCCAGCAATCCCGTGGGGCGAATCACCTGCTCGGCAATCACGGTTGATTTTTCGATTTCAAATTTCGCGGGCGTTGCCGACACGTAGAGTGTCTGGCCGGTAATCGTTCGAAACTCCTCAAAGTTCTGCGGACGATTATCGATCGCGGATGGAAGTCGGAATCCATGATCAACCAG
>JABIRI010000225.1 GCA_018667915.1 Opitutaceae bacterium | reverse complement strand
CGGATATGGAGAGGTCGCCCGTTTTCGTGTCAGCATTCTGAAACAGAAAGGTACCGTTGGTATCGTGCTGCGGCAGATCCCCACGGGGCTTCTGACACTGGAACAACTGGGGCTTCCTGCCCAGATTAAGGATCTTCTCTTTCGCCCGCGCGGCATGGTTCTCGTGACGGGCCCGACGGGATCCGGAAAGTCGACGACCCTGGCCAGTATGATCAACGTCATCAATCAGGAACGCGACTGCCACATTATCACGATTGAGGATCCGATCGAGTTTGTGCATCCGAAGAAGAAGTCGGTAATCGTGCATCGTGAAGTGGGTGAGCACACCCAGACGTTTGGCGACGCGCTGAAGGGAGCCATGAGGCACGATCCGGATATTCTGCTGCTCGGTGAAATGCGTGAACTCGAGACCATCAAGCTTGCGCTCGGTTGTGCCTCCATGGGCATGCTGGTATTCGGCACCCTCCACACCAACAACGCCCCCAAGACCGTGGATCGTATCATCAATGCCTTTCCGGCTGACGAACAGAATCAAGTGCGCGTGATGTTGGCCGGCTGTCTATCCGGTGTGGTGGCGCAGTTGCTCTGTAAGCGTCAACCCAAGGGCCGGGTCGCCGTTCACGAAATTTTGCTCAAACATGAAGCGTTGCCCAACACGATCCGCAGTGGTGCCATTGCGAACATTCGAGCCATTATTGAGAGTGGTAAAAATGATGGCATGACGACGATGGATTGGAGCTTGATGGACCGGGTCAATGACGGCTCGATTTCGGCCAAA
Organism: Opitutaceae bacterium; assembly: GCA_018667915.1. Classification (GTDB taxonomy): domain Bacteria; phylum Verrucomicrobiota; class Verrucomicrobiia; order Opitutales; family Opitutaceae; genus Actomonas. The sequence continues at coordinate 41,753 of JABIRI010000225.1, read as the reverse complement.
GAGGCGTTCATGAAATCGTCCAATAAGCAGGCGTTTCAACATCTCCTCAAACCCGGCGAACTCGAAGAAGCCGATCATTAAAGGGAGGGATCGGCTCCGCCCGGTCCGCAGTGGCGTGGTTCACTCCGCGCCCAAACGCAGTGTCATAAAAATACTGTTCGGATCCTCCCGATAGTCACCAAACGGCGGACATTCCGTAAAGCCCGCTGCCGTATAAAGTCGCCGGGCGGGTTCAAACTCGGGTTGTGATCCCGTTTCCAGACTCAGCCTTTCGTAGCGTCTTTGTTGGGCTGTGGCTAAGAGGTGATCGAGCATGTGCTTACCGACGCCGCGGCGTCGAAATGCTTGCGCGGTGCGCATTGATTTTATCTCGCCGTGCCGGGACGTGAGCTCCCGCAAGGCGCCGCACCCCGCCAGGGCAGAGCCCGCCCAGACGGTCCAGCACGTGACGTCGGGATGACGGAGACGGGTTAAATCGAGCGCGTGAACGCTTTCGAGGGGAGAAATGCTCCGCACGTCAGCCAGATGTTCAGTCAATAGAGCGGACACTTCCGGTCCCGATAAATCGTCAACGCGGACGGTTAACATTTGGATCTCTGGGTTGTTGCTTTCACCGTAAAAATGAGAGAATGATCACAAAGTTGCTCCCCTCAACTCTATCCCCATGAAACGTCTCAGCTTTTACCTCATTCTCTTTTTGGTTATTGGTATTACAGCCATCGGACTACACGCCGTCAGTCCCAAGGATTTGCCCGATGGGTTTACAAATTTGGCGATTGGTGATGCCGCCCCCGATTTTTCGTTGCCCGGGACGGATGGGAAAACCTACACGCTCGATGATTTTGGCGGCACGGATGTTCTCGTAGTCTACTTCACGGGCACGCATTGTCCGACTTCCCACGGCGCGATGGGGCGTATGTTGCAGTTTGTGGAAGATTTTAGTAACCAGAGCTTCAAGTTTGTCGCGATCAATCCCAACCACTCCTCGGGGCTGCGGCCGGATGAGTTTGGCCATACCGACTACGAAGAAACTTTCGTCGATTCGAAACGTTACGCCGAAGACTACGGTTGGACGTTTCCTTTTCTCTACGACGGCGATGAACAAAAGGTTGCGCGGGCCTACGGCTGCTTGGCGACCCCGCATGTGTTGATCTTCGATCGTGATCGAAAACTCCGCTACAATGGCCGGTTCGATGATTCGCGGTTTGCGGACCCCGCCACGGTCAAATCCCCCGATGCCCGGAACGCAGTGGAAGCAATTTTAGCCGGCAAACCTGTGCCGGTGGAAACGACCCGGCCGCATGGTTGCTCTACGAAATGGCGTGAGCGCAGTCTGCATGTCATGGAGGAAGAGAAAGAGTGGCAGGGGAGGGAAGCCACGCTTGAACAGATTGATGCCGAGGGCGTCGCTGCTCTCCGGGCCAACGGCACGGAGAAACTCCGCCTGATCAACGTCTGGGCGACCTGGTGCGGTCCTTGCGTTGAAGAATTTCCTGATCTCACCGCCATCGCCCGCAAGTTCAGCCGCCGGGAATTCGAGTTGGTCACGATCAGCTTGGACCAACTCTCGCATCAGGAACGGGCGCGTCAGTTCCTCAGCAAACACCGCGCCGTGATGAGCGATAAGCTGAGCAAGTCGGTGGCCAAAGAAGGTCGCACGACCAATAACTACATTTACACCGGCTCCAGCGTGGACGATTTAGCTGAAGTCTTGGATCCCGATTGGCCGGGGCCGATTCCTTACTCCATTTTGGTCGATCAAAAGGGCAACGTGCTCTACCGCAAACTCGGTAAGATCGACCCCGAAGTGGTGCGTAACAAAATCCTCGAAACGCTCACTCGACACTACGTGAAATAGGCAGGGCGTGCGTGAAGCCAATCACGCTCATGCGCTCACGGCAAATCGTTGTTGCGGACGTCGCGGAGTTTGGTGGCTAGTTTGGTTTTGAAGCGGGCGACGGTGGCGGCGTGGGCCGGGTCGTCGACGAGGTTGGTGTATTGCTGCGGGTCGTTTTGAGTGTCGAAGAGTTCGATGCCTCCGGCGGCATCTTCCCCGTATTGCATGTAGGCGTAACGTTCTTCGCGGAGGAGAAAACCTTTGCGCATGGGCGCCACCGTGAACGCGGTGTCCCGCACTTCGAGTTCCGGTTCGTCGAGTAACTTTACGATGCTTTTGCCTTGGATGTTTTCCGGTATCTCCAGTCCACAGAGTTCGGCGATGGTCGGGTAGAGGTCCAGGAGCTCGACCAGGGAATCGCTGACGGCGGGTTTCTTGCCGGGCACACAAACGATCAGGGGCACGCCGGCAGATTCGTCGCGCAGGCTCACCTTGGCCCAAAAGTCGTGTTCGCCGAGATGGTAGCCGTGATCGCTCGTGAAGATGATGATCGTCTTATCGGTGAGACCTTCTTCATCGAGAGCATTGAGGACTTTCCCCACTTGAGCGTCCATGTAGGCGACAGAGGCGTAGTAACCGCCCATGGCCTTCTTTTGACGGCGAATATCCATCTGCATGTTCTCACTCGTTTTGTAGTTGATGGCCGCCTTGGGAATATCGTCCCAATTGCCGGGAATCTTGGGCGGCAGCACCATTTTTTCGTAAGGTTTAAACGGCGGGTAATAACTGCGTGGCGCGACAAACGGCACGTGAGGGCGGACGAATCCGACGCCCAGCCAAAACGGTTGATCACGTTTTTGGCGGATCAGCTCAACCGCTTTGGCCGCGGTCTTTCCGTCGGAGTGCACGAGGTCATCTCCATCAGCTTCGACGACGACAAAGGTGTTGCCTCCGACGGCGGGCTTCTTGCCATCCGGATTCGACTCCAGCGTTTCGCCGTCTCCGGGGGCCGCCCATTCGGGGCCGGGACTGTTGAAGCGCTCGGTCCATGATCGCTCGTCGTCCGCGCCGTGGCCGCCTTCTTCGATGCCTCCCGGCACGCCCATGTGAAAGATCTTACTCACGCGGGCCGCGTAGTAGCCGTTGTCTTTAAAATGCTCCGACCACATGGGCCGGTCGCCGATCTGAGGCCGTGGATTGTGATAGCCCAACGCGCCGGTGGCGTGTGGGTAGTAGCCCGACATGAAAGAAGCGCGGGAGGGGCCGCAGTAGGTGCCTTGGCAATAGGCTTTCGTAAACCGCACGCCGCGATTCGCCAATCGATCGATGTTGGGCGTTTGGACAACCGTGTTTCCGTAACATGAGAGTGCCGTGTAGGTCAGATCATCCGAGATGATGAACAGCACGTTGTAACGCGGTTGTTCGGCGGAAGTGATCAGCCCATTCAGTCCAAAGAGAGCTGCGAGGAGGGAAAGAGAAGGGCGGGGTATCATGAGAGTGCGGGGAATGTGTCGGGCGGATTACTCCAACTCTTGTAGTTTTTCCCAGAGGGCGATGCGGATGTTGCGCCAGGCGCGGCGGTGGCCTTTGGCGCCGGCGTCGTCGAGGAGAGCCTGATTGCCATCTTTGAGCCCGAGCCGTTGGTCGAAAGCCTCATCCAACTTGAAATGCATCCCAAGGAATTCGGACCGTGACTGTTGCCCGAGGGTTTTCAAATGTTGGGGTGGCGCGACCGAAATAATGTGATCCACCACCTCCTGCACCGTCTGGAATCGCGGGGTCTGCTTGGATTGGTGTTCGCAGACCTCCTCGGTGCAGCAGGCATCTTCGAAGAAGGCGGAAGACGTCAACTGTGAGCAGAGGACTATCAGAAGATACGGAGACATTCGGGTGAACATGGGACGAGGTAGGGGTGTCATAGGTTCCCAGAATGCCCTTCGATTGTCGAGATATTGGCTATTGTCGGCGATGGGTGGGCTCTGGCAGGTTCACCCTTCCACCCTTACTTTGACTGTATCTCGACCCACCTTCCGTAGTCTGTTTGGCCGTGCCCTGCTGGGCGCGTTGCTCTTCTTGGGCGGCTGTTCGTTGCCACGCAACTCGGCTCCGACTGAGCCCATTTACGCCAGCACAATGGCTCGGGCGAAGGCTCAACAGAAGATTTTGATGGAGGCATGGAAGCTCGTGAACAAACGCTTCTACGATCCGGAATTTAATGGAGCCGATTGGGCCACGGCGTATGAACGCTACGCGGATGAGGCGGGAGCGGAAGGTTCCCGGGAGGACCTTTATGAGGTCATCAATGATATGCTCGGGGAACTCGACGATGGCCATACGGGTGCCATGACCCCACGGGAGGCGTGGGAAGACTACCGCGAAGAACGTGCGTTTGTCGGGCTCAACTTGGAGCGACTGGAAGGCCAATGGATCATCACCGAGTTACGGCCCGGGAGCGCGGCTGCGGAGTCAGAGATCAAGCCGGGTTGGATCGCCTTGTCGCGTGATGGAGAGACTTTGGCGGAGGATCGAATCAGTTTTGAGAGTATTCCGGGTGAGACGTATACGTGGTTGTTTGAGGATGCCGAGGGCAAGGAGCGCGCAATTCCTCTGTTGGCTCGCACGCTGCCGGATTGGATGCCTCCGGAGGAGAGGCATTCGGCCGAAGGGTGGATCTACCTGCGTTTCGATGAGTTCGAATCGGAATACCATAAATGGCTGGGCGAACGATTGGCTAAGCATCGTGATGCACCGGGCATAATTCTCGATCTCCGTAATAATGGAGGAGGTTCGGTTTCTTCGCTCGAACACGTGATGAATGATTTTTTTGAAGAACGGGTGTCCTACGGTGCGTTTGTTTCTCGGGCCGGGAAACGTGATGATGAGAAGTCGGCGTGGCGCAGTGGAGTGGGTTATGATGGCCCGGTCGTCGCTTTGATTGGGGGAGGTTCGGCGAGTTCGGCGGAAATTTTTGCTCAAGTCCTCAAACACTACGAGCGGGCGACTTTGATCGGTCGTTCAACCGCGGGCGTGGTGATCGCCAGCCGTAAATTTCGTTTGAGTGACGGAGGTGAAATTCAGATCGGCCTGCATGATTTTCAAACGCTCGATGGATCGCGTCTCGAAGGGAACGGGGTGGAGCCGGATGTGGAGATTGAACGAAGTTTGTCTGATATCCGCGAAGGATATGACGCTGATCTCGATGCCGCCGTGGAGTGGCTACGGGTGCACGCTCGGGTAGCGGAAAAAGCGGAACTTTGATCGGGGTTTACCCACGGAACACACCGAAACAGTAGATCCGCGGGGTTGGTTTTCTTTAAGCACGAATGCCTCCATCACCGTTACGCGACGCAACCCATACAGGGTTTGTTTGGGGGGTTGATGTGCTTCCGGTGCATTAACGAATGGTGAACGTTCGTGTCCCTTCGTGGTAAATAACCAGCGGAGGTGTGGTTTTTTTGATCCCTCGTCGCCTCTGGAGCCGCCGAAGGCGGGTAAACTTGGGGTGAAGAATGTCGGGGGCGTGGACCCGTAATTTTGCAATTCATCATGAGTGGGCTTGCCCCGGATCGGGCGACCGATTCTGCTCTTCCTTTCGATCCTATTTACTGCCCATTTCGAGACCGCGAATGCCCAAACGCAAAAAACCCGAAGACGACCAAGACGAACTGTTATTTGACGCCAAAGCAGCGAAGGAGTCTCCGGTGGAGTCCACTCCGCCGCCTGTTTCCTCTGCCGCTGAGGCGGACGAGAATCTTCCTGCGGGAGAGGTCGTGGCGGAAGAAACAGCGGGTGAAGCTCCGCTGGAAGGCGCCTATCGCGACTGGTTCCTCGAATACGCGAGTTATGTGATTCTTGATCGGGCGGTGCCTCATTTGCATGACGGGCTCAAGCCGGTGCAGCGACGCATCCTCCATACCCTCTTCACCAAGGACGACGGCCGATTCCACAAAGTCGCCAACATCGTCGGTGCCACCATGGCATTTCACCCGCATGGTGACGCCTCCATCGAAGCCGCACTGGTGGGCATCGCCCAACGTAGCTACCTGATCGAGCCACAAGGGAATTTTGGCAATACGCTCACGGGTGATGGCGCGGCGGCCGCCCGTTACATCGAGGCGCGCCTCACTCCCTTTGCGCGCGATGTGCTCTTCAATCCGAAGACGACGGAGTGGCAGCAGAGCTACGACGGCCGCGCTAAGGAGCCTATCACGTTACCGGCTAAATTTCCTCTCGTGCTCCTGGAAGGTGCCGAAGGTATCGCGGTGGGTCTTTCGACCAAAATCCTGCCGCATAACTTCAACGATCTGTGCCGCGCCTCGATCAATTACCTCCAAGGGAAAACCTTCCGCATCCGTCCTGATTTCCCGTCGGGTGGCACGGCTGACTTCTCCGATTACAACGACGGCAAGCGCGGTGGTAAGGTGAAGGTTCGCGCGACGATCAAGCCCGGTGAAACCAAATACCTGCTCGCGATCACCGAGCTCGCCCATGGCACCACCACGACCTCGCTCATCGATTCGATCATCGCCGCCAATAATAAGGGCAAACTCAAGATCAAGCACGTCGACGACAATACCGCCGACAAGGTTGAGATCATCGTGCACCTGCCGCAGGGCGCCGACCCGAAGAAGGTCAAACAGCAGCTTTACGCTTTCACCAATTGCCAAATGTCGATCTCACCATCGGCCTGCACCATCGAGACGCACGAGGGCCGCGATCGTCCTGTCTTTATCGGGGTTTCGGAAATTCTCAAACGCTCCACGGACCGCACGGTGGATCTGCTCAAGCTTGAGCTCGAAATCAAACTCGGTGAACTCGAACAACAGTGGCATTGGGATTCACTCGAACGTATTTTCATCGAAGAGCGTATCTATCGACGGATCGAGAAATCCAAGACGTGGGAAAACGTGCTCGAAGAGATTCGCACGGGATTGGCGCCGTTCTTGGAGCGCCTCAAACGAGCGGTGACCGACGAGGACATTACCCGCCTCACCGAAATTCGCATCAAGCGGATATCCGCCTACAACCGGTTCAAGGCCGACGAGAAGATCAAGAAGATCGAAGAGGACATCAAAGCAGTTCAGCATGACCTGAAGCACCTCGTCGACTATGCCATCAATTGGTTCGAGACGTTGCAGACCAAATACGGCAAGGGCCGTAAACGCCGCACTTCCTTTGACGAGATTGAGCAGATCAACGTCGCCAAAGTCGTGGCCACCAACCAACGCCTCTACGTGGATCGCGAAGGTGGATTCATCGGCCGCAATTGGCGACAACACGAGTTCGTTACGGAAGTCAGCGAGATCGATATGATTCTCTGCATCATGGGTGACGGCTCACTCAAGGTCACCAAGATTGCGGACAAGGTCTTCATGGGTCGAAATATTTTGCACGTTTCGGTCTTCAAGAAAGACGGCCCGCCTGAGTTCTATACGTTGCTTTATCAGGACAAGAAATCCGGCAAATGTTTCGCCAAGCGTTTCACCGTCGGTGGAGTTACGCGGGACAAACTGTATTCGCTGACTGCCAGCGAAGGTTCCAAAGTCGTTTACTTCGATGCCACCAAGAATGAAGAAGCGATGCCTGATTTGTTGCGCATACAGTTGAGTGGCCGCTGCAAAGCCCGCGTGAAGGACTTCGAATACGATCTGACGGAAGCCAAGGTCGGCACCCGTGGAGCCAAAGGCGTAACGGTCACCAAATATCCGGTGCGCAAAGTCACCAAAGTCCTCGGCATCGGCGAAGAAGCGTAGGGAGCGCGGCTGTGCCGCGCGATTTCCGAAGGACGATTTGGAGCGGCTATTTTTGCCCACGGAACACACAGAAAACGCGGAAATCCGTCAGCCGACGGGACGAGCCTTTGGCCCCAAAAAGTCACAAAGATCGTCGGATGGGCATCGGACAGGATTTGTGCGCCTATAGGCGCATCGCGCCGGGTTGGTCTTGTGCATTTTTGCGGCGATAAAACAGCAGGGGAGTGGCTCTGCTTGGCTCTGTTTCCTCCTGTGAAAATAGCGGTGGAGTGGCTTAGTGATCTTTGCGAACTCGGTGTATAACCATCGGCCGACTGCCGGGCCGTAGAGATTGACCCAATTTCACTATGGCCGTGAGATCGATGCTTCACTCCTGCTGCGTCTTTCCCCGATGAAAAAACTACTCCTGTTTGCTGTCCTTGCGTTTCCTTTATTTGCCGAATTACCCACGCCCGTGATCGACGGTTCGGGGCCGGGTTGGGAGAAACTCACCGCATCCGATTTCATGGACGTCAATTGCGGGGACGACACGTGGACCTGGGAGGGCAACTCCGTGGCCTGCACCGGGCAACCCATCGGTGTGATTGCCACGAAGAAGCTGTATACGAACTTCGAGCTCAGTGCGGAGTGGCGGCACAATAAACCCGCGGGCAATTCCGGTATATTTGTTTGGGCCTACCCCGACGTGATCAAAGCCATGCAAGAGGGCACCAACGAGGACCGTCTTCCTCAAGGTATCGAAGTCCAAGTCCTCGATCTGGGCTACAAAACCAACTATGAAAAGAAGGGTGACCGGAAGGCCGACTGGTTCACCTGCCACGGCGATGTTTTCGGCGTTGGTAAAGCGAAGTTCGATCCGTTCCTGCCGATCTCTCCCAACGGCACGCGGTCGTTTCCGACCCACGAAACCACCAAGCCTCACGGCGAGTGGAACCACTATTACATCCGCTGCATCAACGGTGAAATTCGACTGTGGGTGAACGGCAAAGAAGTGTCCGGCGGCAATAATTCAAATACGACCACCGGTCACATTTGTTTGGAATCGGAGGGTTCGCCGATCGACTTCCGCAACCTGCTCGTCCGTGAGTTGCCCTAGGTCGGAGCGACGGAATCCTTGCCGCAAAAAGGCGCAAAGGCGTAATCCTGAATTCAATCAGTTATAGTGCGCCTATAGGCGCATCGCACCGGGATGGTTTTGTGCCTTTTTGAGGTAAAAAATAACAGTGGCGTGGCTCAATCGGACGCGCCGGCCCAGCCGGCAGCGTAGGCGCCGAAGACTTTTTGGATTTCGTCGCGGACCCGCCGGAAAACGATGAGTTGTTCTTCCTCATTACCCGGAGCGTGGGCGGGGTCGTCGAATCCCCAATGATGACGGGCAACTTGCCCCGGATACATCGGGCAGGCTTGATCGGCATTGCCGCATACGGTGATCACGGTGTGCACGTCTTTTTCTAGAAACTCGTTCATGTGCTTGGATGTGTGCGCACTGATATCGATGTCGATTTCGGCCATCGCTTTGATGGCGAGGGGATGCACGTAACCGGCTGGGTTAGAGCCAGCGCTGTGGACGTCGAGCAAGTCGCCGGCGGCTCGCCGCAGCAGGCCCTCGGCCATGTGGCTGCGGCAGGAATTTCCGGTGCAAAGAATGAGGACAAGCGGTTTTGGCATTTCGGATTTACGAATTCGGATTTCGGATTTGACGGAGAGGCAGAGCTTTTGAGAACGAGAAGGGAATGGGCTACTCGCTACTTTTCGGCCGATAGGCCGGAGCGAGGAGGCGGGAGTGGAGGAGGCCGCCGAGTTGGGCACCTAGGATTGGGGCCACGATATAAACGGTGAACCAACCGGTGGAGCCATTGGCGGTGAATACATTGCTGCCCCAGCCGGTCAGGGCGGCGATGATCCGCGGACCCAAATCCCGGGCCGGGTTGAAGCCAGCCATGGTGAGCGGCGCGAACAAAGAAATCAACACGGTGATGGTGAGTCCGATTGTCCAAGGCACGTAAGCGGCCCGTGCGCCTCGGTTATTCGGATTGGTGGCGCTGAGGATGACGAGCATCAGTATCGCAGTGCCGATAATTTCCACGCCCATCGCACGCCATTCGGACATGACCATGGTGGCTTCTGCCAATGGACGGCCGCCGGGGTTCGGGAAAAACTCGGTGAGCACCATGGCACTTGCTTCGCCCCCGGTCGCGCCGCGCGTGATGTTTTGGGCAGCTTCAAATGAAGTGAGGGCGTCGCCAAATAGGACGAGCAGGAGGAGCGCAGCGAGCATCGCTCCGGTAAACTGCGCGAGGAGGTAGGGAATGATCTTCGTCTTGGGGAATCCACGCCACACTGCGAATCCGAGGGTGACCGCGGGATTAAGGTGGGCGCCGCTGATCGAGCCCGTGAGCTGGATCGCAAAGGCGATACCGAGCCCCCATACCATCGCGACCTGGAAGACGCCAATCTGAGCTCCGGTCAAAACAGCTGCGCAAACTGACCCGCAGCCGAAAAGCACGAGTAGAAAGGTGCCGAGAATTTCGGCGAGACATTGCTGAGATAATGATGGCGTTTCAGACATGGCGTTCGCAGACCAACGCAAAGGTCGGCGCCGCATGGGTCAACTCAGTGATTGCAACATTATCGCGGCAGAATCGGGACAGATGCAGCGAAACTGCTCCGTCTCACGCAGTGCCAGCGGTGCATCCGATCGGGCCACGGTCTGATAGCCATGGCGGGTGAAAAATGCCTGCGCGCTATCGGTGATGAGCCCGAGTTGCCCGATATCACTCGTTCGAGCGTGATCCTCGATGCGTTGCAGTAGGTCGGAACCCAAGCCGGCCCCTCGGACGGATTCGGTAACTGCGAGGGATCGCACCAAGCCAAAGGCATTGTGCAGTTCCAAACCAATGACGCCGACGAGCTTCTCGGCCTGATGGGCGAGGATGAAGTTCTCCCACGCCGCGTTCTGTAGATCAGCGGTGGGAAGCGCAGCCGACTGGAGCAAGGCGATGATGCGGCTCTCGTCCCGAGAGTGAGCGAACTGAAATGTGATATCGGTCATTATGAGGAAGTGGGTTTATGTCATCGATTCGGCGCGAGGGGGTCAAAGTTTCTGACGACGGGCGGACGTTGACCCTCGGCGATCTACCGATTTGCTGAGGGCATGATAGGCGCACGAATTAGACTGATGGTCGGATTGGCCGTGGCGGGAACGATGGCGAACATCGCGTTTTCCGAGCCGCCGAATCTTTCGCGAGCAAAGGCCGCGGTGATCAAATACCACGACAACGGAAACTATCTGCGGGACGTTGCCCGCGTGGCGGATTGGGCCACGGCATGGATCGAGCAACGCGCGGCGATGCGTCAGCCGGGCGAGCGGTTGCTGGTAGTTTTTGATGTCGATGAGACGGTGTTGTCGAACTACCCGCAGATGATCGCGACGGATTTTGGGTATGAACATGACGAGTGGGTGATATGGGTGGAAAAAGCCGCCGCCCCGGCGATCGTTCCGATGCGTGAAGTCTATGAAACGGCCCGACGATTGGGGGTGGATGTGGTTTTCCTGACCGGTCGCAGAGCGCCGGAGGAAGTCGAAGGCACGGTGCGCAATCTCGAGCTCCAGGGCATGGGGGAGTATGAGAAAATCATTTTCCAGGGGGCTGAAGATACGGCGGATACGGCGGCGGAGCGCAAATTGTTGCGTCGGATCCAACTGGAGAAAGCGGGCTGGACGATCATTGCGAGTTTGGGCGACCAAGGCAGTGATTTGGCGGGCAGGCACGCCGAGCGAATTTTCAAACTGCCCAATCCATTTTATGAAGTTCCGTAGAGTGGCTCATTCTCCCGCGAGCGTTTGGGCGATATCGATATTGGCGGCGCGGCGGGCGGGAATGAAGCTGGCGATCTGTGTAGTCACGAGCAGCAGTCCGCCTCCAAGGGCATAAGGCCAAAGCGGAGAGGCATCAAAACCCGTCAACCCCGCCTCAGCCGTGTGAGCGATGAATCCGCTGGCGACCAACCCCGCGACGATGCCCGCTGCGGCCAAACGGGCGTTGGTCAGCAAGATGTGTCGCAGCACGGTATGATTCGAGGCACCGAGCGCGGCGCGCACCGCCAGATCGCCTCGTTGGTTGTTCACGAGTTGCGACATGACGCCGTAGGTGCCGAGCACCGACATGAGTAGAGCGATGGCTCCGAACACGCCCAGTAAAGTGATTTGCAAACGTGGGATGGCGTGGGACTGCCAGACGAGTGATTCCAGCGAACAGGCATCGATCGGCGCGAATGCGGGACTGGTTTTGCGCAGCGCCCGTTGGCCGGCGGCGAGGAGATCGGCGGTTGAGCCGTGGCCTTGCAAAACGATCCAACCGCGTCGCACGGATTTTTGCGCCCATGGCACGTAGACCGTTTCAGACGCGGGAAATCCGGCACCGGCATCGCGCACATCTGTTACGACCCCGACGACTTCGATCAACGGCGCGTCCGCCGGGCTACTGGGTTGTAGCATGCGACCGATCGCGCTTTCTTCGGGCCAAAATTTTTCAGCCAACGACTGGCTGATCACCGCGATGGGGCGCGACTCCGCGGTGTCATGTGGACTGAGCCGCCGGCCTTCCACGAGCTTAGTGCCCAACACGCGGGTGTAGGAAGGTGAGGCACGACGAAAGTGAAATGCGTGGGGTTCTTCGGTGAAGGTCCCGTTGGAGAGTTGAGGTTTGAAACCGCCGCCCCATTGGATGTCGCCCACAGGAATCGTGGAACTGAAACCGAAGTCCGTGAGGGTCGGCTCCTGCGCGAGGTTGAGTTCGAGTTCGCGGACAAATTGAGCGCGTGCTTCATGGGATTCGTGTGATGGAGTTGGGAACTCGATCCGGAAAGTCGCACGATCTTCGGCGGTAAATCCGAGGTTGATATGGGAAAGTTTTTTGAAACCAAGCCCAGCCATAGCAGCAACGACCAGGATGACGACCGAGATGGCGGATTGCACGATTACCAGCATACGTTGCCAACGTAAGGAGGTGGGACCAGCGCCGCCGCTACGCCCGCCTTCTCGCAGCACGGCGTCGAGATTGGTGCGTCGGGCATGCAGTGCGGGTAGGACCCCTGCCACCAATGCGGTGATCAAGATAAGCGCGCCGGTAAATCCGAGGGTCGTGCGATCGAGGGACAGTTCCTCCATGAAGGTATTAAAAGAAGGGTTGGGATTCAGATAGCCGAGCAGAGGAAGGACTGCGTTGGCGAGAATCAGACCGGCTGCGCCTCCCGCTGAAACCAGCACGATACTTTGCACAAGGTATTGGCGGATGAGATGCCAACCGTTCGCGCCGAGGGCAAGGCGCAGGGCATTCTCGCGGGCACGTTCGCTGGACCAGGCGAGGAGAAGCGAAGTGAGGTTGGTGACCGCGAGTAGCAGCAGAATTCCGGCGCCGGCCTGCACCAGCAAGAGGGCGTTACCTGCTCCTGCGAGGGTGTTTTCGGGCAGCGCTTGCGCGAGCCAGTCCCAGTCTTCGTTGGCCGGGTCGACCTGTTCGTTCACTTTGGCGAAGTGGGTGAGTTCGCGGTTGGCCGCGTCTAGCGAAACGCCCTCTTTGAGACGCCCCATGAGTGTAAGCCCACGCCCGCCGTTGATCGCGGTCCAGAGGCGCTCGGGGAGATCAAAGGGCAGCCACATCTGCGCGTTGAAGGGCTGTTCGAACCTTGCAGGCAAAATGCCGACGATCGTGATGAGTTCACCGTTGATGCGCAGGGTTTGTCCCACGGCGTCGGAACTGGCGTTGAAGGCACTGCGCCAAAGCCGGTCTGAGATCAATGCACTGGGGGCAGCTCCGGGCCCATGTTCTTCGGGCAGAAGTTTGCGACCCAACTGCGGCTCGATATCGAAGACATCAAGGAAGTCTTGAGTGACCCGCACACCCTGAATTCGCGTGGTTTGATCTCCCTGATCCCAATTCAGATCCAAGGTAAGCATCGCGGCAGTCGCCGAAAACGATTCGGTCTGGTCGCGCAGGCGCTCATAGTTGGGATATGATCCGAAGAAGTTGACCGTGCCCCGGCCCGGAAGGGCCTTGGTCGTCCATAGAAACACGCTACGCTCGGCTTCCGGCACTCCGAGATTGGAAAAGATGAAGGCGCGCAGCGCCGAAAATACCGCGGTGTTCGCCCCTAGCGCCAACGCCATCGTGCTCACGCTGATCAAGAACGCGAAACGGCGTCGACTGAAGAAGCGAAGGGCGGAAAGAATATCGGAAATCAGCGTGGACATGCGCCCATTTTAGGGACTTATGTGGATTTAGTAAAATTAACACTAATCACTATAACGATGAATAGTATTCAACATAAGGCTCGCTCTTTCGATGCCTACTCCGGGTTGGAAATGAGAGACTTCCGCTTGGTCTGGGCGGTGGCGGAAATGCGGGGGCTCACCGCCGCGGCCAAGCGCCTGCGGCTCACGCCGTCGGCCTTAAGTCATCAGCTTAAGGCGTTGGAGTCCGGCGTGGGCGCCCCCTTGTTTTCGCGAGAGACGCGGGCAATGCGTCCGACGGCGGCGGGTGAAGTCATGTTGGAGGCGGCGGCGAAAGTGTTGAATGTAATTGGTGATACCGAACAACGTTTGGATGCCATCACGAGTGGCTCGGCCGGAACGATCCGCATGTGCACGCAGTGTTACACCGGATATCACTGGTTGCCCGAGGTGATTGAAAATTTTCGCAAAGGGTATCCCGAAGTGGAGGTAAATTTGGTCGCGGAGGCGACCAACCGATGGGAAGAGGCGTTGGTCAACCGTGAGGTGGATGTGGTGCTGACTACGGAACGCCCGCAAGGCGGTCGGAAGCTGACGCTGGCCCCTACGCTGAAGGACGAGATGATGTTGCTCATGCATCCGGATAATCCGTTGGCCAAAAAACGTGTGGTGCAGCCGGCGGATATCGTGCGTGAAAATTTGCTAATCTACGCGAAACGTCCGGAAGATTCGTTGTTGTGTCGCGAGGTGCTGAAACCCGCCGGGGTGTGGCCGGAGCGCTTTACCAACGTGAGTCTGACGGAAGCGGTGTTCGCCCTGATCAGAGCCAATATGGGAGTCGCGTGTTTGGCCAACTGGGCGATTGTGCCCCAGGTTGAAAGAGGGGAACTGGTCGCTCGCCGAATTGGGCGCGGTGGCTGGAAACGCGTGTGGTGGGCTGCGACCTGGCCCGACCGTGAAGCCGGACCGCTGGTCTGCGCATTTGTGAAGAACCTGCAGCAGACATTGCGAAAAGCTCACGTCTAGTGGGGTGGTTCGATCAATTATCGAGGTAACCGAAATTGTAGACTGCGAACGTCAATCGGCGCCCGGTTACCGGTTCTACAAACGGTGGATCATCGGTGTGGAAGTCCAGCCACGCCCGGCCGGTTTCATCGAGTTCGATGTCACGCAGCGATACGGTTACTCCCGGCTTCTTGGTGAAACCTTTCCACAGGAGCTTCTTCCCCTGATGGATCGTGACGTTACATCCGAGTTCCCCAACCGATGTGAAAATCACTCCAACTGGGGCAGGTTGGTCGGAATCCGTGAAACGTTGGATGCGAATTCGGCCCGTTCCACCGCTCCACGACCACGTGTGTTTCCCGCCACGCTCCACGCCATTCCAGCCTTCCTCGATGTGGACAATGACAGGTCCCTCGGGGCGATGAAAGTGGTTCAGCTCAAAGGTATCGCGCGGGCCTTGAGAGAGCATGTAACCCCCGACGAAGATGGAGAGATTGCCCAGCAAAAGTAGCACCAAACCCGCGCGGGTGCGTGGGGCGTGCATATTGAATGCGAGGTGGAGCGGCAGCAGCAGTCGCGTCACGGCGCCGGGAAAACCTTCAAGCGTCGGCGGGCCGAGGACCAGCAGGAGTAGCACGTAACCGATGCCCAGTTGCCACCACGGATTGCGCGGCTGAGGCCTCACCAACAGCCAACCAGCTTGCACCGTGATACCGACGACAGCACCGACCGCGGCCCACGCCAACCGGTCTTGGGGTGTCGCAATCACCATCCCAATCGTATCGCGCAATTTTCCGCCGAGCGCGGTCAGCGGCCAGGCGAAATTCTGCAGACTGTCGGGGTTCGAGGGGAAAATACGGCTCACGTAGAGAAACCACAACGCGAGGGGCACCACGATGATGGCCCCGTTGGTGATGCGCTGCCGCCAAGTGTTGGCTTGGAATACAATCAATCCTCCCAGCACGGATGTCTCGCGGGTGAGGCAGGCGGCGGCGAACAGACCCGCGGTAGATTTCAAATGACCGCGTTGCAGCACTAACATACCGATCGCCAGCAGCAACAAGGCCGGTAAATCGGTGAGCGCGTAAACCACACTGGTGGCCACGCCGGCGGAAAACATCAGTCCGATCCAAGCGATGAGATTCGCCAGACTGCGCGGAGGAAAAAGCCGCAGCAGCACGGCCCCAAGCCCGATCCAACAAATCACATTGAGCCAAGCGTAGGCGTGCAGGGCGCGCTCGCCGTCGCCCATGCCGACTAGCGCGGCGACCCATGAAGCCAAGATACGCCGAGCTCGCATCGAAGGAATGTCGACAGCCTGCTCCAGTGCGGGATCCTGCAGGCTCGGACGCAAGGCGAGCTGCGCATAAAATTGCCCATCGTAACCGGCCTCCTCGCGATAAATATAGATCGAATCCTCGCGCAGTTCGGGCAGGCCTTTTTGTCCCCAAGAAGGACTGATTTGCAGCAACCGCGTGAATCCGAAAGCGGGATGGTGGAATTTGCTCAGGCTTTGAGCCCCGATGACAACGGCGATCACGATCACTACCCATCCGAGATATAGCCGAGCAAAGATAAGCGCTCGGTTGGGAGGAAGGGGATCGTTAGGCGAGTCGGACATTCAGCGTGATGGTGGGAGCCCGTGACATTGGCTCAGAAAACACGTCGATGGCACGGCGGAACTTTGGCGAAATAAAAAAAGCCCTCCGTTGCGGGAGGGCTTTGATTTTCGAGCAGGAAACGATTCGGTGATCGAATGGCTTAGCCTGCGGCGGCGAGGCCGGCTTCGATGTCGGCTTGTAAGTCGCTCCAGTCTTCGATGCCGAGGGAGAGACGGACGAAGTCCGGCGTGGTGCCGGAAGCGACTTGCTCGTCGGCGGTGAGTTGACTGTGTGTCGTGCTGGCCGGGTGAATCGCGAGAGATTTGGCGTCACCGATGTTGGCGACGTGCGAGAATAAGGAGAGTCCACCGATGAACTTGCCCGCGCCTTCGTAGCCGGTCTTAAGGCCGAAACCGAGGAGACCACCGAAACCACCGCTGAGGTATTTCTTGGCGGCCGCGTGGTTTGGACTGTCGGCGAGTCCGGGATAGTTGACCCAGGCCACGCGATCGTCGGCCGCGAGGAATTCGGCGGCTTTCTGCGCGTTCTCACAGATGCGTTGCATGCGCAGGTGCAGGGTCTCGATACCTTGCAGGGTTTGCCAAGCGTTGAAGGGGGATTGGCAGGCGCCGATATCGCGGAGGAGTTGCAACCGCATCTTCATGATGAAGGCGATATTTGCATCACCCGCGGGCGGGAAGGCTTTGAACGTATCCCAATGCACGAGGCCATGGTAAGAGGCGTCGGGTTCGGTGAAGCCCGGGAAGCGGCCTTGACCATAATCGAAATTGCCGCCGTCGACGACGATGCCGCCGATGGAGGTGCCGTGACCGCCGAGGTATTTGGTGGTCGAGTGCACTACGATGTTGGCGCCCCATTCGAACGGACGATTCAGGATCGGAGAGAGGGCGGTATTGTCGATGATGAGCGGCACCCCGGCTTCTTTGGCGATGGCACCGACTTCTTCCATCGGGAAGATGTTGAGGGCGGGGTTCCCGAGGCCTTCGCCGTAGAACGCTTTGGTGTTGGGTTTCAACGCGCGCGTGAAAGCGTCGGGATCGCCGGCGTCGACAAAGTCCACTTCGATGCCGAGTTTGGGCAGGGTGTAGTGGAAGAGATTGTAGGTGCCGCCGTAGAGTTGGGAAACGGATACGATATGGTCGCCACTGCCGGCGAGGTTGAGAATCGCGTCGGTGATGGCGGCTTGGCCGGAAGCATGGGCGAGGGCGCCGGTGCCGCCTTCGAGGGCGGCCATGCGCTGTTCGAGCACATCGGTGGTCGGATTCATGATCCGGGTGTAGATGTTACCCAGTTCTTTCAGGGCGAAGAGATTGGCGGCGTGCTCCGCGTCGCGGAAGACGTAGCTCGTCGTTTGGTAGAGGGGCACCGCGCGGGAACCGGTGGTAGGATCTGGAGATTGACCAGCGTGGAGGGCTTTAGTGCCGAGACCTTGGGGAGTAGACATAGGAGGGTTAGCTTAGGGAGGAAGTGGGAGGGATGAAGTAAGAAGTTAAGGAAGCGTGATTTCGTTGGCCGCAAGCCGTTCGAGGAAAAGCGTCGTGCGATGCACGGCGGTGGTGAGGCTGGGGAGCTCAATGTATTCACGATCGGAATGGAGCCCGCCGCCGATGGGGCCGAGCCCGTCCAGGACGGGAAGTCCGGCGCCGTGGAGTAAATTGCCGTCGGATCCGCCAGATACGTCCACCCATTCGAGCGGCGGGTGACCGAGCGCGAGGGCACATTGGCTCAGCGCGGCAAAGAGCGCCTCGCGAGCCGGTGTTAGCTGCAAAGGCGCAGATTTGAATCCGCCGGAGAGGTGGGCGGTGAATCCCTCGCGGTCGTTTATCGCAGCGACGGCGGCGTTGATGGCACCGGTAATTGCGTCGATTCCGGCTTGAGTGGAAGCCCGGGCGTTGATTTCGGCCCGGGCGAAATCGGGCACGATGTTGACCGTGCCACCACCGTTGAAGTTACCGACGTTGACCAAGGTGTCGGGAATCGATTGCGGCAGCGCGTCGATTTCGAGGCAGAGTTGAGCGAGGGCTGTCACGGCGTTGCGGCCCTCTTCGGGGTTCCGCCCCGCGTGGGCCTCGCGGCCATGGACCTCGATTTTGAAAATCGAAGTATCCGCGCGGGATCGCACCATGGCACCGGATTCGCGGGCAGGTTCGAATACGAGCCCGAGTTGATGCCGGGTGGCCTCGGCCTCGATCACCTCCGCCGAGTAGAGGGAACCGATCTCTTCGTCGGGGGTGAGGAGAATAGTCCAACCGATGGCAGATGCCTGCGGCGATTTTTCAAACGCGGCGAGGGTTGCCAGCATCACCACGATGCCGCCCTTCATATCGGCGACCCCGGGGCCGTTGAGGCGCGGCGGATTCTCTGAAATTTGAGCGGTCTGAAATCCGTGATCGGCCTCGAAGACCGTATCGTAGTGGCCGCTGCAGAGCACCTTGATTTTCGCGTCAGGTCGGAGTTCGGCGCGGATGGCAGTGCGTCCATCGGCGAGGGGAATGCGTTCAATGTGTGGTGTGAGCTCCGCGATGGCCTCGGCCAAGGTGCCGGCCATCTGCGACCGGCCCGCTTCATGGTGCGACCCAGAATTGATGTTACTCCACGTGATTAAATGGTCGCGTAGGGCGTTGAGGTCGGGAGAAGACGACACCGCGGGAAGAAGGAGCCGAAACTCAGTCGTCGTGGCGCAGCACCTGCAGCACGTTGAGCGAGTGGTCTCCGATCGTTTCCATATTGTTGAGGATATCGATGTAGAGCATCTCAGCCTTCACCTGATCTCCGCTGGTGCGCATGCGCTGGATGGATTCCTTGCGCAAATTCTTACGGAATTTGTCGATCAGGTTCTCCAAGGCGTGTGCGGTTTCCATATCGGCCGACTGCACCCCGCGGCGCAGGCAATCGGAAGTGAAGTCGACAAAACGCAGGACGAGTTCCGAGAACTGGCGAACCTGCTCCTGAGTCTCGGGCGGGAGTTCCCGTTTCTTACGGTGACGTCGTTCGGCGAGTAGGACCAGACGGTAGCCGCGGTCGCACATGTCCTCGAGTTCAGCAATGACCCGAAGCAGGGAAGAAATCTTGGCCATGGACGCATCGGACACGCGACCAGCAGAACAACGCAGTAGGTATTCCGTGGTCTCGACCGCCATACGATCGCTCTCCTTTTCGAGCTGTTTGAGCTCTTTGACGCGGTCTCCGAGATCCTCGCCAGGATTGGTGAAGAGTTCGACGAATCCGCTGACCAAATCGCGGGTCAGTCGGTTCATCTTGAGCACATCTTCCTCGGCCTCGGCGAGATTGAGTTCTCCGGTCTGCGGAATGACGGAGGAGTCGAATTTCACGCGATCAGAAACCTTGGCTTTTCGATCTTTGACCAAACCTTCGACCACGGAAGCAAGCTTGGGCACGAAACCAATCAGCAGGGCAATATTCAACAGGTTGAAGCCGGTGTGGAAGGCGGCGAGGTGATAGGGGATGTTCGCCGGGTCGATGGCGTTACCCGGCACGATGTAATCGGCAAGGCGCGTGAGGGGAACAAACAGGATGACGGCCCAAATCACGCCGATGATATTGAAGATAAAGTGAGCGAGCGCGGCGCGCTTGGCGTTGGAGTTTCCGCTCAGAGCGGCGAGGTTGGCCGTGATGGTCGTGCCTACGTTTTCGCCGAGAATAATCGCGGCAGCGGTGGGGAAATCGATCCAGCCCTTGGCCGCCATCGTGATGGTTATGGCTCCCGCGACCGACGAGGATTGCACAATGACGGTGAGGATGGTGCCGAAGGCGAAAAAGAAGAGAATCGAAAGCAGACCCCTGTCGGTATAGCTCTGGATGAAGGCCAATGCCTCAGGGTTGTTTTTGATGTCGGGGACCGCCTCTTTTAAGAAGACTAAACCGAGAAACAATAGACCGAATCCGACCAGAAACTCACCGGTATCGCGTAAGGTCGACTTTCGCGAAAAAAGGAAGGGCATCGCGACTCCGATGATAGGAAGTGCGATTTTGGAGAGGCTGAATTTAAACCCGAGAAACCCTACGATCCAGAATGTCGTGGTCGTGCCCAAGTTGGCGCCCATGATCACGCCAATCGCTTCGACGACCTTGAGGAGGCCCGCATTTACGAAGCTCACCATCATGACGGTGGAAGCCGACGAGGATTGGACCATGCAGGTGACCAGGAATCCCGTCGCGACCCCGGCGAAGCGGTTGCTGGTCATCGTGCGCATGAGGCTGCGCAGGCGATCTCCGGAGAGTTTTTGCAGGGCCTCCGACATGACTTTCATGCCGAAGAGGAACATTCCCAGGGAACCTAGGATTTCGAAGAAGGAGCCAATCATGCGAAGAGGTAGTGCGAAAAACAGGGCATGTCGGATCGTCGGGGGCAAACCTGTTGTTACCCGAATTTCATTTTATTGCATCAGTCGCTGGTATACCGGCCCAAAAAAACCCGGCGAGTGGCCGGGTTTCGTGGAAATTGGGGAGCGAAGTGGTGGGCGAAACGCCTACATGCCGCGCTTAATGAAGTCCACCTCGTCGGTCTCGGAGTTCACCTTCACCTCTTGATCCTTTTCGGTGGTGACGCCGATATAATCGACCACGACGGAGGCGAGCACGGGTAAGGCGCTGCGGATGTCATCATCTTCCGCTTCGTTCGAAACATAGACGCTCCAGAGCTGTTCGGGAGGGGCATCGTCGCCGCTGGCTACGTTTTCGCGGGCAGATACGCGAAGATATTTTTCGTAAACCGTTACCGGGATAGTCTTTTCCTCGAACCCGATCAGCTCCTGGCTGGGTGGATCCAAGACGGACACGCGGCGGTATTGGATGTTTCCGTTAGAATCGCGGGTGGGAACGATGACCGAACGGACGCCGCCGCCCATGCGGGCGAAGATCGGCACAGAGCGGGATTCAAATTCGACGCGGGGAGGTTCGACGTCGTAGTCGACCTCGACCACCATATCGGCGCTTTCGGGATTGGGCGCCTCGTAAAGACCACGCCCCGAGAGGGCGGCTTTCACATAGTCCACCGCTTCACGGGTGCGGAGGTCGGTTTGGGGGTCGCCGCCATTTTTGGTGACGATGCGGTAAGATTCACCGGATTCCTTCGCATCGTTGGCGATGGCGTTGATCTTAACGTTGTAGGTGTTACTTGTGCAGCCAGCTGCTACGAGCAAGCCGAGGGCAAGTAAGCAAAGACGAGAAAGCTGAAGCGGGGAGCGGACCATGAAGAGAGGCGAGTCAGGGATTGCTGACCGTAGTTTCACCGCGAAGTTCCGCAAGTTCAGCCTCGAGACGAGCGATTTCGGCGGTTTCGGCCGCGATCTTGGCTTCCGTCTCATCAAGTTCCTTTTTCCGACTCAGAGCCCATTCGCGCTCAGCTTTGAGTTCGGCGAGACGGCCCGCGGTCTCATCCGCCCGGCGTTGAGCGTCGTTCAGTTCGGCGTCAGTGATTCTAAAGCCTTGTGCAATAGAGAGTTCTTCGTCAAGCTGTTCCTTGAGGCGGGCCTCTTCCTGGCGTTTACGGGCGACCTCTTGTTGGTAGGCGCGCTCCTGAGCGAGGCGATCCTGGGCGTTTCGTTCCTTCATTTCTTGGACGAGTCCGACGGCTCCACCGACGATCGCTCCAGCGGCACCACCAATGGCGGCACCCGATGCGGCGTTACCGGATCCGGTATTATTGCCTACAATGGCTCCACCGAGGGCACCAGCGGCGCCGCCAATACCGGCGCCTTTGGCTGTTTTAGAAGGAGCAACTTTGCATCCGGACAGGACGACAAAGGAAAGGAGGATGGCGGCGGCGACGGGAGTTCTCATTATCGGGCGACGAATGTTTTTCACCGGAAAGCGGTAGAGGTAAAATGAAGTTAATTAGGGGCGAGCTTGAAGCAAGGCAGACTCGCGTTTCGTTGTCTGACACGCATGCCTCGGAAATTGTTCAGTAAGATTTTTAACTTTCCACGGCACATTTGTCATTCCCTGCGCTCTTAACTCCCATGACCTCTTTGCCCCAGCGAGGATTTTTCACCCAAGGTTTTATCGTCCAGAGTGTTGGTTTGTTGATCGCCATTCTTGGTGTCGGCCAGCTCTACAGCCAATATATTCGCCCCCAAGCGGCGGAGGTTGAGATCACACGTCGCATCCTGGAAAACCGTGGAGCCGAGGAATCCGAAGAATCCCAACGTAACTTCGTCGTTATCCTTAAAGACTACGAGCAGCAGGCCTGTTTGACCCTGATGGTCTGGGCGACGATCCTCTTGGCCTATAAACTTTGGATGGTGGGGCGTGAGCGCCAAGTGATCGGCCGTGAATTTGTCGAGCTCGAGCTCGGACAACGGATTTTGCCCGAGGCGGCGCTGGATTATTCGAAGGAGGTTCAGACCGTGGTGGAGAATGAGAGGAGTCTGACGAATAAGCTGCTGCCCGGCTTCGTGCTCTCCGCGCTGCAGCGTTTTAATGCGACGCACTCCATCCAGGACGCGGCGGGCGCCGTGCAGGAACGCTCTCAAGCGGCGGCTGATGAGTTGGACTCAGATCTGTCGCTGGTGCGTTACATCACCTGGGCGATTCCGTCCGTCGGGTTTATCGGCACGGTGCGCGGTATTGGTGATGCGTTGGCGCAGGCCGACGAGGCGCTGAAAGGCGATCTGGCCGGCGTTACCAACTCGCTGGGATTGGCGTTTAATTCGACCCTCGTCGCTCTGGTGCTCAGTATCATTCTGATGTTCTTCATGCATCTGCTGCAGTCGCGCCAAGAACACCTCATTCAAGACTTTCAGGAATATTGCCGGATCAAAATTGTGGACCTCATGAAAGTGCCGGCGCGAGACGATGCCGATGGCACGTTTGTCTGATCCCGCCTCCTCAACCTCTATTATTTAAATCATGGCACACGTATGTGGAATTGAGTTTTCCGATTTTGGTTTTAACGCGGCGGTGGTCGATCCGACGACGGATGGACCGGCGGTCGTCAACGAAGCGGCTGGCGCGTGGCCGGCATTCGCGGCCTGGAACGGCTCCGAACTCGTCTTTGGTCGCGAGGCCGAGAAAGAATGGCGCCTGCATCCGCGGGCGGCCAGTCACGTCTTTTGGGAGCATCTGTCCCTGTCTCCATCCGATTTGGAAGGACCACCGCGCACCCCGGCTTATTCCGAATTGGCCTATGCGTTTTTGCATTCCTTCTGGGAAAACCTCTGCGCCCAATCCGAGAAGCCCGAGAAGGTGGTCCTCGCTATGCCGGGTCAGCTGCTCGGCGACGCCGATTCGGATAATCCTGCGATGGGATTGATCCTCGCGATGGCCCGCGATCTGGGCATCCCGCTGGCGGGTTTGTGCGGGCTCTCCACGAGTTCCCTCAACGATCCGGACTCGATGGGTGGCATTACCGGTGGGCGAATCCTTTACATGGATTTGCACCTTCATTCGGCCGCAATGTCCTTGCTCACCACCGACGTTGAAGGCCGCCTGAATCGCCGCCGTTACATGCGGTTGCCCCGACTCGGATATGTGCCGCTGATCCAAGGCCTGCACAAATCGATGGGGAACCGTTTCCTGCGCGCGACCGCTTTTGATGTTACCGCCCAACGCGAACTCGATCAACTCTTCTACGAACAGACGCGTGAGCAATTGCTCGATGGGAGCCACGGCTCCGACATCCGTTATTCCATTCAGACCTCGTCCCGGGTGTATCAAGCGGCGTTTCCGCGCGAAACTATCCGCCGTGATCTTGGCCCCCACGAACAAGGTTGGGCCGCCGCGGCCGTAAAATTCTTAAACGATAGCTCGTTTGACCCGAAAGATGTCACCGTCGTGGTGAGTTCGCGGGTTGGCATGTTGCCGGGGATGGACGAAGCGCTGGCGACGCGCGGCTTCGGCCGGGTGGTGCATCTTCAGCACGGAGCGGCGGCTCGCGGTGCGGCTAAATTCGCCGCTGGCCTAGACGTCGCCGAAGATATCTCGATGGTCCCCGTGGTAAGCACAGTGGAAGTTTCTGCCAGTGCACCGACCCAGAGCGGCGATGGAGTCAAAGTCGTTCATGTCGCCGCTGCTCAACCCTCGGCCGGTCTGGTGGCCAGCCATCTGGTGGTCGATGGAGCGGCCTACTCGTTGCACGCACTTCCGGAGGTTTTACAAGGCGATGAAAACGCTGATGCTCCGGCGGTTCCTTCCTTGGCGCGACTGGGTCCCGTTCCGGTTCGCCTCATCCGTCAGGATGGTGAATGGCATATCGAAACCCCTGACTCCGGTGCACTCTTGATGGCTCCCGGTGATCGGGTGAAAATCAAATCCGGCTCCGAAGAAGTGGAATTATTGATCGTCGCCGAAAGCCGACCAGGCACAGCCTGATTCGAATTTAAGCGCAGCCATGGCCAAACGAAAACGGCGCTCTCAGCAGATTTTTAGCATCTCCTTTTTGGACTGCATCTGCTGTGGCTTTGGCGGTGTGCTGCTGCTTTTTGTTTTGGTGGCCGGTAAACAGCGCAACGCGCAGGAACAGCAATTGGCCGAGATTCGCGAAGTGGTGGGCCAGTATGAGTTTGATGTGAAAAGTCAGGAAGATCGTATCGAACGCATCACGCTCGAGGCCCAGGCCGACGAGGGCGAAAGCGAGCAAACGGAATCGCGCAATACGATCACCGAAGAGGAGGTCACCGAGCTCGAGCAGGTGCTCGCAAAATTACTCCAAAGCGAATCGAAGATGCAGAAGGAGATGGAGGAGTTGCTCGCGGAAAAAGAAGAGCTCGCCACCGCCGAAGTGCCCGATCCGGTTCCGATTCCGAATGTCAAACGCCGCCAATATCTCACCGGATTCCAAATGGAAGGGGAGCACATCTTGTTTCTCGTTCGCGCTTCCGGTTCCATGGTGGGCAATACCATTGAAGAAGCCGTTGCCATGCAGAGCAAAACTGATGACGAGAAACGCGCCTCAACCAAATGGGTCCGGGTGGTCGATTCGATTCGTTGGATGATTTCGTCACTGCCAGCCGACTCGTCGTTTCAAGTGCTCATGTTCGCGGAAGAAACCGAGCCGCTGATCGATACGCACTCCGTGGATTGGATCCATCGCGAAGACGGTGAAATGATTCAGGAGGTGTTGGACTCGCTCGCGAAGATTGTGCCACAAGGTGGCGCCAATATGGAGCGTGCGTTCAGTGTGTTGCGCGGTTTGAGCACGGTGCCCGATGCCGTGGTGATGCTCACCGATGGACTCCCGACGCAAAGCGACACGTATCCGAGCGGAGACTTCGTTTCGGAACAGGACCGGGTGCGCTATTTCAATGCCGCCGTGCGTGTCGCCGCATCCGATATTCCGATTAATACGATCCTTTACCCATTGGAAGGAGACCCCGCGTCGCCATTCCTTTTCTGGCAACTGGCGGACCGCACGGAAGGTGCCCTGGTTAGCCCCGCGCCGTCATGGCCTGACATCCGATGAGAGCCCGATCCAAAAGAGAGACCGCCGACTTCGGCCTGTCCTTCCTCGACTGCATCTGTTGCGGATTCGGCGCGATCGTTTTGCTGTTCGTGATTACGATGGGTTCGGCCAACAATATGATCCAAACGCTGCGGGATCAATTGCAGGAGGTGGCCCAGCGTCGGCTCTCCAAAATGGAACAACTCGACGCCCGCGAAACCGAAGTTGCCCGGCGCGCGCTCGAAGCAAAGGACTCGGTCAACCAAGCTCAGACCCGTTCCCAACGGCTCCGTTCGATGATGGACACCTTGAGCCTGCAAATCGCCCAGCTGCAAGCCGGACAGGACAAGATGATGGTAGAGATGGAGGACGAAAAAGACCAGATCGCCTCCATGCAGACGGAACTCGATGTGGAGATGCCGCTGCCCGACATCAACCTGCCGGTGGGCCTGCCCATCGCGAGCAACTACATCGCCTTTGTTTTTGATACCTCGGGATCGATGCGCGACACCGCGACCGACCAACTTAATTCGATGGCGATGGAGAAGATCCAAAACGTTTTAGATAGTTACCCGGAAATCAAAGGCGTGCAGTTCCTCGATGCCGACGGCCGCTTCATGCTCCGCGGCACTCCCGGAATCTGGCTCGATGACAAGCCGGAAACGCGCCTCGGCGCGATGCGGGCATTGGCGAACTATCCCACCTTTAGTAATTCGAACCCAGTGCCGGGAATCTTCCGGGCCATCCGATCGCTGTATCAGCCCGATAACCCGGAAATGGATATGGCGGTGTTTGTCTTCGGTGATGAATTTACCGGCCAGGCGGAGCCGGTTATCGCCCGACTCGAAACGATCAATCCGCGCAAAGAAGACGGATCGCGGCACGTTTCGATCAACGCGGTCGGATTTCCGACGGTCTTGCGCTACCCGCTCATGGGAGCGCACACCGGCATGAAGTTTGCGAACCTCATGCGTGAGGTTGCTTACAAGCACGACGGCGCCTTCATCGCCGTGCGCACGAACTAGGAAATAGGCAATGCGGACCCTTCTAAGGGCCGGCCGGCACGGTCATGGTCATGCAGTGCACGAAACCCATATCGGGAACCAAGCTGTCACAGTTTATCCAGTGGATTTGAGCTTTGGGCCAAGCCACCTTATAGGCCGCTTGCACTTGATTTTCCCAGTCCTTCAGTTGGGCCGCTTCGGTTGGTTGATTTGATGTGAATCGCGGAATTACGAATCCGTGGTCTCCCGCCGGATTGCGTAAGAATACACTATTTATATAGGACCGGTAGCGGGTGACGGGCTCGGAGTGTAGGTCGAGATATTTGCTCAATGGCATATGCTGATAGTGTCTAAGCACGGAGTCGAAACCGTTGAGGGAATCGAAGTCGGCGCGCCCAATCTCTTTTTGAAGAACTTCTCTCATTTGTATCTCGAGGTTCGCTCGTCCGCGGGCAGATAAACGACCGAGGTCTTCAGCGGTAACAACCTCGAGTCCGAGTGCCATCATCTCGAAAAATTCGGTGCGAACTTCAACGAATACCTCGTCGGCCGACTTAAACATGATGGGCGGCATGGGCACTTTGATCAAACGCACGTTGGGCAGTTTTTCGCGCAGATAGGTCTCATTGTTTTTCAGGACTTCTTGCACGCGATTCGTGAGATTCAGTTGATAGCGGTTTAAAGACTCAACCGGCGGAGACTGGTAGGAGGGAATGAGTGCGGTATCGGAATCGACGAATTTCAGAATCATGTCCAAGTGATTGACGGTGGCGCCTGGCAGGGCTTCCAAAACATGTAATTTTGATCCTCCGAGATAGTCCTCGATGAGGGTCTGTAGCTTACGGTGGTTCCCGCCATTGCGCACCAGCGTCTTGGCGGAGATGAATACGTTTCCGTTTCCATCATACACAAAATCACCTCCATCCATCATAAGAGGAGGGCGCACGAGGCTCACTTCCTCCTCATAGCGTCGACGAAGTTCGACCACGAGGTCCGTAGGCATGGCATCGCCTTGTTGGGAAAGAAATTGGCGGAACGAATCCGACTCCGTCAGGTTAGACTGGCGGGGGTCACGATTGAGGTTTCGATAAACGAAGTCGATTGCGACGAGTTCACGGTTGAGATCGTAACCGAACAGTGGCCCAAAATCTCGAACCCAGCGCATCAGATTGCGACTGTCGATGAAGTGGGTCTTTTGCGCGATACTATCGGCCTGGGGATGATCCGCGAGCAGCGACAGAAAGTAGGCGTGCGCCCGAGTGTGGTCGTGTTCACTAAATACCAGAATTGCGGTGTATTGATGGGCGATGGCCAGCAGCTGAATCTGAAATGTGGCAACATCAGGTGACGCCATGCTGTCGGGAAACGACATAGACAGGATCAAGGCCCGTTGTGGCTCCCACTCCGTGGCCAAGCGTTTCAGTGGAATGGGTTCTGAAAAACTGAATGGAGCACTGATCGAATCGATCGACTGTTCGAACTCCGCGGTGACCACCCGTGGAGGGTCCTGGGAAAAAATCGACTTTCGGCCGAAGTGGAATCCCGCGAAAACGGCAATCAGAATGGTGCTGCAAGCAGTCCAGAAAAGGAGAAGAGGGTGGCTATTTCGCATGTTTTACAAGCGCTGGTCCTCCTTCGACGCGTCGGAACATCGGTCGGTTACACCGAATTGAATTTAAAGATGAAATTATTGATCGGCGGCAAGGCCCGCCGTTCAATAATCCAACTTATCCTGCCGAATTCTCGGCAATCTGCTGCCCCTTTATCCGCCGAGGCCGAAGAGGCGGCGGATGATTTCGGCGATGTCTAGGCTCGAGCTGGGGCGGGAGGGTTGGCCCGAAGCGGGGCTGCTCGATGATGAACTCGAAGAACTACTCGATGACGAACTGGAGGAAGATGAGGACGAGCTGCTGGAGCTGCTCGAAGAGGATGATGATGAGCTTGGGCTACCGGGCTGACCAGGTTGTCCCGGCTGACCAGGTTGCCCGGGCATCTGACCAAGTTGGGCGAGTTGGGGCTGACTCATGAGTCCTTGCTGACCTTGTGACCCTTGTTGGCCGCTTTGCGATTGGCTCTGCTGACCCTGAGACCCGGACTGCGACCCTTGTTGGCCACTCTGTTGGCCCTGAGAGCCTGCTTGAGAACCCATCTGGCCCATTTGCTGACCTTGTTGCCCCTGGCCACCGGACTGTGATCCCTGTTGTCCCATTTGCTGACCTTGTTGTCCCTGTCCGCCAGCTTGGTTACCCATCTGGCCCATTTGTGGGCCGCCTTGTCCTTGACCCTGGCCTTGGCCCATGGGGTCGAGTTGAGCGAGTCCTTGGCCGGGACCGTTCATGGTGCCGGTGCCGTCGCCTTGATCGTTCGGGCCACCTTGGCCGTAAGGGTCTCCTTCATCGGAGCCATCGACGACCATGCCGGGGCCGCCGTTGCCATAACCGCCGGGTCCCCCGGGGGTGCCCATGCGTGGATCGTAGGAATAGAACACCACATCGACTTCGCTGGTTCCGAGTGCAGGGCGTTTGGCTACGACGTCGTTGCGCAGCTCATGCATCTTACCCTCGTGTTGGTAGGCCTCGCCTTCGGATTCGATCGGGCCAAAAAAGTAGGTCAGGTTCTCGTGCTGATAGCGCACATACCAACCCTCGTCGGTGAGTTCTTGGTCGGTGAAATCGATGCCGGGGAATTCCTGCTTAAATTCTTCGGCGTTGAGCTCCCAGGCGGCTTCAATGGCGGAGGTGGGAAAGACCACCGTATAGGCCGAAAGGGTCAGCGGGGTGGCGAGGATCAGGATCGAGAAGAAAGCGGTCGCGCGGGTCATGGGGCTTTAGAGGTTTGAGGGGATATCCACGCCGCGTTCGGAGCCTTTGCCGCGGTTAGAGGATTGGTTGCCGGAGGCCGCTTTTACACTCATGCGGTCTTCGCCGGGTTTACTCTCGAGCTGGCGCGAGGGATCGGTCTGAGGGAGGTCGGTTTCAGCGAGTTTGGCATTCTCGTCGCCGATTTGGATTTCAGAGGGTTTTTCGAGGGCGCGGCCCTGTTGGCCTTCCGACGAGGGTGCTTCGGGCGCGCCTTCGGCCCCGCCCTGACCCTCTTGGCCTTCTTCGCCGGGTTCGCCTTCGCCACCGCCGCCGGGTTGGCCGGCGTCACCTTGGTCGCCTTCAGGAATGGGGGGAGGGGGGCCGGGTTGGCCACCGGCGCCACCACCGCCACCCATGATGGGCGGGAGTCCGGGAATTTGCGGTCCGCCGGCGAGTTGAGGTCCACCGCCGCCTGGTTGTTGCCCGCCATCACCGCCGGGACCGGAGCCGCCGCCGCCTTTTTGTTGGCCGGGACCTTTTTCGTCCTTGGTGGGAGGCGGGGGTTGTCCGCCGGGGTTTTCAAATTGGGCGATCTGGGCCTGTTCGGGGCGTTCTTCCTCGGGGAAGTCCGTGCCGTCAAAGATACCGGGATCAGGAATCTTGGAGGTGCTGCGAGCGTTGCGTGAATTCACGCGAGCGCTGGGCAAAATAGCCGGTTCGTAGGACTGAGGTTTCTCCAAAGTCCTCCGACTTGATCCCGAGGTTTGCAAGGGAGGCAGTTCGACTTGGGCACCGGCCCACGTGGCGCTCAGGGCTAACAGGAAAGCTCCGGCAGAGGGTCGCAGGAATGCTCGAGCGGTCGTCATAGTGAAATGCGGTTTAGGAATCGGCGCGAGTCTTGCAGATGACCGATACGAGATGGGTAGACATCTGCGGACGCACTTTGAGCAATAGCATCACATCCTGATAGTTTTTACGACGGCCAATGACTTCGTAGTCGCCCGGTGGCAGTGAAACCATCTCCTGCTTAATTTTTCCGAGCATACGGAAATTGGTGATGCTCACCCAGGTTTTGGTGTCGGAAACGAACGTGATGTCGATCGGCTTGCTGTTGACCTCCAGCAGGCGACGCATCTCTGCGGCCTCGGGGGTGATTTCGAGGTAGCTGGGCTTGGTTTGCATCGCTTCGTTGAAGCGGCGGATGGCGGACTGATAGTCGGCTGCGAGCAGGTGCTGTTCGGAAAGCTCGAGGAGTTTTTCATACTCCAGAAGTGCCCGCACGGTGCGACCCACCCGGATCAAACCTTCGATGGCATCTTCGTAGTCGGGCTCGAGGTCGAGCAGCTCCTCGTAGGCGACGCGGGCCTTGTCCCACTCGTATTCACGTTCGAGATCGTAGGCTTCGCTCAGCGTGTCATGGACCATGGCGGCATGGTGTTCCTCGTGCGCTAGGTCGAGGGAGTCTTCGATGTCGTCGCGTTTGGGATCAACTTCGAGTGCTTGCTCGTAGTTGGAAATGACATTCGTCCAATCTTCTTCTTCGGCGGCCGCCTCAGCGGCGGCGACGAATCCGTTGAACTGGGATTCCTTTTGGTCGGAGCGGGCGCGGGCGGCGCCTTGTTGAGCGACGGTGGAGAATTCATCGAGTTCGAAGGCGCGGTCGTAGTCGGCGATGGCGCGTTCGAAGTCCTCGTTTTTTTCCGCGATCTTGGCGGTGGTGAGGAGCTCAAACACTTCCGCGGCGTTGGCTGTGCGATCGAGACCGCGGAGGCCGGCTTCGTTGGCGGAGTCGTATTTGAGGGCGGTTTGGAAGGCGAGTTCGGCGGTTTGGCCATCGCCGTTCTTCAAGGCGCGTTGACCGGCCCGCAGATTTTCGGTCACGAATTCTTTTTTGCGGGCCTCAAAGTCATCGAGGGTATCGCTCGCTTCATCAAAGGCTTGCCAGGCGGCGCGAAATGAACCGGCTTCAAGTAGGTGGCGACCCTCGCCGATGGAGCTGTAGGCGGTATCATAGGAGGTGACGGAGAACTCCTTGTAGCGCTCGGCGGCGCGGAGGCGGGCGTAGAGATCGTCGTAACGCTTGTTGGCGTTTTGCTGCATCTCGACGGTTTCGGTGAACACCTCGGTGTTAGCTATCACGGTTTCGAGGGCGATACCGGCTTCGGCGTAGTCGCCGTTTTTGAGTTGGGTCTCAGCGAGAAGGAAAGCCTTTTCGATCAGGGCAATCTCTTGGAGGAGACCCTCGTGATTGATGGGCAGGCTACGCGCGGCGCCGATGGCTTGGGATGCGGTCTCGAAAGCGAGTTCGGCCCGGCCGCGGCTCTTGTAGGCGAGTTCCTGCTGCTCTTCGGCGGTAATGACCGGAGCGTTGGACGCCTCTTGTTGTTGGACGGCGCGCCAGGAGAGTCCAATGGCAGCGACGGCTACGAGGGCGGAAACGACCGCGATCGTGGCGAAGATTTTGTTTCGGCCTGTAGTTCCTTTGGGACCCTGACCTTGGGAGGCGTTGGGGTTCCAATCTATGACCTGATGCTTGGGGGGCTGTTTATCTGACATGTTCGGATCGAGCGAATTGAAAAGTTTTAGGGCAGGAGGGTTTGGACTGCCCGGATCAGGATTTGTTCAGTCTGAATGAATTTTTCGAAAAACTGCCTGTTTCTGAGGCAATTTCAACGAGTGAAGCGCGTTTAGTTGGGTGGTCGGGGGGCAAAATGGGCCTCGAACTTGCTATCATGGATCCGAGTGGAACATTTTTGGGCATTAGCCGGTCTCTGTGAGCTTCCCCCTTTCCGCCCATTTTCCTGGTCCTTCGCCATGTTGAATCGACTTTCTATACGCTCCATTTTCCTGCCCACCCTCGTGGGGGTTGCTCTGTTGGCTTCCGTTGGTTGTCAGGAAGTTCCCGTTACCGGCCGTAACGCCATCAATCTGGTCGACGATCAGGACATTTCGAAGAAGGCCGCCGAAGAATTTGCTTCGATTAAGAAGATGCAGCGTGCATCGCGCAATCCGGCGCAAATCCGGATCGTAGAGCAAATCGGCCGTCGTCTGTCGAAAACCGTGTTCTGGGATGTCCCCCACGCGGATTGGGAGTTTGCGGTATTTCACGCTCCGGGGGTCATGAACGCGTTCGCCATGCCGGGAGGCAAAGTCGGCGTGTTTTCGGGTTTAATTGATTTTTGCGAAAACGAAGACCAGCTGGCCTCCGTGATCGCACACGAGATCGCTCACGTCGCCGCACGACACACCCACGAGAAATATTCGCAGGGTTGGATGCTCAAGCCTCTGGGGGCGGCGACTTCAATCGGGATTGGCACCACGATTGGCGGCACCGGGATTTATGTCCCCAGCGTGGGTTCGACTGCCGGTGGCGGGGTTACGGCGATTACCCAGTCCGCGTTTGATCGGGGCAAAGAACTCGAAGCCGATCACATCGGGTTAATCTATATGGCCAAGGCCGGTTATGACCCTCGCCAATCCTTGCGCTTGCTGCAACGCATGGAAGAGGACATCGCTTCAAAAGGCGGTCCAACGGCCAACGGTTGGCTCGCAAATCACCCCAGTTTCCCGCAACGACAAATTAGGATTAACGAGCTGATGGACGAAGCGATGTCCCACTACGAAAAAGGCGAAGTATCCAGAACGCATACCGTCATTGAGTAACCTGATCCCGAAGAGATTGATTCACGGCGCCGTCTTTGGCTGCGTCTTTGGCATGGTTGGTCTGATCGCAGCCGAAAATTTCGTGCCCCCGCGTCTGACGCGGCCGGTCGAACCTGAATACCCGAAGGACCTGCACTCGGCTGGAGTCGAAGGGCAGGTCGAAGTGATCTTTGAGGTCACGCGCCGGGGCGCGGTGGAGAACCCCGATGTATCCTATGCCACGCATCCAGCGTTTGGGGAGTCGGTCAAAAAGGTGTTGGCCAAATGGCGATTTTCGCCGGCTCGTCGTGATGGCCTACCCGTGCACCAACGGGTGAAAATGCCCGTCATGTTTGTCGTGAGGTCCGACGATCCCCTCAGCAAGTGGGCCGGACGTAACGTATTCAAACGATTTGAAAACGAACCTACCGAAGCCGATGATATTGGCGAGTGGCCGGAACCTTCGGCTTGGATCGAGCCCTACTATCCGCCGCAGTTGAACGGCACGGGCAAGCGGGAGGAAGTCGTAATCAATTTTGTGATCGATGAGTATGGCGATGTCGTGAATCCCGAGGTGTTGATTGGCGAAGATCCTCACTTTATCGCTTCCGCGTTGGCGGCGACGGTCAGTTTGGATTTCTCCCCCCATCTCAACGAAGATGGCGAACCCACGCCGGTGGCGATGGCGGTATCCTACAAGTTCGATGAGAAGAAGCAGGATCAATGGGAACGCGTCGGTGAGGTGACGGATCCGCAAAAACGCGGTTCGAGCAAGTCTCGGACAAGAAGTCGGGATAAATAAGCGGCGCCCGTTCGGTGGTGATCGCCGCAAGGAAGCGGTGAGTGCCCGATCGCGCTCGCTTGAGTGAGCGCGTTGAGAGTTGCCCTGTGCCCGACGCACTTGTGAGCTCGTCCGCATGTCTTTTCGGCCAATTCCACGCTGGTTCTCAGCATGAGTCTCCGTCATCTGAAACCACGGCGCATCTTGGCGCTGATGCACGAAGCCTTGGTGCCGCCGGAATCAATCGAAGGGCTCACGGATGAACAAATTCATCCGTGGAAAATGGAGTATGACGTCAAGACCACGCTCGAGCAGATGGGGCACGAGGTGCACACCGTGGGTCTTTACGGCGATCTCGATCCGCTGCGCCAAGCGATCGAGCGCGTTGAGCCGGATATTGTTTTTAACATGTTGGAGGAGTTTGATGGGCAGCCGCTTTTCGATCAGCATCTGGTGAGTTATCTTGAGCTGCTGAAAATTCCCTACACGGGGTGTAATCCGCGTGGACTGACGTTGGCGCACGACAAGGCCCTTTCGAAACAGATTCTCGCTCATCACGACATACCCGTGCCTGAATTTGCCGTGTTTGAGGTGGGTCGCAAAGTGCGTCGCCCCGCGCGACTCGCGTTTCCGTTACTGGTGAAATCGTTGATCGACGAAGGCTCGGTGGGGATTTCGCGTGCCTCGGTGGTGAAGGACGACAAGTCGCTCGCTCGGCGGGTGGAAATTCTGCATCGGCGCACAGGTCGTCCGGCCATCGCGGAG
Organism: Opitutaceae bacterium; assembly: GCA_018667915.1. Classification (GTDB taxonomy): domain Bacteria; phylum Verrucomicrobiota; class Verrucomicrobiia; order Opitutales; family Opitutaceae; genus Actomonas. Next base: position 6,911 of record JABIRI010000225.1, on the reverse strand, counting down.
CAGTATATTGCCGGCCGTGAACTTTACATGAGTATTGTGGGCAACGATCGCGTGAAGACATTCACGCCGTGGGAAATGGTGATGAAAAACTTACCGGCGGGAGCGCCCAATATCGCGACGAGTAAACTCAAGTGGAGCTATGCGCACCAAGAGGAAGTCGGTCTTTCCACGGTGCCGGCGAAGCTCACGAGAACGGAAGCCCGTCGCTTGGATGATCTGTCGAAGCGCATCTACCACGCGCTGAGTCTGACGGGTTACGCGCGCTTGGATTTTCGCATGTCCGAAGCGGGCGAATTTTACCTCCTCGAGGCCAATCCCAACCCCTGCCTCGCATTTGGAGAGGATTTTGCCGAGGCCGTGGAGACCGCGGGCACGGATTACGAAACGTTGCTCGATCTCATCCTACGCCAAGGTCTGGCTTACAAAGTAGCCGTTTGACTGGCGTATTTTGCGAGGAATCTTTCTTCGGCCTCCACCGATCCGATCAGCGTGATCATGCCGTCTTCGGGGAGTAACGTATCGGGCTTCAGGTCGATGTCGCGCCGCCCGCCGCTGTCGATCGCCACGATCGAGCAACCGGTGTGACTGGGCACGGAAGATTCGGCAAGGGTGAGACCTACGAGAGGGAGAGGAACCGGAGTTGAGAACACACTGACGCCTTCGGCGAGGAGTAGATTTTCCTTACCCTTGAGTTCATTGAAGATCAGGTTTGCGCCCATGTCGGCGTAGGAAAGCACAAGGTCGGCTCCGGCCCGGTGGAGGCGCGAAACATTGGCTTCGTGGGTGCATCGGCTGATGATCTGGGCTTTGGGGCGCAGCTTGCGGTAGAAGATTGTCAGGAACGTATTGGTATCATCGTCGTGAGTGGTGATGATGATCGTAGTGGCACGGTGCATGCCGGCTTTGACCAGTAGTTCAAATTCGGAGGCATCTCCGATGAAACTACGCTCGGGGTAGAGGATACGGTCGGCCTCTTTTTCGATAATCGTCCACTGGATTTCCCGTTCATTGAGGGCCCGAGCGGTGGCGCTTCCTACTCGGCTCCCGCCGATGATTAATACGCTCGGTTCGGTATCATTCTCGTTTCGGACTTGGCCAAAGACTCCGTTGTAAGTGTCGATTTGTTGTTGGGTGCCACTGAGGATGAAGAAGGTATGTTCATCGATGTTAGTGGAGGGATCAGGGGGCACGAGTTTACCGTGCTGCCAGACTCCCACGACGGTGACGCCGGACCGGGCCCGCATGTTGCATTCGGCGACAGATTTTCCCACGAGGTCGGTATTGTAGCCCGTCGCTTCGGCGATGACCAACTCCTCAAGGCGGCCGATGATTTGGGCACAAGATCCGGCGTCAACGACGCGGCGCGCGAGGGCTTGGCCCATGATTTCTTCCAGCGAAAGAATATCGGAAACTCCCGCGAGCTCGAGTGCATCGCGGGCGGCATTGGACCGCGCGGTGGCAATGATCGGGATCTTTTCGTTAATCTCCCGCACAGAGAATGTGACATTGGTATTTATGATATCCGAGCGCGTGGTGACGACGAGGGCGGCCTGGTCAATGCGGACCCGTTCGTAGGTGTCGGGATCGCTGAGATCACCCACAACGACGGGCAAGTCGCGGTCGTGCATCTCCAAGGCTTCGGGCACGGTGGGCACGAGGAAAAAATAGGGGTATCCGTGTTTCTCCAGCATGCGGATCAGGATCTTCGTAACGGGACCATGCTGGGTCATGATCACGTGACGGTGGGTGCTCATGGGGAGCTCGCGAGGCGCGCGGGCCGCAGCCTGTGCTCTCATCCATGGCGCGTAGAAAAACTCGATGAAGGTGAAGGGGAGCAGGACCAAAAGAAAGACGACTCCGGTGCCCAGCACGATGATGGAGAAGAACCGCCCCATGTCGGAGTGGAAGGTGATATCTCCGAAACCCAACGTGCTCATGACGGTGAGCGTCCAATACACGCCAGTGATCCAACTGAAGTGCTGACCTTCCCGTTCCATGAGAAGGTGGAAGCCCACGCTGAATAGAGTCACCAACAGGGCCAAAACGCCGAGCAGCTTGAATAGCGCGAGCAGGTTTTGCCGGCTGGTCCGGGTTTCGAGAAACGAAGTGACTACAGGAATGAGAGCTTTCACGAGTGGTTGCGCAATGCGACGCCCCTCAGTTGGACGAAACTCAGGCGGAATTGGCAATGTCCAAGGTGAGCACCTCATTTGGGGGCAAATTGGGTTCGCTCGAGCAAGATTCGGGAATAGATTTCCCGTATGTCCGCTTCTTCCGACCTCAGCATACGGGCCATCGCTACGGGTGGCACCATCGACAAGGTGTATTTTGATGCGACCAGTTCCTACGAGATTGGTGATCCCCAAATTGGGGTGCTGTTGCACGAGGCCAACGTCACCTTTGCCTACGAAGTCGAGAGCGTGTTGCGTAAAGACAGCCTCGAACTCGATGAGGCGGATCGAAAACTGATCCGCGAACGGGTCGAAGCCGCGCCGGAAAACCGGATCCTCATCACGCACGGAACCGACACCATGACGGATACCGCCGCGGCGCTCGTCGGCATCGAAGGCAAGACGATCGTCTTCACCGGCTCGATGTTACCCGCGCGGTTCCGACAAAACGACGCGCTGTTCAATGTGGGCTGTGCGGTGGGAGGATTGCAGGTGCTTCCTCCCGGCGTCTACATCGCGATGAACGGGCAGCTTTTCCCCGCTGGCACCGTGCAAAAAAACCGCGAAGCCAAACGGTTCGAGGCGACCGGGTGAGGCCCCATCGATTCGCGAGTCGTGATTCGACTCAATATTTTCGCATGAGGTGGTAGAGGATCCAGTAGGTGCCGACGGTGCCGATCAGAATGCCAGCGAATCCGTAAATTAACACCACGGGGTTGCCTTGATAGAATCCCATCATGCCGCCGAAGAATACGTTGTTCAGGATGATGACTGTCCAGAAATCACGCCGTCGTTTTTGGCGGTAGTCTTTCAGTTCTCCCAGATCGTCGACTCCGGCTTGTTTTTCAATTTTGCGCTGATCTTGGCGCCACGCCCAGACGTCGTTTGGCGTGTTGGGGTCTTCCTGTCCCCGTTTCTGATTGTCGCGCGTGAATTTCTCTTCGGTCCGCATCGCGTAGTGTTTACGCGGTTTGTCAAAATCGGGGTTGGTGGACACAATGAAGGGAGGTTAGAGCTGGACGGGCATGCCAATTTCGATGATCTGCGTCGGCATCACTGCGTAATAATCTTTCACCGGCTGAGCATTGCGGGATAGGAAAGCGTAGTAGGCTTTTTGCCACGCGAACATCGGTGCATCGCCCCCGGTGAGGATCATCTCCCGGTTGAAGTAGAAGGTGGTGGCGTTGTCCTTCAACGGGACGCCCTGCGCCGCGATACGGGCGCAAAGATCGGCGACGTCAGGCGACTCCATGTAGCCGTAACGGCCGATCGCACGCCACACGCCTTCCCCGAGTTCCTCCAGCGTGAGGCGTTCGTCATCGGGGTGCGTCGGGACCTCTTCGGTGGCGACGGTCAGGAGCACCACTGTTTTTTGGAGGGTTTTGTTGGCCTTGAGATGGTGGAGCAAGGCGAGGGGAGTGCCGGTAGACGAAGCCACCATGAACACGGCGCTGCCGGGAACCCGGACGATATGAGAACTCTTCGCGATCTCGGAGAGCTCCAGACCTTGCGTGGCGTGGCCGTAAATTTTGTCGGCGATTTCGACGCGCCCCGCTTTCCACGTCAGCATGGTGGCGAGCAGGATGGCACCAAACGCCAACGGCACCCAGCCGCCTTCAAAAAACTTCGGCAGATTCGCCGCAAAGAACCCCAAGTCGATCGTCCAAAACGCGAGACACATTACCGCCGCGAGTGGCGTGGCCCACTTCCAGGTGCGGGTGGCCACGAAGAACAACGTAAAGGTGGTCACGGCCATCGTTCCGGTGACCGCGATACCATAAGCCGCCGCGAGCGCGGATGAACTGCCGAAGTGCAGAACCGTCGCAATGCTGCCGACAGCCAGTCCAAAATTTACCATCGGGACATAAATTTGACCGCGTTGTTCGGGATTAGTGTGGAGGACCTTCAGGCGGGGAAAATAACCGAGCTGGATGGCCTGCCGAATCAGCGAATATGTGCCCGATATCAGTGCCTGACTCGCGATGATCGCCGCTACCACCGACAGCAGCACAAGCCCGATGCGCAGCGGTCCTTCGGGAGCCAGGGTGAGGAATGGGTTCCCAATATCGGTGGGGTGGGCGACGACGTGAGCACCTTGGCCAAAGTAATTCAGCACGAGCCCGGGAAGAACGATGCCATACCAGGCGCGCAGGATCGCTTTGCGTCCAAAATGCCCCATGTCGGCGTAGAGGGCTTCGACCCCGGTGATGGCCAAAACCACTCCGCCTAAAATTCCCACAACGGCGTGCGGGTGCGTGCTCAGGAGTTGCCAGCCATGCCACGGATTTATTGCGCCGAGAATCTGGGGTGCTTCCCAAATTCGCCATAATCCCAGCAGTCCGAGCGTGCTAAACCAGACCAACATGATCGGACCGAACATGGATCCGATAACATGCGTGCCTTTGCGCTGCACCCAAAAGAGCGCCACCAAGATGACGATACATAACGGAATGACGTAGTCGTGCGCAGCGGGAAAAATGACTTCCAAACCTTCCGTCGCACTGAGCACCGAAATCGCCGGAGTGATCACGCCTTCGCCGCACAGCATCGCGGCCCCGATCAATACAATGATGATCGCTCCCGGAACCTTTTGTTTGGGTTTCCAATGCTCGAGCCCACTGAGCGCGAGCAAGGCAAAGATGCCGCCTTCACCTTGATTATGAGCCCGCATGACCACCGTGGCGTATTTGATGCTCACCACACTGATCAGTGCCCAAAAAATCAGCGACAATACGCCATAGACTGCGCCTGCTCGCTCGGCCTCCGGTAGGTGGTGCACCGCCTCGCGCAGCGCATAGAGCGGACTGGTGCCGATGTCGCCGAAGACGACTCCGAGTGCACCGATGACCATCGCCGCTTTGGGCGCATTCAGATCACCGTGAGAAGAAGCGGCAGAACTCATGAGTGAGCGAAGCCTGACTGCAGAAGTCCTGAGGCTCCAAGTTCTATTTAAAACCCCATTCCGGATCGCATTATAAGGACTTTGGGAAGTTCTAGGGGTTAACCTTGTAAAACTGGAATGTAGATCCAGATAAACGGGGTTAATTAGGCGTCAAATCGGGTTGGTTGTTTAGTTCTTTTTTGCCAATACTCGTTTTATCTCTCTGAGTAGTAGCGGGTAAAAGGGCTCGTGGGGAGCGTGGCCGTAGCCGTCGAGTTCCATGAGGCGCACGTCGGGGTGGCCGGCCACTTTCAGCATGCGGTAGAAGTAGGCGTTTTCTTCGTAGCGACCGAGCATCTCCATTTCGCGATCACCGGTGACGAGTAGGATCGGGGGAGTATCGGCGCGGATGTGGTGCAACGGCGCGAGTTCATCGATCACGGGTCGTTCGCGCGGCAGGCCGCGTTCGGTTCGGATCGTAAAATGGGTGAGGGTTTGGCCGGCGAGCGGGATCAACCCAGCGATGCGATCGGCGTCGATGTCGTGGGCGGCAAGCCATGATTTATCGAGCCCCAGCATGCTGGTGAGGTAGCCACCGGCCGAACTGCCGGATACGAAAATTTTGTCAGGGTTACCGCCATACTGCGCGATGTTTTTGAACACCCAGGCTACGGCCGCCGCGGAGTCTTCCAAGTAGGCGGGCGAGGTGGCTTGGGGTGACAGCCGATAGTTTACGGCTGCGACGGCGATGCCCTGATTCTGTAAGCGCTCCGCGATAGACTTATTGCCGTTTTGCAAGCCTCCGCCGTGAAACCAAACAACGGTGGCGTAACCGTCAGCATTGGTCGGATGGTAGAGATCCAGCACGCAGCGCTCGGCGAGGTAGTCGTCGGTCGCGCGGACGGATTCGTCGTAGTATGCCAGATTCTCTTTGAGATCGTAGCTCGCGCGTTCCGCGGCGGAAACGGGGAGGAGAGTCGACAGTCCGACGATCGTGAGGGCGAGGTGAAGACGAGGGGAGCGCATCATGGGCTGCAGTAAGGATTTCGTTAATTAAGAAAGGGGCGGATATCGGGAAGGGTATCGTGGAGAATAGCGAAGATTTCCGCGCGCTCGTCCGCTTTTATGTAACCGTAGCGCTCGTCGGTCGCATCGGGATGCAGTGCATCTGCGAGGGTTTCGAAAATCTGTTTTTTGAGCGGTGCCGGCATCGCCTGAAACATCGGCGAGTAGATCAGCGGGCTGCAGCGGTAACGATAGAGATGACGGCGGACGGTTAGATCGCGGAGCGATTTTCCATCGCGTGACTTTAGCGCTTCACTCGCATAGTCACGGTCGAATTCAGGGATGCCTTTGATGCCGAAGGGCAGGGCCGCTTCGTCCTTGGAGAGGAGGGCATCGACCACCTCGCGCGTGACGCTGGAGAAGACGGACTTCACGCTGTCGTATTCGGGTTCGTTGGTGATCGGTTCGTCGAACGCCTTCTAGAGTCCAGCTTGATAGTGCAACATACGCCGAGCCTCCATCGAAGCCTTAGTGATCGCGTTTTGCACCGCGAGTTGATGTTCAAAAACGAGAAACGAAACGATGTCACTGGTTGGCGCGAGGTAGCGGTCCGTATCGAAGTAGGGCGAGAGATCAGTGACGTTGGCACCGTCGGCGGTGGGGAAGACGACTTGGTTGTCGGCTTCCGTGGCGATGATGTTGCCACGATGTTGGGTGCGCCCGTGCTCGCCGGTGACATACCAACCACCCCAGCGCTTTTCAAAGGGCGTGCGATAGTCGACCAAGGTGGAGCCGAATTTGAAAATCGGTTCACCGGTCGAGTCCGGAAAAACCGAGCGGGCAAATACCCCGGG
>JABIRI010000285.1 GCA_018667915.1 Opitutaceae bacterium | reverse complement strand
TTCTCGCCGGCCGCGAAGGTATGCTATTTGCCTCCGTCCACCAGTCGCCCGGCTACCCGGGAACTGGGCTCGCGAGCTTCCAAAACTGCTTCAATTGGCCCGTTCCACCACAGACCCATCGAGAAAAACACCTCGATGTCCTACGCGAATCGTTGGATCGCGTGATTGCCTTCAACCCTGACCTTGTGCTCGTGTCGGCAGGATTCGACGCCTATTGGGGCGATCCGATTACAGACATGACTTTGGAAAAAACAGATTTTGCGACCCTCGGAAGCTGGTTGCGCCCTCTCTCGACGCCCACCGCCGCCGTTCTGGAAGGCGGCTACAGTGAAGACCTGCCCGACTTGGTGGATACTTTCCTGACTGCATGGGACAACGAAAGCGCGACGGCATGATTAAACGCTTTCTTCCCCCCTCTGCTCGCCGTTTGCTCGGAGTCAAAGTGAAGCCTGAACCGCCCGAATACGTGCTGCTCGATCAGCCCGGCCAACTTACCCCCCTGCTCGACGCCTTGGATAAGGTCGACGAGGTCGCGTTGGATACGGAGGCGGACAACATGAACTGCTACCGCACGAAGATCTGCCTCCTGCAGTTCCTCGTCGACGGTAAGGTCTTCTTAGTCGACGCGCTGGCACCGATGAATTTCGACCCGCTTTACGAGAAGCTCGCCGACAAGCACCTCTTGATGCACGGCAGCGATTTCGATCTGCGCCTCCTGCACGACCTCAACAAATTTGAAGCCAAGAGCATGTTCGACACCATGCTGGCAGCGCAGCTCCTCAATCGCCAAAAAGTCGGTCTGGCTGGATTGATGGAAGACTACTTCGGACTCGTCATGTCCAAGGAGTCGCAGAAGGCCAATTGGTCCAAACGCCCCCTCACCAAGAAGCTGCTCGATTACGCGTCCCTTGATGTCTGGCATCTCCCGGAACTGCGTGACCTGCTCACCAAAGAACTCAAGAAACTCGGCCGCGTCGACTGGCTCGACCAACAATGCCGCCGCCAAATCGAAGCCGGGCAAGTGGGCTTTCCAGGCGGCGACGAAAACGCATGGCGCATCGGTAAATCCGAGAAGCTGCGTGGGATCAGTCTCTGCGTGCTGCAAGCGGTCTGGCATTGGCGTGAATCGCAGGCCGAGCGTCTCGACACCCCACCATTTAAAGTCTGCAACAACTCGCTCCTGCTGAAGATGGCCGCCGCCGCCGAAACCGACAACGCCGATTCCATCGTCGCCACCGTGCACCTTGGTCGCCGTCATCCACGCCTCGCCCGTTCGCTGACCGCCGCCGTCACCAAAGGCCTCCAGGTCGATCCGTCCACCTTGCCCCGTCGCGTGCGCAATCGCGAACACCGCTCACTCACGCCTCGCGAACTTGCCTTGCAGGATCGCCTGAAGGCCGACCGCGACGTGCTGTCTGCAAAACTCAAACTCGACTCCACCCTGATCGCCAACCGCGCGCAGCTGGCGCAAATCGCCCGCGATCCGTCCAAACTCAGTGAGTTCATGCTCCCTTGGCAGTGCGAGCTCATCGAGTCGTTACCCGCATTCAAAAACAGCGTCGAATCGGCCTGAGCAACACGGCGCGGACTTAAATCGGATTCGAAAGAATTCAAGCTCGGTTACAAATCCATCGGAGTGGGCGGGTCGGGCTTTACGCCCGACATCCAACCCTGTTCCTTAGAGGTTCCGCCCCCCGTCGATGAGTTCTTCTTCTGTATCCGCCAATATCGCGCAGCACCTGCCGCTCATGGCCACGGCGCAACCCGCGACCGCCGCACTCAAGGTTCCGCGCGGTCGCACCTCCACCGGTGACATTGACTACCTCGCCCTGAGCTTTGCGGAACTCGAAGCCGAAGCCGCCGCTTGGCAGCACCGCATCACTTCCGCCGGAGTGCAGCGCGGCGATCGCGTGCTCGTCATGGTTCGCCAAGGTCTACCACTCATCGCCAGCGTATTCGCCCTATTCGCAACCGGCGCGGTGCCCGTGGTGATCGACCCCGGCATGGGCCGGAAAACCTTTCTCCAGTGCGTTAAACGCTCGCAGCCCAAGGCTCTCCTGGGGATTCCGCTAGCGCGAATTTTTAGTCACGTCTTCCGCGATGCCTTCAAGTCGGTATCCATCCGAATTGGCGCCAGCCGCGGCACCACCGCGCGTTGCCCGACCACATCCTCCTCGCCCAATAAACTCACGGTCGCCGCATCAGCCTCCGATGAACTCGCGGCCATCTTATTCACTTCTGGCTCTACCGGTGCCCCCAAGGGCGTCTGCTACGAACACGGGATGTTCAGCGGTCAGGTTGAATTGATCCGCCAAACTTTCGGCATCCAACCCGGTGAGGTCGATCTGCCCATGTTGCCGATCTTCGCCCTGTTCAATCCCGCCCTCGGCATGACCACCATCGTGCCCGAAATCGACCCCAGCAAACCCGCTGCGGTCGACCCTACTAAAATCGTTCAGGCCATCCGGCAAGAGCACGTCACCAACTCATTTGGATCGCCGACGCTGTGGCTGAAAATTGCCCAACACTGCACGTCCAAAAACATCACCCTGCCTTCCATGCAACGCGTCTTGTGCGCCGGCGCACCGGTCCCACCCACGCTCTGGGAGTTGATGCAGACCGTATTGCCCCACGGCGAATTACACAGCCCCTACGGCGCCACCGAAGTGCTGCCCGTCAGTGCGATCTCGGCGGCTGAGGTAATAAAAGATACCGCCACCCAAACCCTCGAAGGTCACGGCACCTGCGTCGGAAAAATCATCGCGCCCAACGCCGTAAAAATCATCCGGCTGCGCAACGGAGTCATCACCTCGATCGACAACACCGAAGAGCTCCCCACCGGCGAGATCGGGGAAATCATCGTGCGCGGCCCGACCGTCACCAAGGAATACGACGCGCTCCCCCAAGCCACCGCCCGCGCCAAAATCGCCGGCGCAGAGCCAGCCGCGCCCGTTTGGCATAGAATGGGCGACTGCGGTTACCTCGATGACCAAGGTCGCCTTTGGTTCTGTGGGCGCGCCGCCGAACGGGTGGAATCTAAACACGGCCCCATCTTCTCCGAACAGATCGAGCCCGCTTTTAATCAGCACCCCGAAGTGAAACGCTCCGCGCTGATCGGTCACGGCAAGCGCCCGCACCAACGCGCCGCCATCGTCATCGAACCCCACGATCCATCCGTCACCAAAAGCAGTTCAACCTGTCGAGCCCTCGGTCGAAAACTTCGTGAACTGACCCGCAACCACCCCATCGCTGGAAGAGTAAACCTGTTCTATTTCCACGAAGACTTTCCGGTCGACGTTCGGCATAACGCGAAGATTCACCGACTGGCTCTGACCGACTGGGCCGAAACCAAAGGCGTCGGATTCGATGTCGACCCCAAACGATGAGCGACGCGCCCACAGGCCCTGTTCTCGTTACGGGTGGCACCGGGTTTCTCGGATCGCACTTGGTCAATCGGCTCCTGGATGCCGGGCGCACCGTCACGGTCGTTTCGCGCTCTGCGCAACCACAACTTGCCGCGCGAGGAATTCGAGTAGTTACAGGATCACTACACGATCTGTCCGTCTGCGCGAAAGCCGTGAAAGGCGCGGAGACCGTCTTTCATGTCGCCGCCCGCGTCGGCGTATGGGGCCGCCATGAAGACTTCTACCGCGACAATGTGGTCTCAACCAAAACGCTCTTGGCGGCAGCGCAAAAGGCCCACGTTGCCCGCTTCGTGCACACCAGCACCCCGAGCGTCGTCTACAACGGCCGCGACCTCGCCGGCGCCGACGAATCACTGCCCCTCACCACGGACTGCCCCAGCCCATACCCCCTGACCAAAGCGCAAGCCGAAGCCAAAGTCCTGGCGGCAAACCGTGACGACTTTCAAACCGTAGCACTACGGCCGCATCTCATCTGGGGGGTAGGGGACCCCCACCTCGTTCCCCGCATCCTGGCGCGGGCCCGGGCCGGCAGACTGCGCATCGTCGGATCCGGCCAAAACCGTGTCGACATGGTGCACATCACCAACGCAACCCAAGCCCTCCTCGACGCCGAACACGCCCTCATTTATTCACCTCATTCCAATAGCCATATTCCCAATGACCAAGGTTCGGATCAGACCGACCATGCGGCGAACCCGGCGGCGGGACGGGCCTTTTTTATCACGAATGATGAACCCGTGAATCTGTGGGAGTGGGTGAACGAGCTACTAGTTGCGTTGGGCGAGCCGCCGCTGACCAAATCAATATCACTCAAGGCCGCCTCAAAAATTGGCCGTATCTGCGAAACCTTGTGGAACATACTTCCCCTCAAAGGCGAACCGCCGATGACCCGCTTCATCGCCGCGGAGTTGGCTAAGGACCACTGGTTCGACCTCACCGCCGCCAAGCGCGACCTCGGGTATAAACCCACCGTCACCATGTCCGCAGGCACCGCCGAACTTATCGAGCACCTGCGAACATCGTAGTTCAGACGCGTTACCTCGCCGGTAATTCGACGACTTCGCTAGAGCCGATTTGCACGTCGACCTCGGGGGTCAGGTATTTGGCGAGGAACGGCTCCATGCGGCCGTAGAATCCGACGGAGGCTTCTTCATCGCGAAAGCCATGACCTTGTCGTTTCTCGACCATCGATTCGTAGACCTTGCCGTGTTTTTTTAGTTCGGGCTCAAGACGCTCCCAGTGGTCAATTACCACGCGCGGATCCTTCACGCCGTATGCATGGAAAGAAGGGACCTGGATATTCGCCACATGATTAACCGGAGACGTTGCATCACGATATTCCTGCGAGTCTCCCACCCATGTTTCCCGATAACTGAAATCGTTGGCCAAAGTAAATGCGTCCTGACCCCTTGCCTTAAATGTAATCTCCAAATCGGACGCACCCACGTAGTTGATTCCGCACGCATAGAGTTCCGGGGTGAGCGTCAATCCTGCCAGCGTCGCGTAACCTCCGTAACTGGCGCCATAGATCGCGACTCGGTTTTTGTCTGCGATACCTTCAGCGATGGCCCAATTCACACCATCGGTGAGGTCGTTCTGCATATCGCGCCCCCATTGGCGGGCGCCCCGGTTGAGAAAATCCAAACCATAGCCGCCAGATCCCCGATAGTTGATCTGTAAAACCGCATATCCCCGTGAGGCCAAATACTGCACCTCGGGATTAAAGCCCCAGCTGTCGCGAATACCGAACGGTCCGCCATGGGGATTGACGATCATCGGAACCGGTTTGCCGGATTCGGCAGACCAAGGACGGGGCAAATAACCATGAATCTCGAGTCCGTCGCGAGAAGTGTATTGGATCGGCTCCATCGGCCGCATTAATCCTGGGTCGATTTTGCGAACACGCTCAAATTGTTCCAACGAGCCTTTATCCCGGTCCAAAACAAAATAGACGCCCGCTTCGCGATCCGAACCGATATGAATCAGCCCGATACGCTCGTTATCCGAGAAACTCACGAACTGCACATCCATCCCTGGGAACGCGGCCTCCAGACTGCGTTGTAGTTTTTCGCGGTCGGCGCCTTTTTCGAACCAATGATAGTGAACCCGGTCGGTTTCATAGGAAACCCCGCGCAAATCATAACCGTCGCGAGACATGATGGGACTGCGAATCTCACCCTCCGTAGGCACGAACAATGCCGGCCCCAAGGAAAGCGTGGCAGTGTCAAACGCGTGCAACGCTCCCAAGTCATGTTCCTCGCGTGAAATCAGATACATGAAGCGGCCGTCACGATTGAAATTGAGCGGCGTCCACATTTCCCGATAACCGTGAACGGGAAATCGGCGCACTTCTTTCCAGGAGTTTTTTAAATCTTCCCGATGCTGCCAAACGGTCGTGGGCACCCCACCATCGAGCTCATAAACCATGCGAAATCGCACATTGCCGGCATCGTCACTCACCACGCCGGTTACAATTTCGTTATCGCTGTAAGAATAGACGGTGGAGAGGCCGCGGTTCTTCACATTCACTTTAGCCACCACCGGATTATCTGTCGTGGATCCAGAACTCACCCGGCCGCGGGTTGAGGAGACAAACATGCCCGAGACCAGCACACGGTCTTCGTCAAATCGAAGACCACTCACCATTCCGCCAGCACTAGAATTCAGTCTCTCGTAAATCTGCGATTCCACGATGCGGACAACCCGCTTTCCTTTCAGGTCCGTCGAACCAATGAAGAACGACTCGTTGCCGCCAACATCCGCGAAAAATACCAGCCGCTTGTCCCCCTTCCACAGAAAGCTCACGATGCTCTCGTCTTTGCCCTAGACGACCATGCTGGCCTCCTTGCTGGCGCGGTCAAAAACACCGATGGCCATCTTTCCTTCATGGGGAAAAAGGAAGCCGATCTTGGTGCCGTCGGGTGACAGCCGGGGTTGTCGGACTTCCGGCAGGCTGAAGAAGGTTTCGGTGGGGAGTTGTCGGGCAGCCTTGGCGGCTTCGAGCCAGTTGGTTTCGGCACGCAGGAGCGCACCGGCCGACATCGCGCAAAGCACGACGAGCAGTCGTTGTAAGTTGAACATGCTGCCAACTCAAAACAGCCCCGCGCGGAGGTGCAAGTCGTGGAAATACTAATCCTCTAGCCGCGCTGGCGCACCGCCTCGAACAGCGTGATGATTGTCGCCATCGCTACATTCAAAGAGTCGGCCTGACCCGCCATAGGAATCCTCACGGTGTCATTCGCTTCAGCCAACCACTCATCGCTGAGACCATATTGTTCGCTGCCCATGATGATCGCCAGTGGTCCCTTTAGATCCGCCTCAGTGTGGGGTTGTTTGGCCGCCGGAGTGGTAGCCACCGAGCGAATGGACTTCGCAGCGAGCCAAGCACGCACGTCAGCGCTTTCGGCGATGACTACCGGCACAGAAAACAACACCCCCGTCGATGCCCGCACGACATTCGGGTTGAACAGATCCGTCACCGGATCGCACACGATCAATCCATCGACTCCCGCCGCATCTGCACTGCGCAAGATGGTGCCCAGATTGCCGGGTTTCTCGATCGCCTCCACCACAAGTAGAAACGGGGTCGGTGACAGCGCCAGGTCCGCCCATTCGTTTTGCCACTGCGGCAAAACCGCCAAAAGCCCATCCGGACGTTCACGGTAGGCGACTTTGGCAAACGCCGCTTTGTTGAGCACAAATACTTTCGCGCCCGCCGCCGTAGCCTCATCGATCAACGTGGCTTCGTTGCCCTGGCCGCCGGGATACCATTCGGGACACACGTAAAGCTCCTCGGGAAAGAAACCCTTGTCTAAAGCCCGTCGGATTTGCCGGTAGCCCTCGACCAGGAACTGGCGCGCTGCATCACGCGGGCGACGGTCGCGCAACTTGACGAGCTGCTTTACGCGCGGGTTCTGCAAACTGGTGATGACTTCGGGCTCCATGGTGAGATGAGCCCACCCTACATCCGAAAAGGCAAAAAAAGAAAACTCTGCTTTTTCGCGGAATCGTGTCTTCTCGTGAAAACCATGGGCCGAAGAAAGAAAGACCGCGCACCTCGAGACTTCCCGTTTCCGTATCACGCGGAAATCGAACTCGAGATCTCCACCCTCACTAATCGAGGCGTAGGCCTAGGTCGCGTGCCACTCCCTGAGCCTGCCCCCAAGTCCGACTCCAAAGACTTGTTACTTGATACTTGTAAGCTTGATACTTCCACCCAATTGCCCGGAGCCGAGGCTCCGGGCAATTGGGTGGTGATGGTCCCGTTTTCCCTGCCCGGCGAACGCGTCCGGGTTCGGGTATTTCGCAATCAAAAGAACTTTTCCGAGGCCGACCTTATTGAAGTCCTCACCCCATCACCGGATCGTGTTGACCCCCAGTGTGGCTTGTTTGGCCAATGCGGCGGCTGCCAATACCAACACCTCAGCTACGACGGCCAACTCACCTGGAAGCGCCAACAGGTCGTCGAGCTCCTGCAACACATGGCCGAAATCGAACATCCGGTGAATCCGGTAATCGGTTCGCCAGAGCAGTTCGCCTACCGGTCCAAAATCACGCCGCACTTTCAGCCCAAGCCCTGGGTCGAGGAAGGCGGAACCCAGACCTATCCCATTGGTTTCCTTAAACAAGGCACGCGTTCGAACATTATCGACGTGCCGCAGTGCCCGATCGCCACTCCGGCGATAAACGAAAAGCTCACGGAGGTGCGCGACGAAGTTCGCGGTAAGCTCGAACGCAACGCATTCAAAAAAGGCGCCACCCTCTTACTGCGTCACGCCGAGGAAGGGGTCGTCACTGAACATGATGCGGTGATCCATGAAGAGGTAGACCAGGGGGAGGGTAACGCACCGTTGCGGCTTCAATTCCTCGCCCGCGATTTTTTCCAAAACAACCCCTTTATCCTTCCAGCGTTTACCGACTACGTGCGCCAACAAGCCACGGCGACCGGTGCGACGCACCTCGTCGACGCCTACTGCGGCAGTGGATTGTTCGCGCTGTCACTCGCCCGCGGATTTGAACAAGTCGCCGGCGTGGAGATCAGCGAAACCTCCGTGCAATTCGCGACCGCCAACGCGAAAGCCAACGGCATCGCCAACGCGACGTTTCACGCAGGAGACGCTTCGGCCATATTCGCGGGACTGGAGTTCGACCCCGCGCAAACAGTGATCGTCATCGACCCTCCCCGCAAAGGCTGCGACGAGGTATTTTTGAACCAGCTCTTCGAGTTCGGCCCGAGGGCGGTGGTCTACGTCAGCTGCGACCCAGCTACCCAAATGCGTGACCTCGTGCATTTCAAAACGGCCAACTACACACTCACCGACGTGCAGCCCTTCGACCTCTTCCCCCAAACCCGCCACCTCGAGTGCGTGGTGACGTTGGTGAAGGGGTAGCAAAACTCAAGCCGTGGGTGGGATGGTCTGGTTGCGCAGAGCTTGGCGCGCGCGGTCGAGCGCGGCGGCTACTTGCTCTACCTTGAGCGGCTTGGAAATATAATCATTCATGCCTGCCTCGAGGCACTTTTGTTCATCGCCCTGCATGGCATTCGCGGTGACCGCGATAATCCACGGTCGGGTCTTGTCACCAAACGCTTCGCGCACCGCACGGGTGGCGCCGAGCCCATCCAACACGGGCATTTGAACGTCCATTAAAACTACTTCCGTCATACGCTCACGCAAAGCTGGGACCACTTGAGAACCATCGGAAACAAGCCGGAATTCCATTTTTAACAGGCCCAACATTTGTGCAAATATACGCTGGTTCACCATGTTGTCTTCCGCCACCAGAATCTGGAGTGGCATCTGATTCACCGACTCGGTTAGGTCCGAGGTCATCGTTTCAGAACCGGCATGGGGAGGTCGTGAATCACTCCCAAGCAACTGGCGCTTGAAGATCGCCCGCACTGAGGACAATCGAACGGGTTTGCGCAACATCGCGACGATCGTTTCATCCGTTACGCTTTTAGGCGCCTGGTTGGCCGGAACGGTGACTACAAATTTCGTGCTGCTGAAGTGACTGTCTCCCGCCAGTCGCCTTGCCATCTCTATCCCCGATTCTGGACCCGCGGCGGGATCGATGATCACAAATTCTGCCGGACCATGTTCCCCGACCGCAGCTATGGCCGCGGTTTCATCGCGGCACACTCGAGTATCAAGTCCACAACTACGGCAAGTGTTAGCCAAAATTCGGGTGCTGTTTCCCTCACCGCCTACGACCAAAAGTTTCGCCGCCGGCAAAGTCTCCAATTGCGGTTCGGCATCGGTAGGGGTTTCCAGCGATAGGCTAAACCCAAACATCGTGCCTTCTCCAAGTTTACTTTCGCAGGTCATGTCACCCCCCATCAGCTCTACCAGACGTTTACTGATCGCTAATCCGAGGCCGGTCCCACCGTAGCGCCGATTAATGGATGCATCGGCTTGGGTGAAGGACTCAAATAGCCGTTCAATGTCTTCCTCCGCGATGCCGATTCCGGTGTCACTCACTTCGAAACGAACCGCAACCATTCCCTCCATATGAGCGGTCACCCGCACTTTCAATTCCACCTCGCCGCTATCCGTGAATTTGACGGCGTTGGAGATAAGATTGATCAGCACCTGCCGCAACCGAGTCGAGTCGCCGATTACAATTTCAGGTAGCTCCGCGTCACCGTCCAACAACAGCTCGAGTCCTTTTTCGGCGGAGCGCATCGTATTCAAATCGATCGCGCTTTCGATGCATTCCGCGAGACCAAACTCTGCATGTTCGATATCGAGTTGGCCGGCTTCCACTTTACTGAAATCAAGGATGTCGTTGATGATCGCCACCAAATCACCGCCACTTTTGGCAATAGTTTCGGCGTAGTCTTTTTGCTCTCCTACGAGACCTGTTTCGAGCAAGAGGGACGCCATCCCGATCACGCCGTTCATCGGTGTGCGGATCTCATGACTCATCATCGCGAGAAATTGACTCTTCGCTAAGTTCGCTTGCTCGGCGAGTTCCTTGGACTCGATGAGGTCATCGGTCTGTTCCTTGAGTGTGGTGATGTCCACCATCGCGATCACGTCCTGCCGGATTCCGGTAGTCCGATCGTTAAACCGACGGTGAAGATATTCGACCCAAACAATATCTCCCCCCGGATGGATAAACCTAAACTCCACTTTTCGCTGTTGAGATTCACCCTCGTTGATTGAGCGAACCACATCTTCCCAAATACCAAGATCCTCCGGGTGCACCGTCTGGCGAAACACCGTCTCATCATGAGAGTCCTTGGCCGCAATGCTGGTAAGCCTCGTGTAGGCGGGGTTCACGAGCCGTTCGCCCTGGCGATCATACTCCCGCAAGCACAGACCTACCGGCGATGCCTCGAAAACTGAACGTAGGCGCGTCTCTTGAATCTTCACATCATCCGAAGCCCGTTGCGCCGCATCTAACGCCCGCAATCGGCTATCCGTGAGTCGCAGCGTCAGTATCACCGCACCCACCGAACCGAGTAGGCCAAAACCCAAAACGATCCAAGCATACCGGTGG
The DNA here is from genome assembly GCA_018667915.1 of Opitutaceae bacterium. Taxonomy (GTDB): domain Bacteria; phylum Verrucomicrobiota; class Verrucomicrobiia; order Opitutales; family Opitutaceae; genus Actomonas. Next base: position 3,900 of record JABIRI010000285.1, on the reverse strand, counting down.
GCGGGGTCACGAATGAGTTCATCGCGAGGAAACGTGCGAACCGTCCACGTCTGACCAAACACATCCACTTCTTCTATGCCCATGAAATTCAGGGTGCCTGAGCGGGTTCCCGCTTCCCACAGGGGACGGCCCTGTTCTTCTCGCCCGCCTTCGTGCACGGTGAATCCGATCTCTTTCAAGTAGAGATCCTGCAGGGGCGCGACCAATGCATCCACGCGCACGGCAGCATACACCCAGCCTAACAGATTTGTTTCCCGCTCAACCGCGGTTGTTTTCGGGGCATCCTCTTTGAAAGCGGGATAAAACAATAAAAAACCGGGTGTTCCCGTTTCGCCCACAATCACGCGAATCCGTTTTGACATGGAGACGCGATGCTCACGCATGGCCATTTCTGCGGCCGAACGCCGCGTGACACCATTGGCAATATCGATCCCCAAGGCGCCCGCATTGTCTTTAAATGGTTCGATGTATTTAACGAGGTAAAGGGGATCATGGTCGCCCGCTCGTTGGGCTTGGTATTCCGGCAAACCGTGGGCACGGACGTCCGCTTCAAACCTATCCAAATCTCCACGACGGACGCGATCGATGTAACCAATTCCCGCGGTGCCGCTTTCGGATCGCAGTTCACTCGCCGAGAGAAAGTCGATCCACATCTGGCGATCCATCGAAGGACTGTTCGACACCATCACAGCTCCGGTTTGCAGGGCTCGAGCCGTGCTGCGCAACCGCTCGTTAAACCCGGAACTCAGTTGTTCGGTGAGACTTTGAAACCGGGTTTCATCAGCGGTATGGGCGGCTTTCCAAGTCGAATAGAAGGAAACTAACGTCAGTGAAATCGCAGCCACTCCAACAAGAGCCGCCAGTCGATTTCCATTCGAAGACCCAGCATGTTTCCTCTCCAATGAAGACGAGTCCTGGGTGGTTCGAGATGGGGAGGTGCGGTTCATGCAATCAGCTCAGGAAAAAGTTACCTACACGACGGGCAAAATGAGGAGGAGAGGCAAGTTTCAGCTCACCCAGACTCACTCCTAGAAGATCGGCCCTAAAAATACCGGGAACTCCAACCGAAATAGTTCAGCAACCACGCTTCTTTCCAGACCCGATAGCGTGCCTCGGCGGTCATTTTGCCGTTCTCCTCCCGTTCATGATGCGGAAAAAGAAACCCCAATTCTGTGTTCACCTGCTCCAAAGCGTGTTGTTGGGCGTTAAGATCGGCCAGCGGTTCGGTCTCCCAAACCATCAACGGCTCGGTTTCGAGGGTTAAGCGCGCACGGTGTTGTTTGGCCAAGGCCTGGAGGCTTCGTCGCCACGGTTTTCTGACCACCAACCAGTTTTCCGGATAAAACCCGGCAAAGGGGAGGTATAGGTTGTCCGTCACCACCCGCGTGCCATCGCTGCGCTGCGAGGCCAAGCTGGCGCAGACCACAATATTTCCATTCGGCTGCGGCAGAAAAAGCACCTGAACCCGCAATTTCTCCGTCGGGTCGTGATAAATCGACATGCGCAGGTAGATGCTTGGGGCAATCTCGGCGCGAAGCGATTGCACCGCTTTGAAGCCTTCTTTGCGCAACCAATCCCGCTCCTTGAGCACCCGTGGTTGGATTGGCCACTCGTCACCGCTGCTATTCACCGCAAATCGGGGGAAAAGCGGAATAGGGCTCATGCTCAGCGCGTGAATCTCCATCCATCGATAAACCGTCTCGATCAGGGCGTAGGTGAGCAAAAACACGGCGGTGAGCACCCAATACGGTCGATCGCTGAAACCGAGATCCAAAACAATCTTGGCCAATCCGAATCCAAAGATCAGCCAGCGCAGCCATCGATTGAAGATCGCGAGCACCGGCGAGCCTTGGCGTTGGCTCACCTGGAACAGCACCAAGGAAACCATCATGGCAATAACCAGTGGATAAGTGGGGTCCATGAATCTAAATCGCGAAACAGCAGGGCGGCCGAAACCGCCCACAAATTCTTAGGGCAACGTAAGATAAGGGGCCGAATCGCCTCAGTTGAGACGCACCGGCATGATCACGCAGATAAAGCTTTCGAGTGTTTTAAACACGCCGGGGCTGACCTCATCCTTCACTTCGAAGAACACCTCGTCCTTGGAGAGTGCCTTGAGGGGGTCCAGCATAAATTGCGGATTGAAAGCTACTTGTAAATCTGGGCCACTATAACTGATGGCCATCGATTCGTGAGCCTCACCGAAATCGGGACTCTGAGCCGTGATTTCGAGCAGGTTCGAACTGAGCTTCAGTTTCACGGAGTTAGACTTCTCACTGCAGACCAAAGCGGCCCGGTGAATGCACTGCTGTAGGAGCTCACGCTCCAACTTGATGCGTTGGTGCGTCTCTTTGGGAATAACCTGTTGGTAATTCGGGTAATTGCCTTCGACGACCTTTGAATAGAGGTAGATCGAGTCGACCAATCCGCTCGAATCTTTGTCGGTGGTGATTTGAAACGCCGCCCGGCGGTCGTTAAAGGACACTTTAAGCTTCTCTCCCTTGTCGAGCATACGTTGGAGCTCACTGACCGTCTTAGCGGGCAGAATGATGGCTCCGGCGGCGTCCTCGGGCACTTCCATCTCTTTGGACGTCAGGGCCAGACGGCGGCCATCGGTGGCGACGAGTGACAGTTTGCCGTCCTTAAAGTTAAAATAGACGCCATTGAGGATGTAGCGGGTCTCATCTGACGATTGCGCATAAGCCACGCTCTTGAGCATCGAAGTGAGTTCACCCTGCTCGAGAGTGAACGTGCGGTCCTCGCCAAACTCGGGCAGGGGAGGGAATTCGTCTTTGCCGATTCCCATGATCCGAAAGTTGGATCCGCCTGAAGTGAGTTTCACCTGGTGGCTAGCGGAGGCGGTGAACGCCACGTCGACGTTGGGCAGCTCCCGCACGATCGTGGCGAGACGCTTCACCGGCAGAGTTACGGCGCCACCTTCCTTGACCTCGGCTTTGATCTTACAACGGATGCCGAGATCGAGATTCGTGGTCGTCAGGGTGATGTGGTCCTTTTCGGCCTCGATCAGCACATTGCTGAGAATGGGCATCGTGGCCTTGGAGCCGACGACATTGAGAACTTGGGCGAGACCGTTGCTGAAATGGTCGCGATTGATGTTAAGTTTCATGGAGTAGAATGGGTACGAAAAAGGGGCCTAGGGTGCGGAAGTTAACAAAGCCTAAAAGATAACTGATTCAATAAGTAATTAAAGCAGTCATATTATGCTCAGGAAAAACAGTAATAAGCCCACGCCAAACGGTGCTTTTACCTCTGAAAATGTGTGATTCGCGACTTTGGGACTAACTTCTGAGGAATTGCGAACAAACCGAGGGTTATTCACGGGTAAAAACTTGTTGGGGGGTCCTGCGCAACTTACTCACACCTTTTCCGGGTTCGGTTTGGGCTTCCGCATTCCCCGGAAAATCCCGAAGAAAATATAGCCGAGCATCACCACAAGCATCCCTATCTCCTTGAAGACGACGATGGTACCGGCCACGCCCAAAAACAGGATAAAGGAGGTGAGCGGTGTTTTGGTCTGCAGATCGATTTGCTTGCCCGAGGGGTAGGTGATCTTGCTCACCATCATCACCGCTATGAGTAGCAACAGGGGTGGAAGCGCGAGCGCCCAGCGTTGAAGTTCGCGGTCGTGCTCCGCGAGATTAAGAAGAAAGAGCACGAGCGCAGCTACTGTGCCCGCTGCCGCTGGGACCGGTAGGCCGATGAAGTCCTTATTGTCCGGTTTCTCCCCTTTGTTGATCAACGGGTGATTGATGACGTTAAACCGGGCCAGTCGCACTCCGGCACACAGCAAATAAATGAAACCGACGAACCAGCCGATCTTCTGAAAGATCGGATACCCCTGGGTGGGCGACAGGATGAGGAAGAACATCATCAAAGCCG
>JABIRI010000332.1 GCA_018667915.1 Opitutaceae bacterium | reverse complement strand
TCGGGAATCGGTTCAACCGCAGCCTCGAACGAAGTCGGGGGAGGGGAGGCCGGTTCGTCAGAGGGTGATCGTTCGACGGTCCGCGCGGATTCCCGCTCAAGTTCTTCCGGGGTCGATGGATCTGATCGCGATACGAATGCGATGGCGAGAATCAGGACCAGTATCGCGGCCAATCCGTAGACTACGATTGGTCGGCGACGATCTGATTGGGGTTGGGCTGGGGAAGGACGGTTACTCATCGGGGAGCATTTGGGCGCTAAGGGAAGATAATGAGACCGCGACTCGCATCACCTGATCCCTGCTTTTTGATCCCACGGATGAAATTCTACGGGAAAAGTCCGCGGCTTTCTTTGGCGGCGGCGACCCGTTGGATGCCGAGGGTCTGCGCGGCGAGGCGGCGACTGAAGCCGAATTTGCGTTTCTGCGCTTCAACCGCATCTTTCGCTTTATCGAGGATCTTGAAGAGTTTTGTCATGACCTCCTCCTTGTCCCAGTAGTAGTTCTGGCGATTTTGTAGCCACTCGAAGTAGGAAACCGTGACACCGCCGGCGTTACAGAGCACATCCGGGATCACTTCAATGTCACCTCGTTTCTCCAGCATCCGATCCGCTTGATAGGTGGTCGGACCGTTCGCGGCTTCGGCGAGGAGACGACACTTCAGCTTGTCGACATTGTCTGGGGTGATGACGCGTTCCAAGGCAGCGGGAATGAGCACGGTGCACTTCATTTCTAGTAGTTCCTCGTTGGTGATCCCGTCTCCGCCGTCGAAATTGTGGAGCACCTTTTGGGATGCGACATAACGCTGGGCTTTACGGATGTTGATTCCGTTCGGATTGTGGAATGCCCCCGTATGGTCGGAAATCGCGATAATTTTCGCGCCGTATTCTGCGAGGGCGACTGCCGCTTCGCTGCCGACATTGCCGAATCCCTGGATCGCGACGGTCGCGTCTTTGATCGGGGTTTTCATATCTTCCAGATACTTTCGCACTAGGTAGGCCACGCCAGCGCCAGTCGCTTCGCGGCGGCCTTGGGAGCCGCCAAGGGAAATAGGTTTGCCGGTCACGATCGCGGGTTCGATGTGTCCAACGTGGTTGGAGTAGGTGTCCATCATCCAGCCCATCATTTTTTCGTTCGTGCCCATGTCAGGGGCCGGCACATCGGTGTTGGGGCCGATGAAGGGAATGAGCTCCTGCATGTAGCGACGTGCGAGTCGTTCGAGTTCGAAATCAGAAAGTTGGTTGGGATTGACGATCACTCCACCTTTGGCGCCGCCATAGGGAAGACCTACCAGGGAACACTTCCAACTCATCCACATCGAAAGCGCGGCAACTTCGCCGATCGTGACGTCTTGATGAAACCGGATGCCTCCTTTGGAGGGGCCGGTGGAGAGATTGTGTTGCACGCGGTAGCCTTCAAAAACCGTCACACTGCCATCATCGCGCTGGATGGGGAGTGAAACCGCAAAACAGCGACGGGGGTATTTGGTGCGATCGCGAAGGGTTTCGGGGAGGTTGATTGCGTCGGCTGCTTGATCGAATTGGCGGCAGGCCATTTTGAACGTCGCCGATGCATACAGAGAAGAAACGATGACTTTTGACATATTTGTATGCGCTCAGAAGTAGGTCGTCGGGCGAACGCTGGCAACCGGGATCGTGGGATAGTCGGAACGCCCTCTTGAACTTTGCCTCCGGTCCGTTGCAAAGTATCTCCGATGTATATCTTTCTCTACCGATTCGGCACTTGGTTGCTGAGTAAGTTGGGCGCTGCGGTGTTGATCGTGGTGCTCGCGTTGGTGGGCGTAGGTGTTTGGTTATACCTTAATGACCAGGTTGATGCGGAAACGCGACGCTTGGAATACATGGAAGGGCTGCGCCAGGCACAGACGGAGTTTACGGCTCAAAAGGCGACCGTGTTGGCTGAGTTGCAGGATTTGCGCACGACGGCGGCTTCGCAGGAAGAACGCATTGAACGGGCTCAAAAAATCGTAGCGGGATTGATGGAGATGCGAAGTTGGTGGGAGGAATGGTTCGGGGATGGCGAACAACAAGCCGCCAATGAGACCCAGATTGCACGAATGGGTGTGCTGAAGCAGGAAGCCGAAGGTAGGTTTGCCGAGCTCCAAACCTTGATCGGCAATGCCGAGGTTAATCTCGCGGAATTGGATTATCGGTTGACCGCGGTGGAGCGTGACCTGGAAAGCAGCGCCGAATCGCAGTCTCCCGTGGCGCACTATTTACGTGATGCCTGGGAGCAATCGAAGTGGTATCTGCTTATCGTTTTGGTGACCTTCTTTGTCGGCCCGTCGATCGTAAAGCTGCTGTCATTTTATTTACTGGCTCCGATTCTGGCCCGAGGAAAAGCGATCAAGTTTAGCGAGGAGCTGGTGGCGGTTCCTCATGTGCGAAAAAGCGAGGTGTCCACGGTGGTGAATCTTTGGCCGGGCGAAGTGTTACGCGTGAAGGAGGGTTTTTTGCAGTCGAGTGATGATAGTTTGAAGCGGAAAACTCGGTTCATTTTCGATTGGTCGATTCCATTCACCAGTATCGCTTGCCGGCTGACGGAGTTGGTGGAGCTGCGCAATAGGCAAGCTGGCGGTCGTCTCGCCGCGACCCTTTCCAACGGAGATGATCCCCACATGGAATTGTCGGTCATCGAAGTTCCGGACGGTGCGTCTATTATTCTACGTCCGAGCTTTCTCGTGGGCGTTCTTACCAAGGGGGAAGATAAGGTAGAGATCCGCCGTCGTTGGACCCTCTTTCGCTGGCAAGCTTGGATCACGCTACAGTTTCGTTTCTTCGAGTTCGTCGGTCCTTGTCGGATCGTAGTGGCGGGCAGTCGGGGGGTGCGCGCTGAAATCTTACAAGACGAAGGCGAGGGGACCCGTCCCGCACGCCGGACGAATCAACTTTCCACCATTGGGTTCACGCCGAACCTCGATTATCTGCCGGTTCGGGCCGAAACGTTCTGGGGCTACTACCGCGATATGAATCCATTGTTTGACGACCTGTTTGCGGGGAACGGTCTGTTCGTGCTCCAGGAAACTTCCCGCGATTCGGATCAAACCGGGCCGAAGAAGTTTTGGGCAACGATCTGGAATAGTATTCTCAAGGTATTTGGCATTTGAGCCGAACGATGCTCAGGTCCGTTTCGTTATGATCGCAACTGCCAAAGATTTGGGAATATTGTTTGATTGGGATGGAGTCATTATCGACTCCTCTCGCCAACATGAGGCGAGTTGGGAGCGATTAGCGGAGGAGGAGGGAGCGCTGCTTCCGGTTGACCATTTTGTGCGAGGGTTTGGGAAGAAGAATGAGGTAATTATCCCGGGAATTCTGAGGTGGACCGAAGACCCCGGTGAAATCCATCGAATCTCGTTACGTAAAGAAGCGTTATATCGGGATATTGTGGTCGAGCAAGGTGTCGAAGCGCTTCCCGGTGTGCATGAATTTTTACTGCGTCTGAACGCTGCCGGGGTCCGCAGCTGTGTCGGATCTTCCACCCACCGAGAGAATATTGATACGATCATGGAGGTGTTGGGTTTTCAGAATCTTTTCGACGACATCGTCACCGCTGAAGACGTCACCGCTGGAAAACCCCATCCAGACGTTTTTCTCAAGGCGGCGGGTAAAATATCCCGTGATCCCCAGAGCTGCATCGTGTTCGAAGATGCAAAAGCCGGCATTGAAGCGGGTCGAGCCGGGGGCATGAAAGTGGTGGGAGTAGCGACAACTCACGACCGTGAGACGTTGCTTCCGCTGGTCGATCGTGTGGTAGATCGCCTGGATGAGCTCGAAATTGACGATTTGTTGAATCTGTTTCGCTGATGCCGCTTTTCAAACTCGCTTCCGATTATCAGCCCACGGGAGATCAACCGCAGGCAATCGCCGCGTTGGTGGATTCGATCAATGCCGGCAATCGAGATCAGACCCTCCTTGGGGTCACGGGTTCGGGTAAAACCTTCACCATGGCCAATGTGATTGCGCAATGTGATCGGCCCACGCTCATCATCTCCCACAACAAGACCTTGGCGGCACAGTTGTATTCTGAGTTCAAAAACTTTTTCCCTGAAAACGCGGTGGAGTATTTCGTGAGTTACTACGACTACTACCAGCCGGAAGCTTACATCTCTTCGAGTGATACTTTTATCGAAAAAGATTCTTCGATTAATGAAGAGATCGAACGTTTGCGGATCGCGACCACTAGTTCATTGGTCTCGCGCAAGGATGTGATCGTCGTGGCATCGGTTTCCTGCATTTATGGACTGGGCTCACCGGAGGATTTTACGGAACTGCGCGTTGAATTGAGACGAGGGGGGACGATGCCGCGGAATGTTCTCCTCGAAAAACTCATCGACAACCTCTACGAGCGAAACGACTTCGATCTGAAGCGGGGCCGGTTTCGAGTGCGGGGAGACGTGATCGATATCATGCCTGCTTACTCGGAGCAGGCATTGCGGATCGAACTGTGGGGGGACGAGGTAGAGAGCATATCCGAGTTTGATCCATTGAACGGTGATACCATACGTCCGCTGGACCAATTCGATCTCTATCCGGCGACACAGTATGTCACCACTAAGGGGAAAATGGAGCAAGCGGTCGGGAAGATTAAATCGGAACTCGATGCGCGCGTGGCCGAGTTCGAGGCGGCGGGGCAATATCTGGAAGCCCAGCGGATCCGCATGCGGACCAACTACGACTTGGAGATGCTTCAGGAGATGGGCTTCTGTAACGGTATCGAGAACTACTCCCGCCATATGGCCGGACGTGAGGAGGGGGAGCGCCCTACCTGTTTGATCGATTTCTTCCCCGAAGATTTTCTT
>JABIRI010000147.1 GCA_018667915.1 Opitutaceae bacterium | reverse complement strand
CCACCCATCCCGCCATGATGTAAACCGCGCCGGCAATCCCGGCTCTGCCTGTCCTCGCCGGATAGCACACCAATACAACTGAATAGAGGGACACCCCGGCAGCATAGCACCACGAGGCCCATTGCGCGTAAGCACTGCCCAACAACAAACACCCACCGGCCAAGAGACCAAAGGCGCCGATCACCAAACTAATGCGACCACCTCGATCCCACCACCATCCGGCGAAAACTGCTCCGGTGAAATGCACCACCGCATTCGCCCAAAGATGATCCGTTCCCATCCAAGTCACCTCTAACAATTCGGGTTGGTGTTGGATAATGTAGAACGCCGCCGAGTCCAGCCAGACCAGCAGTAACAGAATCCCCACCCATCCCGACAACCCGCGCAAACGCGTATCTGATTCTGCACTGACCGTCGTTTCCGCGAGGTTTGGGCTAGGCACCGCCATCGAAACCAGCACGATGACCCCGGCCGCGCAAAGAGTCTGGACCTGGGCTGAAGCTTCAAAAATCCAAGGAAGGTTGCACAAGGTGTAGGCCGTCCCGGTCCCCACCCCAACGACCACTCCCATGCGACGGGAGCCAACCACCGCCCTCAATCCCCCCGCCAATATGACGGTGGACCAACCCAGCGCGCCGCCACAAGTCGCGGCGACCAACATCATGATCGTCCCTGACACCGGTCCAAGCGCCAGCACCGCACCTCCAGCACATGCTCGAAAGCCCCAGCGGAGCTGACTCTGCCAACGAGCCAAGGTGAACTTCCGCACGGCCAAAGCACTGCCCACCACGCCCCCGACACCCAAGCAGGCCATGAGACTTCGTAACTGGATCAGCTTTTCGTCGATGAGCGGTCGGGCCAATTCCAACAGCGCGAATTCGGCAAAAATCAAAAAATAGAAATATACGGCTCCGATCGCTATGCCGGCCGCCACGAATCCACTCCCTTGGTCTCCGAGCTCGGGTGCTGGGTTTTCGGCGCTTTCTGTCGACGAGGCTACCATCATCCTCCGGCCTCATTCAGTCGACGCACCAAAACCACCTGGACGATTACCAATCCAAGATCAGTTGCACTCACACTCAACCACATCGGAGCAAGATCTCCGATGGCCACCGAGACGGCACAAAACGTTCCGGCGCCAAACCGGAATGGTAACGTAAGCCGGAAGACCGCCACGAGATCAGCAGGATCCCGCCGAAACCACGCCACCAAGTAGATCGCGCCCACCGCCCCGACAAACACGCCGACAAACCGCACGAATATCAGGGAAGGATCCTCGGGCACGGGCACCATCATCAACCGCAGGGTCAAGGACGGGAAGAAGACGAGCCCGAGGCCCGTCAAAAAATCCATCACGCCCGCACCTAGCGCGAGAAATCGCATGTAACCCATGGTTCGAGAAGTAGTCATGATTTTCGGATTTCGTAAAAAAGTTGGACCGACGCAAAAGTCATCGCTACGCCAGCCAACAAGCGCACCGCGAATCCTGCCGTCACCCACGATGCGCCCGCAAAAAACTCCCCCGGTCGCGAAAGCTCCAACCAGCCCACCACCATCAATACCAGCACATGCACCGCCGTGGCCGTCTGCCATAGATGCATGCCTCTTCGGATGGGCCGCGAACCATCCAATTGGTTTAATATCACCCCATTCACACTCGTCAGCAATCCTGCCATCGCCAGATGCGCGTGGGCCACCAAACCGTTGGTGAATTTCATTTTTTCCGAAATTCCCGGTAGAAATGACAACCATCCCGACAGCACCAAAATTGCCCACCAGACCATCGCGGCATGTAACCAAGGTCGGGCTCCCTCTCCCCAATCAAACTGTCTCCACCACCAAACCAGCATGGGCACCCAAAGCATAAGGACCCCCAAACCTAAAATCTGACTCCCGTCGTGATGACTACTGTTGCCCCGATCGATCAGCAGCCAAACCATCATGGAAAGTCCCCAGCTTGTCCAAAAAATCGCAACAGAACGACTACGCGCCCGCTCATTCAATCGTCTGACATTCAACCCATGTGGCATCGACCCGAAAATGGCCACGATCCCCAAAGTCGACCCCAACAGGGCCGCGCCCGTTGCTCCACCACTGTCGGGATTCACCGCCGGATAAACCTTCTGACTGGATACCCAATACAGCACCGCTGGCACCGCCAGTAACCCCGCCACCACTCCGGCTTGGGCCCAGCGATCAGACAGTGCGCGTTGTCGCCACCCCCACCACACATGCGCCGCCAACACCGTCCACAAAATTGTCATAGCCCCGGGCAACACGAACCGGGCCCATCCGTGCCAGTCCAAAAACAGTTTCCCACTCGTCACTCCTCCCAGCCAAGACAGCCCACCCAACGCCAACGCCATAGACCATGCGGCCAACGCCACGCGGGCATGGCCAACTGCCTGCGGATGCGGTAGCCAGAGTATCCACTTGAGCAATACTCCCACCAACGGTAACGCACACCACCCGTAGAGTTGCCAGTTCAGGTGCAATGGCATCCATCGCCCATAACTTAATGGCGCCATCCAATCGCCCCACTGCGGCCAAATCAGCAAGACCGCGAGCCAAACCCCCACGAGGTTTGCCGCCATCCACCAACCCAACGCATGACTCCGAATCGACCGCGCCACATCGCGTTCCTCCACCTGCTCGAGCGGACCTTCCGAATTCGCGAAAACCGCCATCCTAGATTTCACTGAGTTGTCCATCGCGCACCCGCAGGACCCGAGAACACTGTTCCGCAAACCGTCGCTCGTGAGTCGCCAACAAGATCGCGATATTATTCTGCTCCGCCATCTCCTTGAGCAGAGCAAATACGGTGTTACCCGTTTTTTCATCCAGCGATCCCGTAGGTTCATCCGCCAACAATAATCGAGGACCATTCATCAAGGCTCGGCAGATCGCGGTTCGTTGCCGTTCTCCTCCCGAGAGGTCCTGAATACGATGGTGCAACCGATGACGAATATCCACTTTGTCAGCCAGTTCTCTCACTCGCTTTGCCGTCTCAGCCCGAGGGGTTCCGATGGCCAACGCAGGCACCCGAACATTCTCCTCCACCGTCAAATCTGGAATCAGATTATGCATCTGAAATATGTAGCCCAATTGGTGGCGGCGTAATTCGATTCGATCAACTTCCCGCGTCGGATCCAAGCCGCACACTTCCATGGTCCCCGCATCGGGTAAATCCAATCCACCCAACAGATGCAACAGGGTGCTCTTACCTGATCCAGAGGCACCCCACAACCCCACCACTTCACCCGCCCGAACCTCCAAGGATACGCCATGCAGCACGGTGATACGACCATCATCATAGGACTTGGTCACCTGTTTGGCCCGGACAATAATCTCTCCGCGATCACTCATAACGCAATGCCTCCGCTGGCTGAACTTTCGACGCGTAAATCGCCGGATAAATCGCGCCAGCCACCGCCGTAAAAAGGGCGGTGATCACAATTCCGACCATCACCGACCCCGTGATCGAGGCCTGCACATAACCCTGGAACTGCGGTGTGTGCTCCATCACCGCCAACACGCCAAATCCGATCCCAAAGCCGACTAAGACTCCCGCTAAAGCAATCATCGAAGCCTCACCAAAGATCATCATCGTGACCTGCCGATTCGAAAATCCGCATACGCGCAGGACGGCGATTTCTCGAATCCGCGAAAACACCGACATCAGCATCGTATTGGCGACCCCGAGCCCTCCCAAACAAAAGGCGCAGATACCTACCGCCCATGCGGTGAAGTTCAAAATCTTGAAGCTATTATAACTCTGACTAAACTCCCGGTTCTCCAAAGCAATAATACCCGGGTGATCCATCTCTACCGCCGCTTTAAACGTCGGTCCCGTGCTCTCCTCGCGCAATTTCACCGCCACGACGGAGGAGGCGGTTTCCCGCTGAAAGAAGTCCTGCGCCATTGAGAGAGGCATAAATACGCCTCCATCTTCGAAGCCGTTCTCATTCTTAAAAACTCCCCCCACTCGAAAGGTGCCACGACCCACTTCAATCTCATCTCCGGCCTGCACGGCTAAAAATTCTGCCGCTCTCGAGCCTAGATACAAGGTGTCGTCACGCACCCCAAACATCGCTCGATCTCCCGCCAACCACTCCCCTGTCGCCAGACGGGGATCAGTCGCTTCGATACCGAAGCAGGTCACCATCGGGTGATCGCCCACCGCCACGATACCAAACAACATCGGGTGCGCTTCCTCCACTTCTGGCCGTTCGCGGATCGAAGCCACTTGATCCGACGTCACCGAACTGAAAAACAGATCCGAAACATTTCGCTCAAAGACGAGATAGTGGCTGTCCGTCGAGAGGATACGCTCAAACATGCCGATCGCCCCCGTCACAATTGCGAGAATCGTCAACATCGCGGCCACCCCAAAACTGATGCCCGCGACTCCGATAAAAGCCCGCAGCCGATGCCGTAGCAGATTTACCAATACTAAGGAAAGAATACGCATATCAGATAGCCATCGATGACGCTTCCATCTCCGGAAGAACCAACCGGACATTGGCTTCGAAATACTCCCGATGAAAGTTCATCAAATAAAACCAAGATGAGCGGCGCTCCGTGAGTTTCGTGAGCACTCGAGTGGCCTGCACCATCAGACGAGCAACGCGCCGTTTGGTCGCCACTTCACCCATGGCAAGAGCCAGGTTAGGACGCGTCATGGAGTAATCCCGACCAGCCGTCTTCCCTTGATTTTCGCCCGATTTCGTAATCGCTAAATCGCCCAGATCATCCATCGCTTGGAATGCGAGCCCCCAATACAAACAGAGTGCTTTCAAGTGATGCCCTTCTTCCGCATCAGGCTCGGCCAACAACGCGGGGAAATAGATCGCCAACCAAAACAATGCCCCGGTTTTAGCCGCTGCGATACGTCCCACTTCCCGCGCCGAACGATCACTTTCAGCAAAAGCCAAATCTCGAGCCTGTCCGCCCACCAACCCCGGCACGCCCAAACACGCATCAAGACACCCCATCGCCGCCAAACGAATTTGGGTTGCTTCACCCGCCAGAGCGAAACCGGCCAAGGCATAGGCCCGGTTGATCAGCGCCAGCGAAGACAAGATGGTCGGGGCTTCGCCATGAACCCGATGAGGACACGTCCTGCCTCGGCGTGTCTGCGCATCGTCCATGCAGGGAAGATCATCGAGAAGCAGAGAAGCCAAATGGAAATACTCCACCGCACAGGCCAACTGCAAGGCGCCATCACGATCCATCCCGTGGGTCGTGGCCGCCGCATCCACCAACCGGGCACGGATCAGCTTACCCGGATTCCCCACCGCCTGATTAAGCACTCCAGCCAAGTGCGTTTCCGAGTTCTTAATATCTGGTGAATACTCCTTCAGCGCTTGCACGATCGGATCGGCGGCGGAAAGGGAAAGGCGGGGAGCGACCATAATTATCTAGGGAGGGGATTATTAAAAATGCGTAGACTCAAAAACCTCACTTCGGCTCAGCGACGGTGCCTCGCACCGTCATCCGCACGGTCACGAGGGGATCGACCTTGAGCGCGAGAAACATGCGGATGATAGGTAACCCAAACAGCTGCGTATCCACCACCGCTTCGCCCTCGATCAAATACTCTTCGCCTTCTTGCAAAACAGAGACGGGAAACTGAATCGCTTGGGTCTGACCATGAAATGCCAACTGGCCACTGGCGTTATACCGGCCATCGGCCGTCGACTCCAACCGACGCAGGATAAACGACACATCGGGAAACTTTTCCGTCTCCTGCCACTTGTGCATGTGTTTATCACGCTTCTCCTCGCCGGTTTCTACATCGGAAAACTTGAATGACAACGTGGCGGAATTAATCCGCTTCTCGATCGGGTCCACCTCGACGTCGAGGTCGTAATCCGCAAGGTGACCGACAAACGATCCCACCGTGGCTTTCACATCCACCTCGATCCGAGACTCGCTCCGATCCACGACTAAAGGAACCCATTCCGAAGCGGCCAACATGCTGGTTCCACAACAAATCAAAAGGAGACCAGATAGATATTTCATCGACCTACCTTAACGCTGACGGGTTAACCCAACATGAACCGAAGATTAATTATTCTTCATCTAGTCAAAATCTGCCCATCGCTGAATCATTCATCTCCTACGAGGGCGGGTCGGGCTTTACGGGACTCTCAACTGAGTTCAGTCTTCCGACACCTACCCCATGATGAAACTTACCCCTTTCTCACGTGCTATCCGGTATGCCGCGATTATTACGACTCTCGGATCGGCCGCTTACGCCGAGGCTTCTCTCGACAACCTCGTCGATTGGGGAATCTACAAAGGCGACAGCAAAGGAGAGCAATACTCCGACCTCAGCCAAATTCACGCGGCCAACGTCGCCGACCTTGAGCCGGTCTGGACCTACCAAACCGGTGATGCCAAAAAGGGCACCACGATCTACAGCAACCCGATCATCATCGCAGGTCGTATGTTCTTCACCTCACCGGGTCTCAAGGCCATCGCGTTGGACGCCGCGACTGGCGAGGAACTTTGGGTATTTGATCCCGCAACCTTCCCGGGCGCACCCAAGACCGGAGCCGGTCGTAACCGCGGCGTGACTTATTGGCAAAGCGACGATGGCGAGGATCAACGCATCTTCCACTTCGTCAAAGGTCGTGTCTATGCGCTCGATGCCCGCACCGGGAAACCGGTTGTAAAATTCGGCTCCGACGGCTGGCTCGATCTACGCGAAAACCTCGATGTCGATCCGACCACGGCATCCGTGGAGGTCACGACTCCCGGCATCATTTTTGAGAACAACCTGATCATCGCGTCGCGCGTGCCGGAAGGCTATCGTTCCACG
Source organism: Opitutaceae bacterium (assembly GCA_018667915.1). Classification (GTDB taxonomy): domain Bacteria; phylum Verrucomicrobiota; class Verrucomicrobiia; order Opitutales; family Opitutaceae; genus Actomonas. The sequence goes on along the minus strand of JABIRI010000147.1, from coordinate 29,025 downwards.
CCCGGACACATTCGCGCTTTCGATGCGACCACCGGCGAGTTCCGCTGGATCTTTCACACCATTCCGCAACCCGGAGAATTTGGCCACGATACGTGGGAGTGGCGGGAGGGTCAAAATTACGGCGGAGCCAACGCGTGGGGCGGCTTCACCCTCGATGCCGAACGCGGCTGGGTCTTCGCCGCCACCGGATCGCCGAGCTTCGACTTCTACGGAGCCAACCGCAAAGGCATGAACCTTTTCGGAAATTGCGTGCTCGCGCTTGATGCCCGCACCGGCGAACGCATCTGGCACTACCAAACCGTGCACCACGATCTCTGGGACATGGACAACCCCTCGGCGCCGGTCCTCGTCACCATTAACGGTGAAAACGGCAAACAGGACGCTGTCGTGCAGATGACCAAAATGGGACTGATTTTCGTGCTCGATCGCGATACGGGTGAACCGATCTTTCCCGTCGACGAAGTTCCGGTGCCGCCGTCCACGATTCCCGGCGAAGAAGCCTGGCCGACTCAACCCATTCCGCGTCTTCCGGTCTCGGTCAATCGCACCAGTATGACCGTCGAAGATCTCGACAACACGTCGCCCGAACGCGCCGCCGCCGCGCTGGAGGCCTTCGCGAAACTCCGCAACGTGCCGATGTATGCGCCGCCTTCCCTGACCGAGAGCATTATGATTCCGGGCACCTTGGGCGGCATCGAATGGCACGGCGCTTCCTACGACGCGAATAGCAACATCCTCTACGTCAACTCCCACGACTCGCCGTCCCTCATGCAGCTCGTGCCGGAGGGAGATCCCTTGCCCGATGATGCCACCCCCGCCGAGATCGGTCGACGCCTCTACGTGCAAAACTGCGCATCGTGTCACGGCCTGCAGCGCGAAGGCGTGCCGCCAGTATTCCCCTCGTTGATGGCGAGTCAGAAAACCGATGCCGAAATCGAAGTTCTGCTCCAAACCGGCCAAGGCCTCATGCCGGCCTTCACCCAATTTTCGACCGACGAACTCAGCGCCCTGATCACCCATTTGCGATCCGAACCTTCCGTCGAGGACGCCTCACCAACTGGTCTCCCCGAACGCTACGTTATGGCGGGCTATCGCAAATTCACGGATGAGCTGGGCGCTCCCCGGATCAAACCGCCATGGGGCAAACTGAGCGCCATCGATCTGGGATCCGGCAAAATCCGCTGGGAAGTCCCGCTCGGCGAATACCCGCACCTCGTCAAACAAGGTATCCGCAATACCGGTTCGATGAACTTTGGCGGAGCCGTAGCGACGGCGGGCGGCGTGATCTTCATCGCTGCTACCGCCGATGAGAAAATGCACGCCTTCGAGAAGAACGGCGGACGTCTGCTTTGGGAAGTCCAACTTCCCACCGGCGGTTACGCCACCCCAAGCGTCTACGCGGTCGAGGGACGCCAATTCGTAGCCATCGCCTGCGGCGGTGGTGGTAAGATCGGCACCCCATCGGGAGATACCATCATGGCATTCGCCTTACCGGAGAAATCCCGCGTGGTCGAACCAGACGGCGAATGGATCGAACTTTTCGACGGAGAAACGCTCGACGGTTGGGCCCGCCTCAACGGCGAGCATACCTACACGGTCGAAGACGGAGCCATCATCGGGCGCACCGTCGAGGGCAGCCCCAATTCGTTTCTCTGCACGACCCAAGAATTCGCCGACTTCGAGCTCGAAGTAGAGGTATGGATTGATGACGTCACCAACTCGGGCATCCAAATCCGCTCTGGCGTGCGCCCCGAGACCATCGGCCCTCGCAACACGCAATGGGCGGGTCGCGTTTGGGGACCTCAAGCCGAGATTCGGCGCAATCTCGGACCCAATTCCCCCACCACCGGCGTGCTCTACGCCGAGGCCGTAGGCTCCGGCTGGATGAGCTCGAAGGAAACCATCGAGCGCGGCCACGACTACTCGGATCCCACCGGATGGAACAAGCTGCGCATCGTCGCTCAGGGCCCCCGCATTCAAACATGGGTAAACGGAAACCTAGTGGAGGACCTAGTCGACCATGCCCTCCACGCCAGCCACCCCAGTGGTTTCATCGGCCTGCAGGTTCACGGGATCAAAGATGCGCGATCATTTAAGATGGGTTGGCGCAATATCCGGATCCGTCCGCTGGAGTCACCAGGCAGCGACGTCTTTGCGAACGCCTCCTTCGAGGCCGACGCGCCCACGGCCGATCGCACCGTGCTCTCCACCCTCACGGGTTGGGAAGTCACTCGTGGCAATGTGGAACTCGTTGCGAGTTCCGAGTTCGAAGCCGCCAACGGAAACTACGCTTTGGACCTCAACGGCGACCAACCCGGCGCGATTCGCCAAACCGTCGGCGACCTCAAGCCCGATCATCCTTACACCCTGAGAATCGCCTACGCGGATCAAAAACAACGGGGCAATAATCCCGTCATCGTCACCACCGAAGTTTGGTCCAACGGCGAACGCATCACGACCCTGCGCAATACCTCCAATGCACCCGACTACATGGACGGGATTGGCGTGCCGCTGCGATCGAGTGCGAAGGGCGAGATCACTCTCGAACTCCGTTCCACCCTACCCGGCGCTCACGGCATGGTCATCGACAACCTCCGCCTCGTGCCCGGCGGTTTGCCGTCGCTCCCGGAAAGCCCCGCCATTGCGAACGCTGGTTTTGAGGCACCGATCGCCGAACACTTTGGAGCCAACCCACACCTTTGTGGTCATCAGCTTCCCGGCTGGCTCGTGCTGCGCGAAAACATCGATGTGATCAGCTACGAACGCTTCGGCGCACCCGAGGGTAAAGCCGTCGTTGATCTGGGTGGACACGGTGCAGGAGGCATCGGCCAGATCATCACCGACCTCGAACCTGGGGCGCGTTACCGCCTCTCCCTAAAGTATGCCCGCCACACCTGGTGGGATCAGGAAGATCCACTCACCGCTGAAGTGTATCTCAATGGAGCTCTCGCGATGCGCTTGGCTCGAGACCAATCGCAGAAAGTACCTATGTGGGAATCCGCTTCGTGCGAGGTTACCATTCCTGCCGACGGCCGACTCCGACTCGAAATGTTCTCCACCGCCTACACCGTCGGCGGCGGTGTGCTGTTCGACGATCTTCGATTGGTAAAACTTTAACGAAAACTGGCGTAACGCTGTGTTTCATCCCTCACTCAATAATTCCCATGCTTCGATCCTCCCTTCCCCTTCTTCTCGCCACCGCCGCTCTCTTGGGCGGATGCGCCAAAACCGAAACCACCGAAGTCGCTGCCGAGGCAGATTTCGTTTCCTTGTTTAATGGCGAGGATCTCACCGGCTGGCGCGGCTACAACGGCGGTCCCATGGACGGCGTCTGGGTGGCCGAAAACGGCACCCTGCACTTGACCGCCCAGCCCAAAGGCAGCCCGCATGCGAACATCATCACCGAAGCGGTTTACGACGACTTCGACCTGCGTTTCGGCTGGAAGGTTGAAGCTGGCACCAACTCCGGCGTCATGTTCAACATCGGCGAAGGCCCGAAACAGCCCTACCTCACCGGCCCCGAATATCAGGTGCTCGATAACGAGGGGTTCCGCTCCGGCAAAGGACTCCCCGTCGGACCCTCCGAATACTCTGGATCGCACTACGCGATCGAACCTCCACTCAGCAACGAAACCAACCCGGTTGGGGAATGGAATGAAGGTCGAATCGTCGTTCGCGGCAACCACGTCGAATACTGGATCAACGGCGCGATGACCGCGACCTACGAGATGCACAGCGAGAAATGGAAAGAGCAGATCGCCAACGCGAAGTTCGCCAAATGGGCAGACTTCGCGACCTTGGATAAAGGCCACATCGGCCTGCAAGATCACGGCCACCGCGTGTGGTTCCGTGACCTGCGCATCAAGGAGCTCTGAGCGACCCCGGCTACAGCAAATTCCAGCACCTCTAGCGTGCTCGATTTGTCGCTTCCGCCGCCCGCCAATTCCCGATCACTTCGGTGGTGCGCAGAGCCCGACGGTGAAGCCTGAAATCTCTTATCTGACCGTCTAGGTTCGGGGCAATTTTGAGCGGCTGGCCAAAACTCACCGTGCGCAACTGAGCCGGAAACCGCGCCCAGCCAAATTGGCGCACGTCTCCCCCATCCAAAAGCACGCCATCGATGATGAATGAAATAATCTTAGGACCGCCATCGACCACGATCGCGACGTGGTGCCATTGATCCGTTTTTAACGCTCCGGGATCACTGTCCCAACCCGCCTCGGCGATACCGAAGTCGGCAATGCCTCGATAATAGTCATCGATCGGCGGCGGGCCAAACGGTCCCCGCATCCCAAGTTGGATTGTGCCCCGATTCGTAGTGGTTACCGAAAATCCATTGCCCACCGCATCGCGGGCTTCGACCAACTCTTGTCCCACCGTCAGCGCTTTAAACCGCACCCAAAATTCGACGGTAAACCCACTCCCTTCCACACCCGTCTCGGCGACAAATGCGGAGAGCTCGGGCAGGGATGTCGGCCCAGACGTAATCGTGGATGGGGCGACCACTTCAAAGGCCACCGCGTCATCGGTAACGTCGTCCCGCGAAGGTTGCCCCCACAGCATCTCCAAAAACTCGGCCGGAATCTCGTGCACGCGGGCAATCGATTTTTGGGTCTCGGTGATGAAGTGGCGCCCCCTGTCGGATAGATAATCCGGGTAACTTATTCGCGCATTATAGGCATCTTCATCGTAGAGCAGAACCTCCGGCTCTGACCAGGCAATCGCTTTACCCTCCGGCGTATCAACTTCCCGGCCCGCCGCAATCCACGCGGGGTTTCGCTGATTATGAAAAATATATCCACCGTGATTATGATACCAATAGAGGTAGCGCCCCTCCCCGGCATCCCAGACGAAATTGGCGGCACGGGAGTGTTTCACTTTCCGCCGTCCGGGCCCGTAGGTCATGGGCTCTGGTGAGGTCCAGGTGCGCCCACCGTCGCGGGAGTAGGCCTGAGTCGGGTGATCACCAGCGGTGCGATAGACGCAGTAGAGCGAGCCGTCCGATAAACTCACGATACTATGTTCCTCGCCGATCGTGCCCGCATGCGCACGCAAACCGACGTCACCTTCCGGCAGGGTCTGCCACCGAATTTTTTGAGGATCCGTTTCAGTCAGGAAATTTTCACTCCGGAGAAAATTACCCTCGGAACTCGTCATAAAATGAGCGTCAAAATTCCCGACTTTGTGGAGGGTGACATAGACCGCTCCATCGTGAATCAACGGTTTGCCCACATGCCAAAAAAAACGCACGTCTCCCCCATAGATATTCTGCCGGTCGATCTCAGTTTCACGCACCGGAATCTCGTAACGCTCCTCCGACCACGAAAGACCGTGATCGTCACTGAACTTAAAGACGAACGCTCCGAGCGTATCGACGCGCGTCTGCAACACCCCATCCACCCGCACCACTTCCCGCAGGTTGTCGCGGTTGTAATTGTAGAACACGTAGATTCGCCCCGACGGCACCTTTACCGCCGTGGCATAAGAGCTTTCGGGGGGACCCGTCTCTTCGATGTCGATCAAAGGTGACCACGTGCGCCCAAAGTCGGTGCTGCGCGTGGCCACAATATGTTGGGAAGTCGCGCCTTCGTGACCATCCGACGTCGTCAGCACACAGAGCCATGCACCATCATCGCATTTAACCAGATAGGGCTGATCGGCGTAGTCTTCATCGGGAATCGTCCAACCGCTGGCAATATTGCGCCAATTGGCTGGGAGGTCGTCTGCCACCGTATCGGCGGAGGCTAAACCCACCCAGGCCAAACCCAGGCCAAGTAGTATCGTGATCCATCGGGCCGGAGGCGTCATGAAGTCTTGATCGCGGCTTGATAGAGTTGGTGGAGTTCGAAAGTTTGCCACGCACCAAACTTTTGGCCGAGTTGGGCCAGCAGATAGAGGGCGCAGGCTATAACTAACATGGAGCCGCAAATCCACAGGGCCCAAGGCATCTCCCCAATGAACATTTGGGCGAATCCGTAAATGCCTGAGAAGGTGCCGAGCAGTCCCGTCACGATATAACCGTAAATGAAAAACGACCACACTTCGTGTTCCGGTCCGTAAACGCCCACGACGTGCGTGCCTCCGCCCTCGTCCGGTTCCAAGCTGAGTTGTAAACGAGGCGACCAACGATCTCGTTTTTTTGCGGCCACGTGAATGACCACCATACCCGTAGTAGATCGAACTTCGCATTCGGCGGACTCCACCGCTTCGGAAACTAATCGCTCGCGCAATTCATCTGGAGAGGGATCCACGATCTGTTCAAAGCGCGGGCGAACACTAAAGCCACTGGTAGGAGGATTCATCGGAAGGGGTAACTACGAAGGACCATAGCTCCACCTCCCGCTCGAGCCAACCTACTTTTTCCAGACTTCTGATTGAGCCGTCACGGGCACGTCCCAAGGACGAGCGGGAAGCGGATTGTAGATCGGATCACTGTCGCGTCCCGGATAACGGGAAAGTTGGAGGGTCAGGAATGCTTGAGCGGCGGCCGCATCGGGGTCAGTGCTGCCGATGATGTTGTGCTCTTCCCAAGGGTCATTCTCCAGATCGAAGAGTTTCTCCGGTGTGCGGTTCGTATCGACGTAGAGTTTGAAGCGTTCGTTACGCAGCACGCGGTCACGGTAAACGTAGGCATTTTCCACTCCGGCATCGGTGAGTTTAGCTTCGTTGCGGCCACCCATCGCCATGATCCAGTCGTGGGGTGAGCGTTCGGATTTACCGAGCAACGCATCGGCCACGGATACGCCATCGAGCACGAACTGTTCAGGCAATTTGGCGCCGGCGAGTTCGGCGAATGTGGGCATCATATCGGCGATGGTGAAGAGTGCGTTGCTTTCGATTCCCACGGGCGTGCGACCGGGAGCGTTGACGATGAAGGGACTGTTGACGCCAGTTTCGAGGGTCTTGGCTTTACCGCCTGGCACGCGGCGTCCGTTTCGGGTGCCCGTGATGCTGCCGGCGGTGCCGTTGTCGGTCGTCCAAATGATGATGGTGTCATCGCGAATCCCGAGATCATCCAGCGCCTGCACGAGTTGCCCCGTCAATTCATCGGCGTAGCGGACCATCGCCTTGTGTTTGTCCATCTTGTCGGTGACGTCGGGTTCGGACGGCGTCGAAACTAACGGGCCGTGCGGCAGACACATGGCGAAATACATCAGCATCGGTTCGTCCTTATGCTTGCCCATGAAGTCGATCAGGAAATCCGTAAAAACCTTGTCGCCAAACGCACCCTGGTAGGTGCGGCTGCCTTCCTTGGTGTGGATATAAGGGTCCCAATAACGTTCGGCGCTGGGTTTGTTGTCCGCCTCCCAGCCGGTCCACATGCAGTAGTCATCGAAGCCCATCTCGACCATGGCTTCGGGTTGCACGCGGAAGTCGTTGACCTGCCACTTGCCAGCGACCGCAGTAGCGTATCCGGCTTCGTTGATACCGCGGACCATCGAGGGGTTCAGGATATAATCATAGTGCGCTCTTCCGCCCCAACGCGGCACATCCCAGTGATTTACCCAACCATGACGGAAGGGCTTTTGGCCGGTCATGAGCGTGAGCCGGGTGGGTGTGCACTGGGGCATGACGTAGAAGTTGTTAAACTTGATACCGCCCGCCGCGAGGGAATCGACCACCGGCGTTTCAATATCTGTCGCACCGTAAGAGCTCACCCATTCCTTGCCGAGATCATCGAGCAAAATGAACAGAATATTGGGGCGATCGTCGGTGCGCTTGGCCGCAACGGAAAGACTGGTGCATGCGACAACCGCAGCGGTCAGAAGGAATCGGGTGAGATTTTGCATCGAGAAAAATTCGAAGGTCGGGAGTTAACGCAGATGCGGATAGACCTCGCGCAGATCCAAGGCGTCGCCGAGTTCAGATTGCAGTTCCAAAAGGTCGGCAAAAAGCGCGCGTTGACGATCGAGGGAGCCGGGGTAACCGGCATGGTCGTGCTCCTCGAGCTCGTCGAGCGCGACGTTGTAGAGACGCACCGCTTGGGCCTCGGGATAGAGAATGAGTTTCCAACCATCTCGAATCACCGCGCGTTGTTTGTCGAGGTATGAGCCTAACACCGCCGGGTAGTTGGTTTCGCCATCGTGGCCAGTGATCTGCGGCAAGAGGCTGTTATAAAACACGTGGTCAGGCGTATGGGCTCCGGCCAATGCGAGCGCGGTCGGCATCACATCCTGCAAATAAATCGGGGCCGCCATACGGTGGTTGGCCGGAACGCCCGGGCCCACGACCATGAACGGAACGCGCAGGCTGTGCTCATACATGTTTTGTTTACCGAGCAGGCCATGCTGGCCGACCGACAGGCCATGATCGGCGGAGAAAAATACCCACGTATTGTCGGCTTGGCCCGATTCCTCGAGGGCGTCGAGCACGCGGCCGATTTGCGCATCCAGATGAGTTACCAGCGCGTAGTATTCGCGGCGGTGGACCTGGACCGCGTATTCCGTGCGCGGAAACGGTGCCAGACTCTCATCACGTAATTTTTCTCCGGCGGCCATCTCTTCCTTGTAAGGGTAGTAAGGCAAATACGTCGCGGGGACCTCGATGCGATCAAGCGGATAAAGATCCAAATACTCCTGCGGAGCCTGCCGTGGATCATGGGGCGCATTGAACGCCGCATACATGAAGAACGGTTCGGAATGGCTTTTCGCTTGGTCCAAATATTCGATGGCATCGTCAGCGACGATTGCACTCCAGTGCCTCCCGCCTTCCCAGAATCCGGCGAGAGATTCGTCGGCGGCATTCCAGGTATCGGGCTGGCCGATATGAGGCCGGTTGTGATCGTTCACATTGGTGCGAGGCATACCGGGTCGCTGATGCCGCACTTCGTCGAAGATTTTTTCGGTGTCCGCTTTCACGTGCCATTTACCGGTGAAGTAAGTGCGATAACCGGCCTCTTTCATCAACTGCGGCCACATGACGCCCCGCTCGATTTCGGCGGCGAGTTTTTTATCGTGCGCACCCGCATCGTAGAGACTGCGACCCGTCATCAACATGGTCCGACTCGCCACACAAACCGCTCCACTCCATGAGCCCATGTTGTAAGCGTGCGTAAAGGTCGTGCCGCGTTTGACCAATCGATCCAGATTCGGCGTGTCGATATCGGTGAGACCGTATTCCCGCACCGCGGCGTAAGTTTGGTCGTCAGCGAAGAGAAACAGCACATTCGGCTTCGAGCCGGCAGCGGGCGCATGATGATCGGCCGAGAGTGAGCTGCCCGCTAGGGTGGCAATCAGCAGCAAGTTGGCCCAGCGGCCAGGATTCAGAGAAGGGTAACAAGACATGATAGGGGAGAGAAAGGCATCCTAGGGCCGAAGCTTGGACCTAGGAGAATCGATACTAGATTATCTTCGCGCATTGCAGCTAGGACCACCACGTCAAAATTTGGTTCAGGAGCGGCTATGGGAAAGGAGCGTTGCGGCGCGCAAGAGCCACTCAGCTCCAAACCTTTGCAGCAAATCTACCGCCGCTTAATCATTTAACTCAATCTGAGGACAAAATGCCGCCCACTACATCTTGGTGATGCCGCACCGCTCCGCCCACTCCCACCACGCGGTAACCAACCGTTTGACCTCGGTCGGATTTTGCGGCGCCAAATTTCGTGTTTCCGCCCGGTCGCCGCTGAGATCGTAGAGTTCCCACTCCTGACGACTACGGTTGAACACGATTTTACGGTCCCCTTCCCGCCACGCGTAGTTGTGAAACAACGCCCACCCCATAGCGGGTGCCTCGCGGCGCCCACCTTCGAGAATCGGGATCAAACTATGCCCTTCCATGGGCGGAACGTCATGCCCTTCCCGAGTTTCAGGGTAATTCCCCTTCGCCAACTCCAGAAATGTAGGCATAAGGTCAACCACGTGCCCCGGTTGTCGCGTGAGCGTGCCGGCAGCAACGTTAGCTGGCCACCGCACGATCATCGGTGTGGCGATTCCGCCTTCGTAGGTCCAAACCTTATGGCGGCGAAACGGCGCGTTCTGGGCCCAGCCCTAGGCCTTACCGACAAACTCGTAGCCGCGGCCGTCGCCCACCGGAATCCCTTCGTTGTGGTCCACGAAATCCGGCTCCACATCCCCGGTCGGCCAACTCGCGCAACCGCCATTGTCGGAGAAAAAGATCACAATCGTATTATCGGCCTCCCCACTCTGCTCGAGTGCGAGCATCAGCCTTCCAATACCTTGATCCATCCGGTCGACCATCGCGGCATAGACCTCCATGCGCGCCTCTTCCCGACGACGGGTTTCATCGTCTAACTCCTCCCACGGCACGATCTCATTGTCGTAACGAAAATCGGATTCCTTGGTGTCAGCCGCCGAGAGCCATACCGCGTTCGGATCAAAGAGACCCGATTCGATCTGGCGGGCATAACGATCTCGTCGCATCCGCTCGTAGCCCATATGGTATTTTCCGCGGTAGCGCGCGATATCCTCCGGCAAGGCATGTAACGGGAAATGGGGCGCGGTGTAGTTGAGGTTGATGAAGAACGGTTTTCCCGAGCCAGCATATCGCTCAAGAGTGGCAATCGCATGGTCGGTAAACGCATCGGTCGAGTAATAGTTCTCCGGAAAGGACGTCACCGTTTCCTCATTGTGGGCGAAGTGCCGCACGAGCCCGCCGTTGTAAAAATCCGGATCGGGCTGGGCCGGATTGAAGAAGTTACAGCACCCATCGAGCAGACCATAGAACTCGTCAAAACCCCGATCGATAGGTCGAAGGGGCGCTTCCTGTCCCAGATGCCATTTGCCGGTCATGGCGGTTTGATATCCCGCCGCCTTGAGCACATTCCCCAATGTGGTCATCTCGGGACGCAGCGAAGAATTGGCGGCAGACGCCTGGCCGGGAAATCGGGGATACAATCCCGTATACATCCCCGACCGGGTGGTCACACATACCCCGCAATTGTAGAACTGGGTGAAGCGCAAACCTTCGCGAGCGAGTTGGTCGAGACTAGGCGTGGCAATTTCTCCACCAAAGCTGCCGATGTCGGAGTAGCCCATGTCATCGGCGACAATCAGAATGATATTCGGTCGATTATCCGCGACCAGTGAGGTAGCCAACCCTACACAGAGTAATCCGGATCTGAAGAAAGCGATGCAGGAACGAAACATGGGGTGCAGTCCTAAAGGGACTTGATACGGAATGCTCTCAGTCAGCTCCGAGCGAACGTAAAATCGCCCCGCCCAGACGTTCCTGAACCAAAGTTTGACGTCGTGATCCTAGCCACAGGGAACGGATATAATCTAGCGTTGTGTAAACCAGAGGTCTAGACCTCCCACCCCACCCCATGAAAATCTTTTCGCTCACCCTATCCGCGCTCTTGGCCGCGGTTGCCCTTGGTCAAGAGACCGAATCAGACCTACCTCCCGGTGTCATCACTCCGCTGAATCCTCAGTCCGTGCCTTATGTCCGCACGGATGCGCCGGACCGCCTATCCGTCGAAAAGGGAGATCGCATCGCCTTAATCGGCTCCGGGCTCGCCTCGCGCATGGTGCATTTCGGGGATTTCGAAACGGAGATTTTCCTGCGCTTCGCCGATCATAAACTCACCATCCGCAATTTCGCCGACGAAGGCACGACGCCGGCGTTTCGCCCGCACTCCGCCCGTAACAAGGAGGAACAATACGCGTTTCCGGGCGCCAAGGAGCTCCTGCCCGCCAAGTATCAGGTTGATTCGCGACCCAAGGGACATTTCGAAACGCCTGATCAGTGGCTGACCCGCTTCGGCGCCGATACCATCATCGCTTTCTTTGGCCTCAACTCCTCCTTCGGCGGCCCCGATGGGCTGGACCGCTACAAGTGGGAGCTTGCTGCCTTCATCCGCCACACTCTCAGCCAGAAATACAACGGCGAAAACATTCCGCAACTCGCGCTCGTTTCTCCCACCGCATTCGAAGACCTATCGGCCAAGTATCACACCCCCGATGGCAAAACGGCGAACGCGAACCTTCGCATCTATACAAAGGCGATGCGAGAGGTAGCTGCTGAGCAGGGTGTCCTGTTCGTCGATGTGTTCATCCCGTCCAAGAAGTGGTTCCAGGATGGCAAGGAATACACCACCGATGGATTAAATTTAAACGAGCGGGGATATCGCAAGTTGGCTCCCTACTTAAGCAGCCAACTGTTCCCGAAGACCGAGCGCCATAAAGGCAAGCGTGGACCCGTGCTCGATGCCGTTCGGCAAAAAAACTGGGCGTGGCTCAATCTGTATAAAATCCCCAACGGCGTGCACGCGTATGGCCGCCGTTACAATCCGTTCGGTCCGGACAATTATCCGTTCGAGTTGGAAAAGACCCGTGAAATGACCGCGGTCCGAGATCGCCTCATCTGGGCGAAGCTCGCCGGCGAACGCTTTGATCTCGCCGCGGAGGATGCCAAAACCCGAGAGCTGCCCGAGGTGGAAACCAATTACAAACCCAGCGTTAAAAACGGCACCACCGAATATCTCCCCGGCAAAGCGGTTGAATCTAAAATTACTACCGCTCCCGGATATAAGATCGAGCTCTTCGCCGACGAACATCGGTTCCCTGATCTAGCCAATCCCGCTCAAATGTCCTTCGATAACAAGGGCCGCCTCTGGGTCTCGACCATGGCGAGTTATCCCCACTACCGCATCGGGGATCCGCTCCCCAACGACAAGTTGCTGATCTTCGAAGATACCGACAACGATGGCGTCGCAGACAAACAAATCACCTGGGCCGAAAATCTTCACATTCCGATTGGTTTCGAGATCACGCCGGACGGCGTCTTCGTCTCGCAGAGCGGCAGTTTGGTCCTGCTGCGCGATACCGATGGGGACGACAAAGCAGACACCAAGGAAGTATTACTCAGCGGGTTCGACGATCACGATACCCACCACGCCATTTCCGCGTTTAGTGCCGATCCGTCCGGCGCCATCATGATGGCGGAAGGACTGTTCAGTCACACCAACGTCGAAACGCCCTACGGCACCGTGCGCGGCAACAACGGTGTGTTCTACCGGTATACGCCACAACGCCGAAAACTGATCAACTACGCTCAGTTCAAAATCCCCAATCCTTGGGGCATCGCATTTGACGATTATGGACAGGATTTTTTCCTCTTCACCTCGGGCACCAAGGTAGCCTGGATGATGCCCGGTTCGGTGCAACCCGTCTACGGCGTAAATATTGAGGCCCCTGATCTCATTACGTCTAATAAAGTGCGGCCTACGTCCGGTCTCGAATTCGTTTCCAGCCGTCACTTTCCCGACGAGGTGCAAGGCGATATGTTGTTCAACAATGCCATCGGTTTCCTCGGCGCCAAACAGCATCAGGTCATCGAAGACGGCACGGGCTTTACCACCGAACATCGCCAAGACCTGTTCGTTTCCGAGGACCTCAACTTCCGCCCGGTCGATCTGGAGTTCGCGCCCGATGGTTCGCTCTACGTGGTCGACTGGCACAACGCCCTCATCGGGCACATGCAGCACTCCGCCCGCGACCCGCTGCGCGATCACGCCCACGGTCGCATCTACCGCATCACCTACCCTTCACGCCCGCTCGTGACGCCGCCGCAAATTGATGGCGCCTCGATCGAACAATTGCTCGAGAATCTGAAACTTCACGAATACCGCGCCCGTTACCGCACCAAACGCGAACTGCGCGGTCGCGACGACGCCAAAGTCACGGCGGCGGCGTCCGCTTGGGCAGCGAAGCAATCGGACGATCGCTTCAAACTCGAAGCCCTGTGGGTGACGTGGGGCGCCGACCGGATCGATCGCCAGCTCCTTGAGGAACTCCTCAAATCCGACGACCACCGCGTTCGCTCTGCCGCCGTGCGGGCCGTGCGTTTTAATGACCACCAACTCGCCGACCATAAATCATTGTTGATGCAAGCGGCCAACGATCCGCACGGACGAGTTCGCCTCGAAGCGATTACGGCTGCAAGTCGGCTGGATCGCCAAACCGGTGAGACCATTCTCACAGCTGCCGAGGCCATGGGGATCGACGATCATATGTTTATCAGTTTCGAACACGCCAAAGCGGCCTTAGCCGGTGATTTTCTGCCGAAGGCAATTCGCGAAGACGAACTCCAAGCGCCTAAACACCTTGAGGACGGAGATGCGAAACGCTTCATTCAAGGCGCTGAGATCTACGAACGCGAAGGCCACTGCGCTACCTGCCATCAACCCGATGGCAAGGGTCTACCCGATGTCGGCTTCCCTCCCCTCGCCGACACCCAATGGGCACTGGGCGATCCTGATCGCCTCATCAAACTAACCCTAAAAGGCCTGATGGGCCCCATCGAGGTTAAAGGGAAAGCCTACCCCGGAGTCGTGCCCATGACGCAGTTCGAAGGACTGCTCAAGGATGACGAAATGGCAGCGGTGCTCACCTACGTGCGCAATGCCTTTGGCAACAAAGCCAGCCCCATCCGCCCCGGCCAGGTCCGACGCGTTCGCGCCGAAGTAAAAGACCAGACCGGCTTGTATAGTCCCGCCGAGTTACTGAAAGAGCATCCGCTCGAAAACAACTGAAGTGATCGGGGAAGGTAGGAGGACGGCCCGGCGGTCCGGCCCTCCCCCTTCACCGCAAGCACGTCGCGATCACGTTCGCGACGTGCTCGGCCTGGGCCGCAATACCCGCCGGTTTAAAATGCACGTTGCCGGGCTGCTCGTAGGGCAAAGAAGCCGTGCGCAGATCGTTGATGCCAATTTCCGGAAAATCCTTCAGCACCGCCATTGCCGCATCATTATAGGCGCGTTCGGCATTTTCATGACGACCGTTCGACTCCGGCGGGACTTTGGTCGTGAGCGCGAAAATGAGTTTCGCCTTCGGTGCGGCATTCCGGAGATGCGCAATGATTCGGCGCAGGTTCGCCTGATACTCCGCGATGGTCGCGACCTGTCTGCCTGCTTCTAGGTCCAGTTTACCCCGTTCGTTGACATACTTCAGATCGTGCAGACCGACGTTCACATGGACTATGTCCCAAGCGAAATCCCAATGCCCGGCCATGTCGGGGGCACGCATGGTCGACTCCATCGTATCGAACTTTCCGATAAACGATCCGGATGGCCCGCCGTTGAGGTGAACGCGATAGACATTCGCACGGCCTTTCAACGCTGTCCGCACGCCAGGGGTGTATCCGATCGATATCGAATCACCGTAGATCAAAACGTTGGGCAACGTCGCATCGTTTTCCACGTAGGCAAATGCCGCGCGCTCGCCCAGGTCACCCACGAGTCCCGCCCAAGCAGTCTCGGCTGACTTTTCCGCCGCGCTCACCGCAGACATTCCTAGCGCCAATCCAATGATCCAAAATCCATGGGGGTATTTCATGGCTTCGAATCGTGCGGAGGAACCGACGGGTTGTCAGCCGCGAACTACTCGACCAACTCGAGGGTGACGGATTTCACGAAGGCGAGGTAGTCTTTCGCGATGCTCACCGGTGCGACTTCGATCTCATAAGCGCCGGGATCCGCAAAATTCAAGGTGCCGAGCTCGTGTTGCTGGAACGTCCAAAGGTTGTTGTGCCGCTCATGCGCATCGAAGGTCTGACGCTGCACTTCCAGCAAAGAACCCTCCCAATCCGCCGTGCCGCGCACGGTTCCGCGGAAGCTCGCAAGATCACCGACCTCGAGGGCAAACTCACTGCCTGCCTGCGGGTGTTGCGCAGAGTATTCGATCAACACGCGATACTTGCCGGGCGTGCGCAAAAGGAAATCCCAGCCAACCCGATCACCCGGAGTTTTGATGTCCTGCACAAAGTTTCCTTTTCGCGTAGCAGTGCCGTAATTGTAGCTGGCGTTAGGCCCCTCCACTTGAGCAATGGCAGTGGAGAACTTCATGCTCTCCCCCGGAGTCTGACGGAAGGTATTGTGCACTTTCGGAGTCTCGGAGAGTTCCAGCACCACCACCGATGCCACCGCGTTCGGTGCCTTCTTTCCCACCGCGATCGATTTGCCGTCTTCGATTCGACGAACGGCAAGCGACTTCATTTTGGCATCTTCGAGCAGATAAGCTTTTTTCACTCCTGACTGAAGTCCCGGCACAATCAGCTTTCCGTCGGTAGGCCAGTCAAACACATGGAGGTAAAGTTTGTCTTTGGTCGTGGTGGACCAGCCCCACGGCAGATCCACAAAGAGCGAGCGATCTGTGCCGTAGATACTCTCGCCGTTGGCCTCCATCCACCCTCCGATACCGGCCAAGGCATCATATTCGGTTTGGGATAATTCACCATCAGGACGGGGGCCGACATTCATCAGGAAGTTTCCGCCCTTAGCCGCAATTTCGATCAACATGCGCGTGAGCATCTCCGGCGATTTCGCAGAAACTTGATCTCCTTTATACCAAAACCCACGCTCGTTGGTAATCGTGATATTGGATTCCCAATATCCGGGCAATCCCGTCGCCGGCACCTGTTGTTCCGGCGTGTAGAATCCACCAAATTTGTCGGTGCCCCGATCATTGAATATCAGATCGGGCTGCAACTCTTTCATGATGCGTAGGAGATCGAGAGCATCTTTTCGCACCACCGGATGCTCAAAAACGGTGTCGCCGGTGCCCCCGCTAGGCCAATGAATGTCATACCACAAGATATCAATCTTACCGTAGTTGGTGAGGAGCTCACGCACCTGACCTTTCTGGAACTCTGCAAAACGACTCCATGATTCCGGGTCAGAATCGATCCGGCTCGCGTCGTAGTCCCAATGGTCGCGGGAGAAATACTTCCCATCTGGGTGATGCCAGTCGATGTGAGAATAATAGAGACCAACCGCCAGACCTTCCGCCCTAAACGCATCCACAATCGCCTTGGTGAGATCGGCATTAGGGTTGGTATGATACGGCACGGTCGGATTGGTCGTTTTGAAGTCCGAGAGCTGGGTGTCGTAGTTATTCACCCCATCGTGGTGCTTCACCACGAAGACGACATACTTCATGCCCGCGGCCTTCGCGGCCTTCGCCCACTTTGCGGGATCAAATTCGGTCGGATTAAATGTCTCCCAGAGATCGAAACTCTTACTCCCAACCTCCGGGGACTCCTCGTTGACCATCTTCCAAATGTAACCGACCTCCCGCTGAGCCCACGGTCCCCAGTGGATAAAGAGACCGAATCGCCAATCATTCCACTCCTCCAGTCGCTCCGGATTCACATAGAGATCCGGTTCTTCCTTGGTGGTGGCAGAGACGGTAAACGCGGCGGCCAAACACAATAGGCCAAGGGTTAAAATGAAGCGAACGGCGCGTGAAGAAATCATGGCGAAAAAGTGACGAGAGGATGAAAAATCAGCGGGGGCTTAAACGAAAAAACGGCGGGCCGCAGAAGCGACCCGCCGCGACAACAAACTACTTAAAATTCCATCCGGATCGAACCCATCACCTGGCGAGGTGTGCCGGTGTTGGCCCGAGCGCGAATAAAGAATTCGTCTCCGAGATTACTGACATTGAGTCCAAACGTCGTAGGACGGTCGAATAGCTCAGTGCGATAGCGGGCAAAGACGTTCACTTGCGTGTAACCATCCTCCACCACGAGACGATTGCCACTGGTGCCGAATTGTTGGATCGGCCCCCAAGCCTTGATCGCTCCACCGCCAATACGCAGTCCCTTAAGACCACTGTCATCCGCGAAGGAATAGGTCGTAAAGAACGTCAGTTTATCCGGTGCGGCACCTTCGAGTCTCAAACCGAGGGCTTCGGTCTGACTGACTACGGTGCGAGCATCAAGATGGGTGTAACCCAAAGTAATCTGCCACCCCTCGCTCGCATTGAGGAAGAGCTCCAAATCGATACCCTCACTGCGATCATCGGTGATCTCGCGATCACTCATGAAGGTGACGGGGTTAAAGTCACTGCGGACTACGTTCTGCTTATCAATCTTGAACAGCGCGACAGATCCCGAGAGTTTACCGCCGAGCAGGCCGTCCAACTTGGCACCCACTTCGAAGGCTTCTGATTCTTCCGGATCGAAGAACGCTCCGGTATCGCTATTGAAACCATTGGGATTAAACGCGGTCGCGGTGTTGGCGAAGAGCACCAAAGAGTCGTTGATGGCGAAGTTCGCACCCAACTGGTAACTGGTGTCCTTGGAGGTGCGTTTCGCGCCATTGGAGACACCCGAGGCGTTAAAGCCGAAACCGGTAATCTCAATATTACGCAGTCCAGCCAAAATCCGAAGACGGTCCTCCATCATGGTCATACTGTCGCTCACAAACAGTGTGGTGACTTCTTCGAAGTTATCGCCGTTTTGATTCGTGCGCGGCCCATAGGTGCGCAGCTCGGTCCGGGTAGGTGCATCATCGAGCCAGAGTTGAGCTCCCGCGAGGATTTCATCCTTCGTTACGGTATGGCGGAAGTTCTTACCCGTTTGGCCAGCGAGCCAGTCGAGAATAACCCGCTCTCCACCATTGGTCGGGCGCAGACGATTACCTTGGCCGAAACGGCGATCATCGGTGTAACGCACACCTGCGATGAT
Source organism: Opitutaceae bacterium (assembly GCA_018667915.1). GTDB lineage: Bacteria > Verrucomicrobiota > Verrucomicrobiia > Opitutales > Opitutaceae > Actomonas. Next base: position 10,599 of record JABIRI010000147.1, on the reverse strand, counting down.
GTTATGTTTCACCTCACCGGTCTCAGCCGTAATGAACGCATTGAGCGTGTGCGCGTCGGTTTCATTCTCGCTCGTGCTCGTGGTGTAATTTGCCGAAACGCTTTTGGCCGGGCTAAACGTGTTATACTCACGGAAGGTCACGTGCGTTTCGCGATAGCTCTTCGTGTAGCTGTATTGGAGATTCAGCATGTCATTCACTTGGTGAATCACATTCAACTGAGCGTATTGGTGCGTCTGGTTAAAATCGGAAGCTTGCTCCGTTTCACTGGTCCACTCCCACGGTAAGAAATCGTTATTGTAACGGGCCGTAGCCTCAACCACACCACCGACGCGGTCGTTGGTATCTCCATCACCATTGAGATCGGTGGGAATACGCATGAAGGAATAAGTCGCCCGATTGGTCGGCAAACCACCTTTATTGGCGGTGCTGGCAATGAACCGAATCTTAGTCGCGTCCGTTACTTTCCATTCGGCCGATGCCGCAAGAAAGGTGGAATCCTTATCATCTCTCCAACGCCAGCCTTTGGTATCATCAAACGAACCGAGCAGACGCAGGCCTACATTAGGAGCGATCTGGGCAATGTTCATATCGATGTCAGCCCCGTAGGTGGAATCCTGACCAAAACGGGACGTCACCACCGTGCGATTGTCGGAACGGGGACGCTTGCTGATCATGTTTACCAATCCACCCGGGTCAGATTGACCATAGAGTGTATTCGGTCCCTTCACGACCTCGATACGATCGACGAGATAGCGGGGCATATGATCACCACCCATGACACCATCGAGGAGCACATTGCGGTTACGGAAACCACGCAGGGAATAAATGGCGTTTTGATTGCTGATCTGTCCACGCGTGGTCTGAGAAACGGAGGAATTAAAATCCAACGCCCGTTCCAGATCGCCCACGATGGCGTCATCGAGAAATTCGTTGGTGATCACATTAATCGTCATCGGAATATCTTTAAGCAACGTGTTCATCGCGGTGCCGGAGATCGAATTCGAAGCGAGGTAACGATCGGTTTCAACGGACGTGACGTCGAACGGATCGAGGGTGATTACATCGCTGTTATCGTCCTGCGCGGAAACAGACGAAGCCAGTGAAACTAAAACGACGGCTAGGGTCGTGCGGGTAAATCGCGCAGGGCCAAATAAGGCGGCGCGTTGAGCCATAAGGCTGAACTTTGCGTTCATAATTACAGAGGTTTGGATGGGGGTCTTGAGTAACAGTTCGCCTTGGTGAACGAACCGGTCCAACCAAACTCAATGAACGCTTAAACTACGACGCGTTTCGCAGTTAATCATTTAACTCCCCTCTCGCAGATTTCTACTGCATACCCGCTTAAATAACGCGCGGTAGAAAAAATACAGAGAACGCAATAAATATGCGCATAAATCGACCTGATATAGGGTTAAGAACCTATACCGAATGGGTTCTATCGCCTGTTACAGGCCTGCCACGCCCCAAGGAGAGAGCAGCCAGACCACGCCGACAATCAAGACGAGTAGTGAAATCAATGATACGCGATAAAGACGTTGTTCGCTGGGCGTCATGATCGCGGAGTTCGGCTGGCTGGTAGCCCGGATGGCAGCGGCTTGAGGCACGGGACTCGCCGCCCGCAAGGACCACATCACCACGGCACAAACCACGGTAATGAGCACACCGAGATTGAGCGAACTACGAAAATAGACGGGGAGCGTATCCAAAATGTCCGGACGACCTAATATCCAGAACGCAATCACGCCCAACACCGCGCCGGTGGTGAGCGTCGCCACGGCCCCGCGACTGGTCGCGCGCTGGGAAAATATACCGAAAACCACACAGATAAAAACGGGCGGGGCTAACAAAGACCAAATCCTCACGAGGTATCCAAATACCCCCTGGAAACTTTTGATACTCGGAGCGAGCAACGTGCAGATAACAAGAATTGTAATCATTACCACTCGCCCCATCCGCACTTTACGTGTTTCCGTCATCTGGGGACGCCATTTCCCGATAAAATCGAATACCAGCATGGCCGACGAAGCGGAGAGACCCGCGGCCACGGTGCCCAAAATCGCGGCTAAGAGACCGGCCATCACTAATCCCACAAATCCAGTCGGCACATATTCCGTGATCAAGCGCGTGTAAGCCTGATCGGGATGAGCCAGACCGGGAATCAACTTCGCCGCGACCACCCCGGGCGCCGCGATAATAAATAAGGCCAAGACCTTTAGAAAACCGGCAAACACCGCGCCCATTTTCGAGTGAAACAGACTTTTGGCCGATAACGCCCGCTGCACATAATCATGATCGGTGCAGTGCCCATGAACTCCTAAAATCGTGGCCCCCGTGATGAGCGGCAACCAACCGAAGGCATGAGACCACGGCTTGATGATCGACCATGGGTTTTCCGTCGCCCCTTCCGGCAGAGCCAAAACCTCCCCTATGCCTCCCGCAGCTTGAACGGACAATACCAGAGTCATAGCGCCTCCTAGCACCAACAAGGTCGCCTGCATCATATCGACCCATAGGATCGAGCGAAGTCCCCCGAGCACGGTGTAGAGACCCGCCGCGACCGCGATCACCACCACGGCGATATTAAAATGGAAGGTAGACGTCCATCCCAGCAGGTCGTTGATCACCGTCGCACCCGCATAAAGCGCCGTCACGATGTTGGCCGCCAAAATCATCACGATGTTGATCGCAGCGACGAACAAACGAGAACTGCTATTGTAGCGACGCTCAAAAAATTCCGGAGCCGTGCGCAATCGTAGTCCGAGATAAACCTCTACAAAGAACACCGCGAGGAACACGAAACACATCGCGCCCACCATCTGGAACGCACCCGCTGCGATCCCGATCGTATAAGCCAACCCCGCTTGCCCGACAAACTGCTGACTCGAGATATTCGCTGAAAACAACGACGCACCAATCATCGGCCAAGAAGCTGATCGATCAGCGAGAAACAGGTCTTCGCCCGACTTCACCTTGCGCCGCCCGATCCACAGGCCGAAGGCCACCGTCAGCGCGAAATATCCTAAAACAATGGCGATATCGAGAGCGCCGATACGGAGAGAATTCATGAGGCGACGGAAATGGGTTGGGTATTGAGATCGAGGGGCATCCAGCGATCACCGGTTTCAGTCTGCCAATTGCTGAGTTTCCGCCGCAGCCGATCAATAGTCTGGGTCGACTCATCTGCTCCCGCAAGGTTGGTCAATTCGTGAGGATCGGCTTCAAGATCGAACAACTCGATTCGGCTTTCACCATTCACGTGATATTCGATTAACTTCCAACGCGCCTCCTTCACCATGCGCTGGTTGTCTTTGTAGAGTGAAACCACTTCCTCCCGTCCGCCCGACGGAGTCGTGAACTCCGGCACCAGACTACGGCTTGCACAGCCGGAGGGAGTGGCGATTCCTGCCAACTCGAGTAACGTCGCGAACACATCGAGCGAATATACCAAACCGTCCCGACACTGCCCAGCCGGCACCCCTGGTCCCGCCATGATAAACGGCACCCGCGTGCTGTGTTCGTAGAGATTCTGTTTACCGAGCAGGCCGTGGTTTCCCAGCGACAAGCCGTGGTCCCCAATATAGACGACAATAGTGTTGTCGGCCTCGCCGCTCTCATCGAGCGCCTGCAAGACTTGGCCGATCTGTTCATCCTGATGCGTGATCATGCCGTAGTAACCGGCGAGATGCTCCCGCACCGTCGCTTCCTGCAGAGGTTTGGGGGCTAATCTTTCATCCCGGATATCGAGTTCTCCGTTATCGAATTTCGGCTCAGGGCAAAACGCGGACGGCAGCGGAATCGAATCCGGTTCATACTGCGCCAAATACGACTCCGGTGGCGTGCGGGGATCGTGCGGAGAGGTCAACGATAGCCACGCAAAAAACGGCGATTCGGGTGAGCGTTCCCGCAAATAGTCCGCCATTGATTCACAGAATAGTTCGGTAGAAAAACCCTCGCCGATCTGCGCCTCATCGCCCCGATCAAATGCCTCACGATCGGCGATCAAGGGCACCGCCTCATGAGCGCACATCCCACCATGAAAAATGCGGCGGGCACGTTGGAACGAACGTAGGAACGACGCCCGGTCATTGTGCCATTTCCCGCAAAAAAATGTCTCGTATCCTTCCTGCCCCAATAGTTCCGGCAGGGTCGCCGTATCGCTCGCGATGTCCACGGTCGCCTCCCCCTCGTTGGCGGGACCCGGGTTCTGATTGGACCTGACAAAATCGTGACCGGTCAACAAACACGCCCGGGCCGGAGAACAGATCGCCGGCACCATGCTCCCCGCATGGGTGGTCTGACTAAACCGAACGCCTCGCCGAGCCAGACTATCCAGGACCGGGGTTTTGATCATTGAATGACCCGCCACACCCAGCGCATCAGCTTGGTGATCATCGGTAATCACGAAGAGTATATTGGGGCGACGTGGGGAATTAGGGGCATCCATGGGGAACTTCACCGGGGTTGGGCGAAGGGAGCCAAAGCTGCCCTCGCGCTGGGCGCAATCAACGAACCGGCCGCTAAATCAGTTAACCATTTCGGATGATTCTTTGGATCGAGTTAAACTGTTAAACTTCGAGGGGCGTTGCAACGAACCGGACAATTTGCCCCGATCCCGTATGCTTCGCTCCGTTTGCCCCTTCAACTCCCGCTCCGTGAAGTCGATGATCGCTTGTGTGGCGTTCGCGCTCGGTTCGATCCTCAGTTCCCTCGCCGCCACCGAGCGCCCCAATATTCTTTGGATCATGTCCGACGATCACGCTCGCCAAGCCGTCGGCGCCTATGGAGGTCGTCTCGCGCCACTCAATCCCACGCCCACCATCGACCGGCTCGCCCGCGAAGGCGTCCGGTTCGACAACGTTTTCTGCTCGAACTCCATCTGCACACCCAGTCGCGCCACCCTACTCTCCGGCCAGTATTCCCACGTCAATGGCGTGCGCACCCTCACCGACGCCATCGCCCCGGACAAAGTCGTGCTGCCTCACGTATTGTCCGATCTCGGTTACCAGACCGCCATGATTGGGAAATGGCATCTTCACGTCGAACCCACCGGCTTTGACTACTACTGTGTGCTCCCCGGCCAAGGCACCTACTTCAACCCGGAATTCTTTGACCAAAACGCCGGCAAATGGCCGGACAACCGTCGCCAAATGATCGGCAAAGTTTTGGGCAAGGCCGACGCCGCACTCCACGCGGACGACGCCATCACCGATCTCTCACTCCATTGGTTGAGTGAACGCGACACCTCGAAACCGTTCTTTCTCATGCACCATTTCAAGTCACCGCATGGCAACTGGGAGAATCCCGAGAGCACCGACTTCCTCTACGAAAACACCTACATTCCCGAACCCCACACCCTGCGCGGTGGCCCGGTGACCGGTTCACCCAGCACCGAGGGTCTCGGCTCCTCGATCGGCAAACGAAACCTGAAGCGCAACATCGGTATGCAGATGCGGGTGGATCAGGACATGGAGGCGGAAGCCTACGAAACCGCCGCCTACCAACGTTACCTGAAAAAATACCTCCGCTGCGTCCGGGGCGTGGATGACAACATCGGTCGCCTCATCGACTACCTCGAGTCCACCGGCGAACTCGACAATACCATCATTCTCTACACCTCCGACCAAGGCCAACTCACCGGTGAGCACGACTACTACGACAAACGTTGGATGTATGAAGAGTCCCTCCGCATGCCCTTTATCGTGCGTTATCCGCCGGCCATCAAAGCAGGACTCATCAGCGACGCCATGATCACCAACGTCGACTTCGCTCCCACCCTGATCGACCTCGCGGGCGGCGAAGCCCCCGGCAGTATGCAAGGTCGCAGCTTCAAGACCATGATTCACGGCGGCGATGCCCCGGATGATTGGCGCGAAGCCGTCTACTACCGGTATTGGATGCAACTCGCCCACCACTACGTGCCCGCGCACTACGGCATCCGCACGACAGACCACAAATTGATCTTCTACTACGGTCTCCCCCTCGATGCATCGGGCGCCGTGCCAGAACAGTCACCAGCCGGGTGGCAATTTTTTGATCTGAGCCGTGATCCCGATGAAACGATCGATTTGTATCGCGATCCCAAATACACTGAAACCATCGCCTCGCTCAAAGACGAGCTCCTAGAACTCAAAGCCGAAATCGGCGATACCGACGAGCGCTACCCCGAGCTCATGGCCGTGCGCGAACAAGCGTGGTAGCCGAAACGGCGTGCTCGGCTCACGTGGTGATCCGGGAAGTTCCGCCCACCCAAAGTATTTGGATGCTGTCGAGCTTTGCGCCCGACAGCATCGGCCTAGTAGCGCCCTCACTTCACCGCACCGGCACCGTGATCGGTTCCGGGTTCAACAGCATGATTGCAATCGCAAAGGCGTAAACGGTCAGGCCGATAAACACCCCGGCACTGCCAATTCGATAGGCTCGGGTTTTATTGTTTCGGCTGGTCAACACGCGAACGAGCGTCGTTTCGAGATCATGGTGCAAATAACGGCTGACCACCCATTCTACGCGCAGCACCCGCAAGAAGATCGACAAGCAGGACGAAAGAATAATTACCAATCCGGCGATGATACTGATCTGCGCTACCACACTGGTGCCGGCGATCAAGCGACCGGAAAATCCCGTCGTAGTCACCGCCACGGCCGCAAATCCAATCACGACCTGAGCACGCATGTGAATTGCATTCAACTGGCGCTCAACCAAGGCAAGAGCCGCCGGCCCATCGCCCTTGAAGAACTGCTTCAAGCCCGCGGCCTCCTGCTCGATGGTGCATTTGATCGGTCCACTCATGGGTCCACCCTGTTTGAAACAAAGGTCAGTCGTCAATCGTGGCACCACCACATGATCACGATTGCACCCCAGCACGGCACTGACTTATTACCGGAATCGTGTCTGCTTTCTTTCAACAGCTTTGGGAACGCCACCCTTCCCTCGTATCCTGCCAATCCGATATCGTAGCCGCCTTCGAGATGCTCGAGACGAGCTTCAGTGCTGGCGGCCAGTTGCTAATCGCAGGCAATGGCGGAAGTGCGTCCGACGCCGATCACATCGCCGGAGAACTGCTCAAGGGCTTCGTTCGTCCGCGATGGGTCGATCTGCCCAGTGCGGACTCGCTCGATCCCGCGCTCCAAAAGCTCCAAGGTGGCCTACCGGCCATACCGCTCACCGGCTTTCCCGCACTGCGGACCGCGGTTGCCAACGACACGGATCCCGAGTTGGAATTTGCGCAGCTCGTCTGGGCGCTCGGTCGACCCCACGACGTCATGCTAGGCATCACCTGTTCGGGCAATGCCCGCAACGTGCTGCTCGCGCTACAAGCCGCGCGACTCAAAGGGCTCAAAACCCTCCTGCTGACAGGCGCGAATGAGGGCGTCTGTTGTGCCCATGCGAATGTTTGTATTCAAGTCCCAGATACGGAGACGTTCCGAATTCAGGAATTACACTTGCCGATCTACCACACCTTGTGCCTTGCGCTGGAGGAACGGTTTTTTACCGAAGAGTCGGAATGAAATTTCAGTCCAAATCAGAATAATTTTTTCGCGCAGTATTTGTCAGGACGACGATCCTTCGTCTAGTAGTCTTCCCCCCCCAACTTTAAGTTCTTACCATTTATGAAAGATAAAAAAATCGGATTCGTCGGACTCGGCCGCATGGGCGGCAATATGGCTCGTTGCCTCAATGACAAAGGCTACAACGTGGCCGCGGTCTTTGACCTCAATCAAGACGTAGCCAGCGCCCTCGCCACCGAAGTGGGCGCGACCTCCTGCGCTAATTTGGCCGAAATCACCGCGGCGTCAGACATCGTTCTGACCATCGTGACCAATGATGCCGCCATGGAGTCCATCTACTTTGGGGAAGACAACCTGCTCAAAGACGCCGCGGGGCGAATCTTCATCAACTGCGCTACGCTCACCCCTGCCATTCATGGCCGGGTCGACAATGCCGCCACGGCCGTCGGCGCCTCGAGTTTGGAGGCCTGCATGGCCTCCAGCATTCCCCAAGCCCGCAATGGCTCACTGTTCCTCATGATCGGCGGCGACCAAGCCGTGTTCGAAAGCACCAAACCCCTGCTCGACGATCTCAGCGAGGCACTCCACTTCGTCGGTCCGGCGGGCAAGGCCTCCGAGGTCAAGGTACTGGTCAACATGATCATGAACATCAATACCGCGGCGCTCGCCGAAGGCCTCGGTATCGGTCAAGCCCTGGGCCTGGACCTGGAAATGCTGATGAAGGTTCTCGGCCAAACCGGCGCGCGCTCGCGGGTCCTGGAAACCGACGGCGAAGACATGGTCGCCCGCGACCACGAGTGCTATTTCTCGGCCGAACACGCCGCCAAAGACTCCGGTATCGCTTTGAAACTCGCCGAAGCCAGCGGCATCGCCACCCCCCTCGCCCAAGCCACCTTCGATCAATACACGAAGATGACTGCCATGGGCCTCGGTGAGCTCGATAAGTCGGGTATCGCCGAACTCACCTTCAAGGGCCGCGCCCTCGGTTGAGGGTTGTTCCAAGAGGGCGACTCCACCGACCCTGATTTTTCGGCTCAATTCAGGTCACAATCTCCTGCCTCCGATCTTGTGCTCTACCGGTGCTTCATCGCATAACGGGGGTTGCGCTCGCCCATGTCTGAATCCCCCTCCGCCATAGCCGTCTCCAATCTGGTCAAAAACTACGCTGGGGTCACCGCGGTCAGTAATATCAGTTTTAACGTCGCGAAGGGGGAAATCTTGGGATTTCTGGGCCCCAACGGCGCCGGAAAATCCACCACGATGCGCATTCTGACCGGCTTCTTGCCCGCTACCTCGGGCGAGGTGCTGATATGCGGGCACTCCGTCGCCACCGAGACCGCCGCCGTCAAACGCGTGATCGGCTACATGCCGGAAAACAACCCGCTGCCAGAAGACATGCGGGTCTCCGAATACCTTTACTATCGGGGTCGCCTCAAGGAGATGACACGCAGACAGTTAGGTCCTCGGATCGACGAACTATTGGAGCTGTGCGACCTCAAACGGGTCCGCCACCGCATCATCGGCAAACTCTCCAAGGGATTCCGACAACGGATCGGGATCGCGGAGGCCATACTCGCCGAGCCGCCGGTCATTATCATGGATGAACCGACCATCGGCCTCGATCCGCATCAAATTCTCATCGTGCGGGATCTTATCTCCCGTTTGCGCGGTCGAATGACTGTGATCATTTCCTCCCATATCTTGCCTGAGATCGAGATGACGTGCGACCGCGTGCTCATCATCAATCAAGGCCGGGTGGTCGCCGCCGGCGAACCGGCGGCCCTCAAACGCGAGTTGCTGGGTCGCGCCCGCTACGAAGTGGAGATCGTGGCAGAGAGCGCGGATGTGGCGGGATTGATCGCGTCGATCGATCCCTCCCTGGAGATCACCTCCGAAACCATGCCCGACGCCGAGGGTTTCCGCACCATCGAGTTGAGCACGGATGAAGAATCTGACTTTAGCGAAGATCTGCTGCGCAGTTTCGCATCCGATGACCGTTTCCGATTGCGCGGCCTCACCCGCGCTCAACCCACCCTCGAAGACGTTTTCCTCGCGGCGACAAAACGGAGCTGGGACGTGGTCGACCGCCCTGTGCTAAAGCCAAAACCGTAACTCCCCATGCGTCATTTTCTCACCATTCTAGGTCACGAAGTCCGGATGTTACTGGTAAGCCCCAGCACGTATATTGCTGCGGTCACGTTTCTGGCATTCATGGGATTTATCTTCGCCGGCATTCTGGCGGAGTATTCAACCACCCCGCAGGAAAACTCCCCGGCAGTCGCCTTCTTCGAGCTGTTTTGGGTGCCGGTCATCTTTATCGTGCCGCTGCTCACCATGAAGAGCATATCAGAAGAGCGTCGACTCGGCACTCTCGAGACACTGCTCACGACTCCGATTTCCACCGGCGAAGTCGTGATGGGAAAATACGGCGCGGCTTATTTACTCTACCTCTCGTTGTGGGCCTCCACAGGGGGCCTTTTCTACATCCTGCACCGCTTCACCCAGGATTCGTTTCTGCTGGATCTAGGTCCATTGATCGGCGGCTACCTGTTCATCGTCGTTTCGGGGCTGCTGTTTGTCGCGATCGGCATCTTCGCCAGCTCACTTTCCCGCAATCAGGCGGTCGCGGGAATCTTCGGCGTAGTGATGCTGTTTGGACTGATCATCGGCACGCAATTGTTGTCGGGTCTGGCGACGGTCAACCTGGAATCGTTTGCCGCCATCAAGTCCGGTCTCGAATACCTGCGGGTCTTCCAACACCTCGATGATTTTAGTCGTGGAATTGTGGATACACGACAACTCCTTTTCTACGTAAGCGGAGCCTGTCTCACGCTTGTGTTGAGCGTCTTGGGACTGGAGGCCAAGTTGATTCACAGCTGACCATGGCTATTCGGCATACTTTCGCTTTTGCTCGCTGGATGCGGACCTTAAATCTGGTCCTGCAAGCCCTGCTGTTGCTCACGTTCTTCGGCGGGCTCAACTACCTGGCTTTAAACTACGGCTGGCGATGGGACCTCACCAATCACCGCCGGCACACCCTCTCGGAAGAGACCCTGGCGTATCTGCGTTCGTTGGAGCAGCCGGTGAAACTTG
>JABIRI010000316.1 GCA_018667915.1 Opitutaceae bacterium | reverse complement strand
CGGTAGTAATTTCTTTGATGCGGAAATCGTCCGTCTCGCTATGCGTCCTGAGCCCGCGAACCCCGGTTCATGAAATTTGCCCACACAGTTATAGAATCTCTCGCGGTCGCATTACCCGATGAGGTTCTCACGTCCGTGCAAATCGAACAGCGCTTGGCGCCGCTCTATGAACGACTCAATTTGCCCGAAGGTCGATTGGAGCTGATGACGGGAATTAAAGAGCGTCGCGTTTGGCCAGCCGGCACGCGTCCGTCCGATGCCAGTGCGGCTGCCGGGCGCAAGGTTTTGGCTCAGTCCCGACTGTCCGCGGAGCAGGTGCAGTTATTCATGCACACGGCGGTCAGCCGTGATATGCTTGAGCCGGCGACGGCATCCTTTGCCCATCACAAGATCGGTTTGCCGGGCACGGCGCAAATTTACGATGTCTCCAATGCTTGTTTGGGATTTCTGAATGCACTGACCATTGCAGCCAGTATGATTGAATCGGGACAGATCACTTGTGCGTTGGTGTGCTCCGGTGAAAACGGTGGTCCGCTCGTCGATCACACGCTGAATACCTTATTGAGTGGGGAGCTCACACGACAGGAGATTAAACCATATTTTGCGAATCTCACGATTGGTTCAGGCGCCGTTGCGGCGGTAGTTTGCCACGATTCACTCGCTCCGGATGGGCATCGACTCTTAGGCGGAACCGCAAAAGCCGCGACGCAACACAGCGAACTTTGCCAAGGGGACACCCATGGCGCGGACTCGTTGGCGATGCAGACTGACTCCGAAGCATTACTCGTCGCAGGAATTGCACTGGCGCGAGAGACGTGGAGTGAATTCACCGCAGAAGTAAATCACCCCAAGGATGACTTCGATCGTTTCATTTGCCACCAGGTGGGCAGCACGCATCGACGGAAACTCTACGAGGCGTTGGATCTCGATTTGGCGAAAGATTTTTCCACCTTCGAAACGCTCGGGAATACGGGCTCGGTCGCGCTCCCTGCTACCTTGGCCATGGCCGCTGATAGCGGGGCGATTTCGGCCGGTGACCGGGTGGGCCTATTGGGTATCGGGAGTGGGTTGAATTGCCTGATGTTAGGAGTGGAGTGGTGACGATGAAAACCGACAACCTACTCAAGATTCCTAATTGGCTTAAGGAGGAGTATCCGTTTTCTCCGGTGGTTCATACCACGGCCACGGGAGCTCGTCTCAGCTATTTGGATGAAGGGGAAGGGGAAGGGGACCATGCCGTTCTCATGCTACACGGAAATCCGACATGGTCTTTTTATTACCGAAATCTGGTGAAGGAACTGTCCCCGCATCGGCGTTGTATCGTGCCGGATCATATCGGCATGGGGCTGTCGGATAAACCCGCCCACTACGATTACAAGTTAGCAACCCGGATCGCTGATGTTGTTAGCCTGATCGATCAATTGCAGCTCAAACGTATCGACTTGGTGGTGCATGATTGGGGTGGTGCGATCGGGTTCGGTGTAGCGGAACAGCGACCGAACATAATCGGCCGTATCGTAATCATGAATACGGCGGCATTTACTTCGATGCACATTCCGAGACGCATCGCGCTTTGCCGACTGCCGGTGCTTGGGCCTTTGATCGTGCGCGGTGGCAATGGATTTGCCGGACCCGCCATATGGATGGCGATGCGACGCAAACCACTCACCAAGACGGAATCTCGAGGATATTTGCTCCCTTACGACTCCTGGGCAAACCGAGTAGCGGTAAGTAGTTTTGTGCAGGATATTCCGATGAATGATTCCCACCCATCTTGGTCCACGCTCAAGCGGGTTGAAGAAGGAATCGGGAAGTTTAAGAATCATGCCACGTTGGTGATTTGGGGCGGTCAGGATTTTTGTTTTAATGACTATTTCCATCAAGAGTGGCTTGAGCGTTTACCGAATGCCGAAGACCTGTATCTTGAAGATGCCGGTCACTACGTATTGGAGGATGCCAGCAACGATGTAGTGCCCCGGATTCGGGAGCATCTACTCAAAGGCTAACGTCTTACCCCGATGGGGATGAATCCGGTAAACGTCCGGAAAGTTCGGCGAGTTCAGCGAGATATTCACCGCTGCCTGATATGAGCTCATTGAGGTCATTCTCGTGGTAGCGCCATTGCCAGTTTCCTTCGGCTTTGCCGGGAGTATTGATACGGGCTTCCGACCCCAGGCTGAGTAAGTCCTGCAGCGGAGTAATTGCCATCGCACTCACCGATCCGTAAGCGGCGCGAATGAGATCCCAACCAATATTTTCCCCCGAAACACGCAGGTAGCGATTTACATGATCACGCGACAAATCATCCGCCGAGCGATACCAACCCAAACTCGTGTCGTTGTCGTGCGTTCCGGGGTAGACAATGGAATTTGGCCGGAGATTGTGCGGTAGGTATAGATTTGTGGAATTTCCACCAAAAGCGAATTGCAGGATGGCCATACCGGGAAGTCCCGTTGCGCCCCGAAGCTTTATGACACTGGGGGAAAGTTCGCCCAAGTCTTCCGCAATGAGACGGCAGTCCGGTAGACTTTTTTTAACTACGGTAAAGAAATCCAGTCCGGGGCCTTGGCACCATTCGCCATCTTTGGCGGTTGGGGCGTCGGCCGGGATTGACCAGTAGGTATCGAACCCACGGAAGTGGTCGATTCGCACGATGTCGGCCAGCGACAAATTCGCCTGGAGGCGATTGAGCCACCACGCGTAATTTTCTGCTTTAAGAACATCCCAGTCGTAGAGCGGATTTCCCCAAAGCTGGCCGTCGGCGGAAAAATAATCGGGCGGAACTCCCGCCACGCGTCGTGGGGCACCGGTTTTTTGGTCAATTTGGAAGAGTGTG
>JABIRI010000281.1 GCA_018667915.1 Opitutaceae bacterium | reverse complement strand
GGCGCTGCGCGATCACAACTTACCCCCGCTGATGTGCACCACCGGCTTTGCATCGGCCGACGATCCGCACTTCGATTCGACCCTCGATGCGATAGCCGAGTCCGGTATCAAACACCTGCGCATGGGCTACTTTCGCCCCACTCCGGGCACCCACCCTGCCGATCAACTCAAAGAGATCCGCCGCTCGTTGCCCTCGCTGGTCAAAGGACTCGAGAAACGCGGGCTCAACGGTGCATTCCAAAACCACGCGGGTGCCCGTCATATCGGATCCTCCCTGTGGGAGTATTGGCAAATCCTGCAGGATGTAGATCCCTCCGTTCTTGGTATCCAGTTCGACATCCGTCACGCCGTCGCTGAACGCGGTGCTTCTTGGCAACGCGAATTCGAAATCGCCGCCCCCAAAATCTCTTCGCTTGTCGTCAAAGACTTCAAGTGGATCGAAGACGAAAAAACCGGATTACCCGACTTGCTCAACACTCCCCTCGACGAGGGCTGGGTGGATTTCCCGCGCTACTTCAAAATGGTGGATGATGCAAAAATCAACGTCCCCATCAGCTTGCACTACGAGTATGACTTGGGTGGCGCTGGCAAAGGTCGGCGAGAGCTCACCCTCCCGCTTCGAGACGTCTACACCGCAATGAAACAGGACCTAGATAAATTGCGTAGTTGGTAGGTTGATCCACTCTCAATCCCAGTGATTCCATTCTCGGCTGTTACTATCGAGATAAACGCCACCCATTAGGGACTGGCTATCAACGTAAATAAAACTGAATTCCTCTTCACCGCCGGAATACCTGAGACTTTTCCCAACGAATAAAGGCCGTTTAGGCGCCCCGCACTCCTCAAGAGTTAAAGGATAGCGCCCTCTCTCCAAGTAGAACTTGTCGACCCACGGCAACGACTCTTCGACGTAATTAAATATTTGCTGCTCCTTGTAGTGATGGACGCCTAGCCCCGTGGAGAGCGATACACCCGCAAATGTGATAAATGCTCCGAGAACGGCGTAAAAATATTTCACGGAGGCAGAGACCTTTTTCCCCTTCAAATAGTCGACAAGTAGAACTACTCCGCCAGCCACTGCGAATGGTCCGGCAATCCAAACTGAAGGCACTCCCACTAGTAGTATTTGGAGCCAAGATCCTTGAAAAAATAACCCACTTAAAACGCCAACGCCAATCAGCCCGCCGATTCTGATTCGCCATGCTTTATTCACCGCATCGAGAACGTCACACGGCCGAGTTTACCAAAGTCAGCCACATAGCGGCCTGATTCGGCAGGCACGACTTGACCCAGTGCTCCGGTGATCAACAGATCATTCCGCTTCACTTCATAGCCATCACGCAGACGTTGGCGCACCAGCCAGAGCAACGCTTCCCATTGGTCGCCCATTGCGTCGGATCCTACCCCTTCCGCGATCACCTCTTTGTCGAGCGTGAGCGTGGCTTCAATTTCGTTGAGATCTATGGTGCCGATGGGTTTCGCGCGACCTTTGATCACCGTGGCGGCGGCTACATTGCTCGCGATGACATCCAAACCACTTACCTTATCGGACGGGTCAAAATGAATATTGGGCAGTTCAACAATGGGTAAGATTTGGCGGACCTTGGACTTCAGTTCCTCGACATCTCGAGGCTCGGCCCGGATCGAGAGTTTCAGCTCAAACCCGATCTCCATTTCAACCATCATGCCTTTAAACTGCCGGCGGCTGACGAATGTTCCGGTATTTTTAACGTGCGACTTGAGTAGCGCCCCTGCCACCGGCTCGAAGACATCGAATTTGGCTTGGGCTGCTTCACTGGTGAGCCCCGCCTTGTGGCCTACCGGCTCATCCCCACCCGCGATGAGCTTCTCGACCACTATTTTCTGCACTTCGTAGGCCTGTCGCTCCGTCGCGTTGTAAGAATCCGCCCCCATGGCGGGAATGGGCTGCCGGCGTTCCAATGACTTCAGCACGGCAGCCGACCATTCGTCCGTGGACTGAGCGAACGCAACTGTCGGAACTACAAGGAAAAGGGAAATCAGGGTAAATCGAAAGGGCTTCATGGTGAGTAGTCGGGGTTATTGTCAGTAACAAAACCGATTGTGGGTTAAAATCAAAATAGGTCTGCGAATACCGATTGACCGCGGTCGGATCTCCGCGACGGCGGTTGACGTGTCCCCGTCAACTGATCAAGATCAATCCGTTCGCTAAAGCAGACGCGTTGTTCCCAGCACGCCTACCTCTGAGTGATCTTAGTCTCACGCTCCTGGCGCCACGTCCGCGTCCGGGAGCCATCCCAGCACCCCCAACTGAAAGAAGACCATGATCGACATCTGCCCAGAATCTGAAAACGAAACCCTCATCGCCCGCGCTACTGGCATCCTCAGTGCCGCTGACTACGAAACCCGCTTCCAACCCAAAATCGAAGAGCTCATCGCCCAGCATGGTAAAGTGAATATCGTCCTGCATCTGGACGAAATGTTCGAAGGTTGGGATCTCGGAGCGATGTGGGACGACGCCAGCTTCAGCCTTAAACATCGTCACGACTTTAACCGCTTCGCGGTGGTCGGAGCCCAAGCCTGGTTCAAGTGGGCCATGCAATTGGGTTCCAAGTTCATGGAAGGTCAGTTCATGACCTTCGCGCCGAACGATCTGAACGGCGCGATCGCATGGGCCAAAGCCGGCCCCATTCAGCCGTTGGAATAGGCTCCGTTACGGCGACGCATGTCTACGATTCACGAGCGTCATCGAAATCAATACCACGACACCTCCGACCACCATCGCGGGTGTTAGTTTTTCGTTTGCGAGTAGTATCAGGGACTCAAATACACCACACAACGGAATGAGAAACCGATAGGTTGCCAACGCGTGCGCCGACATCTGGGTGGAGAGATGATTCCACAGCGCGAATGCTGCAGCGGAGACGAACGCCAGCCACAGAGTCCATCCCACCACAAACCCATCAAACACGGCTAATTCGCCCCGTATGATCGCCGGCAGCCCCAATATCATCAGCACGATTCCGCCGATCGCCAAAGCATAGCCCGTTCCGGCTCGAGACCCCATGGTGGGACGAACACGCTGGAAGCACAGCAATCCGACCGCGCCAAAAAAACTCGCGCCCAATACCGCAATCCCACCCACCCGAGGATTCCCTGCCGAGGCCCCGGGACTGTAGACCGCCACCGTGACGCCCAGCGCTCCCGCCCCCAGCACCCACCATTGCCTCATCGTCAACGGACGACTGTGCCCGAATCGCGGAGCGAGTATGACCCACCATAAGCTTCCGCTCGCCACCAACAATGAAGCCAAGGCTCCGCTCGAAAGTTCCAGTCCCCAATAGAACAACACGTATTGGCCCACCGTCTGAGTCATCGCCATTCCCAACACCCATTTCAGCGGCGTTGCTTGCCACTCGCGTAGCGGTGCCTTGGCGCAGAGTAATAAAGCCAATCCCGCAATCGTGAATCTCACGCCCGAAAACAGAGAACGCATCGCAAAATCAATTTC
>JABIRI010000151.1 GCA_018667915.1 Opitutaceae bacterium | reverse complement strand
GTAGTGGCACATGGTTCACCATTTTAAGCTGATGTCCTATGCATTGCGGGAGATCACCGTTCCGCGCTGCGATGGAATTCGTTTCGCAACCGGTCAGAGCCATGGACAATGGATCCAACATCCGTTACCTCGACCTTGGCCCTAAATTCATGTCCGCCGACGGCACGATCGCCAAGGCCATCATGCCCGACCAACTTCACCCCTCCGCCGCCGGTTACGAAATCTGGGTAGAAGGCATGAAGCCGCTGCTCGACGCCATGATGGCGTCGAAGTAACAAGTCCCAATTTCCAAGTAACAAGATACAGCAGCCGCTCCAACGGGGTCAGGTC
This sequence comes from Opitutaceae bacterium, assembly GCA_018667915.1. Lineage (GTDB taxonomy): Bacteria > Verrucomicrobiota > Verrucomicrobiia > Opitutales > Opitutaceae > Actomonas. The sequence continues at coordinate 2,830 of JABIRI010000151.1, read as the reverse complement.
GCAAATAAGTTTTACGCAACGTAGTGCAGTAAACTTATTGCGACCTGACCCCTTCCCCAAATCCGTCCGTATCTCCGAGAGATTACCCAAAACGTCCGCCACCACTCCACCGCCTCCGGCTCAACTTTCTGAGTTCCTGCTTGCGCGCCGAAGTCTTGGCGAAGGAGTGAGTTCCAAATTAATTACAACCGGCCATGTCCGCCATAGTCCCGTTTCGCGGGGCGAAGGAGGATGACGGATTCGCCTAAAACTTCGTTTTCTTCGTTTCCTTCTGTAAAAATCAACCGGTTGGAGGTTTAGTGTGTTCCGTGGGCCAAATCTCTTTATTGACGGGCTTCACCCTTTCTCCTTCCACGTCTACTTTCCTATCATGCCTTATCTCGGCGAAACCAACCTCCTGACCATTCTTCACGAAGCCGCTCCAGGCCTCTACCTCGACGGCGAGGACATGGGACAGATTCTCCTACCCAAACGCTACGCGACCCCACTGATGGTCGCCGGCGGCGCGATCGACGTGTTTCTGTATCGCGATTCCGAGGACCGCGTGATCGCGACCACGGAGCAACCACTTGCCAAAGTCGGTCAATTCGCCGCCCTGGAGGTGGTGAGCATCAATCCAGGCATGGGAGCATTCCTCAATTGGGGCCTGGAAAAAGACCTCCTGCTCCCGAATCGGGAATGGGCGGGCGAAGTCAAAGTCGGCGAAAAGGTCGTCGTGCTCGTGCGCATCGATGAGCGCACCAATCGTATCGTTGCCACCGCTCGGGTTGATCGGCATCTCGATCGCACGGAAGCCGAATACGAAAAGGGTGAAGGCGTGGATCTGATCATCTTTGGCGAGACGCCCCTCGGCTACAAAGCCATCGTCGACCAATCCCACGTCGGTCTGCTCTACCGGACCGACCTGCCCGCCCCCCTTTCGATCGGCGATGCGTTGCCCGCATTCATCGGCCGGGAACGCGCCGACGGAAAGATCGATCTCACCATCCATGAGGCGGGTTATCAACGGATCGATCCTCTCGGTGAAAAGATCTTCAAGATGCTCAAAAAAGCCGACGACGGTTTCCTGCCCTATCACGACAAGAGCCCACCCGCCGACGTCCAGGCCCACTTCGGTGTGAGTAAGAAGGCCTTCAAACAGGCCATCGGTGGACTTTATCGTGAACGCAAAATCACCATCGAACCCGAAGGGGTGCGTTTGGTCGCGACGGAGTCGGAGTGATCAGCGGCCGAACAGGCCTTTGACGCTGTTCAATACTTCACCGGCTTTAGCATCGATACCGTAGTTACTCAGCACCCCGTTGAGAATCTGGACTTGCTGATCACTGAGTTCTGCCACTCCGGCAAGTTTAACGCCTTGCGCGGCCAGTTGACCCAAGTCGCCCGTCTGCAACGCCCCTAAAACGGGTGCAATGATCGCGGCATCAAATCCTTGCTTGAGCGCCCATGCGCTCACCATCGCCTTGGTCGCCTCCACGCCTGCTGCCGCACCCGGTATCTGCTGAGCTGCGGCCGCCCAGCCTTTCAATTGGTTCAACGTATCGATCGCATCTCCGGAGCTGAGGGAGGTCTTCAAACCTGTGAGTTGACTCATCATTCCAGCCGAATCCGACCCGCCTGCTGCACTAAAGCTGGAAAGCGCCCCAAGGCTGAGGTGCCCGAGCGCATCCGACGAAACTGCAGCCAAGTCGGGCAATTGAATCTCAGAGATCTTCATCTCTTTCATCACCGCTTCCTTCATTACCTCGACCACGTCATCACTGGTCTTGGGGCGATCGGGCATCGATTCCACGGCAGTCGTTTTTTTGGACTGGTCGGCGGCTTCTGATTCGGTTGTCGCGTCCGATCCACCGCAACCCGTGAGGCCGCCTAAAATGATCGTCGAAATGAGGAGGGTTGAACAAATCTTCATGCGCTCAGCCTGAATCTACTTCCACCCATGGCAACCGCTCAGCACCACCGATAACTACGTAGGCCCGGTGGAGTGAATCTCAGCCACAAATCCATCAGTTGCTGGGAAATCAGGCCGTAATCGGGAAGAACCAAGGCAGGCATCGACTCCTACCCTCTCCGTGCCATCGTTTGCAGCCATGAAGGTGATCCCCGCCGCACTCCTCCTCGCATTGGTTTGCTCAACTGGTTGCGAAACATCGTCACCGAGCGCCGCCGCCTCACCAGACACGATGACGTCGCCAACCGCGACATCCTTGCGCCCGTCTCTTTCGCGGGACCAATACCACAACAAGGTGCTCGGCCTTCTCATCGGTTCCGCCATCGGCGATGCCATGGGCGCTCCCACCGAGATGTGGAGCCGATCCGACATCCAGCTGGACTGCGGTTTCGTCGACGATCTTGAGCCGATGGTGCGCGCCGTTTCCGCGGAAGGGATCTGGAAAACGAACCTGCCCGCCGGCGGCACAACCGACGACACCCGCTGGAAGGCCCTCACTATCGAATTCCTCCTCGCCCAGGACCTCCGCCAAGCCACGCCCCAGGTCATGGCGCGTCACATCATGGCGCGTTACCAAGCGCACATCGACACACTCAAAGCCACCGAGGGATTTGATCCCAAACCCTACGAAAACAATCTCATGAAAATGGCCTGGTTGCAGGAATGGGCCCTGGTCGCAAAGCCCTACGCGGAAAATAATCTGCCCGGCTACGCCGATGCGTTGAGCAAATTCTACGGCGGCGAAATGACGTGCGCCGGCATGCTGTATTCTCCCATCTGGGGCGCCGTGCATCCGGGCCGTCCCACCGCCGCCTATGCAATGGGCTACGAACACGCGATCTACGACATCGGTTATGCCCGCGACATGACGAGTTTGGT
>JABIRI010000279.1 GCA_018667915.1 Opitutaceae bacterium | reverse complement strand
TCGAACGAAGGTGCGGTAACTCAATCCGTTATTCCCGGTTGTGGGTGTCGAGGATCAGGGTCACGGGTCCGTCATTGACCAAGGCAACCTGCATCATCGCTCCGAATTCCCCGGTAGCGACCGCGTCCTCAGCTAAGAGAGACCGCATCTCCCCGCAGAATTGTTGGTAGAGTGGTTCCGCATGATCGGGCGGTGCCGCATCATTGAACGATGGCCGCGTGCCTTTCTTAGTGCGCGCATGCAGCGTGAACTGGCTGACGATCAAGGCTCGTCCGCCGATATCAACGAGAGATCGGTTCATCGCGCCGTCGTCATCGGCGAATATGCGTAGTTTGCCGATTTTATCGGCCAACCACTTTCCATCGGCCGAGGTATCGTCTCCGGTGATCCCGAGGAGGATTACGACGCCTTGATCTATCTCTCCAATGATTTCTCCAGCGACCGTTACGCTCGCTTGGCTTACGCGTTGGATAACTGCCCGCATCGAAAGAGGAGAGCGGCGCGTCAGTCGAGTGACTTGACCAGCACCTTGGCGTTGCGCCCGTTGCTCTGAGCTTGGGAGCGGCGAGAGCTCGGCAGGTCGGTTTCATCCGCCAAGGCGAAACCACAGGAGCGTGAAAAGAAGGTCGTGCTTTGGGTCGAGAGTGCGACCAATTGGGTGGCGCCTTTGGCTTTGGCTTGAAGCGTCGCAAATTCGACCATCTTTCGGCCGATACCGCGTCTGTGATGAAACGGCATGACACAGAGCGATCCGATTTCAGCGGTTTCAGGTCGATCTGGATACACGTGCAGTGAGATACACGCGACGATGTTCTCGTCGATTTCGAATACGAAGAAACTCTCAATATCATCCTCAATCGCTGAGAGATCGCGGTGGAGGAGTTCCTCTCGTTCGATGGCACTCCGAATCAAACTGTGCACAAACCGAGTGTCGGATCGGGTGGCTGACCTGATTTGCTGGTAGTCATTCCCGTAAATGAGTGTGCCGACGCCGTCGCTGGAAAATACCTCATTCAACAATCCGTCGTAAATCCGTCCGTCGATCAGGTGCACGCGGGGGATGCCGCTCTTGGCGCCACTTACGGCGTGCTCGGCTTTCGATCGAACGTCGTCGTTGATAGTTTCGGGTGATTTTTCTAAGACGGTCGCGAGTTCTTCGACGGCGATGTCGCGCCGAAAAACGCCATCGATGTTCAATCCTTCCCGCTGGCTCAGATAAATGACTTTGGTCGCGCCGAGTTCGGCGGCGACTTTTACGGCGAGGAGATCCGAGTTGATTCGTAAGGTGCTGCCGTCGGGGGCAAACCCGATGGGTTGAATAATGGGCACGATGTCAGCGGCGAACAGATGCTGCAGGGTATCCTTGTCGATCCGATCTACTTTGCCGGTGAATTGACGATCTTCGCCCTTGATCACACCGATGGGCAGAGCGCGCACGGCGTTGGTGATGGCGCACTTCAAACCGGATTGTGTGAGCCCCTCGAGAATGAGGTGAGAGACGCGGGACGAAGCACGCACTGCCAGGTCGAGCGTGGGGCCATCGGTTACACCGGTGCCGTCGGAGTTGGAGATTACGACGTTGCGGGTTTCGGCCAATTCGGTGAGTTGGGCAGAGATGCCGTGAACCAGCACGACCTTGATCATCAGACTGCGCAGCACTGCGATATCAAGGAGTAGATTGGCCAAATTGTCATCGGCGATGACGGCTCCATCCAACGAGATCACGAAGATCTGATTCCGAAAACGAGGGATGTATTTCAATATCCCCCGAAGATCGGTTGGTTTGAAATTGGTCTCGATATCGGCAGCTGGAACTGCGTCGGAACTGGCGGAACCCTTGGTCATGGAAGTCGTTAGAGGCAGAGGGTTGTTGGGGATGAAGCCGGCGTGGTCAATCGTGGCTTTGTCCCCCCTCATACGGTCAATGCACCTCAAAGGTCCACCGGCGGGACTCGCGGGCTCCGACTATCGTTGCCCGATATTCACCCGGCTCGAGCGTGTTTGCCGGGATGGTGAGTTGGGCGGTTACCTCGCGTTGGCGGGTCTGTAGACCCTCGGGGGTCGGGTGATAGGCGACGATCAATACTAACTCTTGTTTGCGTCGATAGAGTCGTGATTCGTCCACCCGCTCGTCAAAATCGGGCTGAGTGCAGGCAAATTTAATCACGTAGGGCGCACCGGAAAGCGCGGACTCCGGGGCAGCGACGAAGGGGAAGTCGATGGGCACCGGGGGTTTGTCGATCAATAGATCAGCGAGCAAAGGCGGTAGCCCACCTTCAATCGCCGCGGTATCGGCGGAATTTGTGGGAGGCACGGGAGGATCGACCAGCAGATCAATCGCCAAATCAACGCGGCTGAATCCGCTGTCGAGCAGTCTCAACACCTGCGCTCGGTCCTTGTTATCCTGGTAAGGTTCGTGCGCGGGATTGGGTTTCCGGAAAGCCAGCGTGATCCACGTGTAGGGGATTATCGTGACCAAAATCGCCACGATAATCCACTTCATCGGCCAAGGCTTACGAACCAGAGGATTGTTGGACGGGGTCATTGTTCTGGTTGGTGGAAGAGATACGGAGCGCGGGTTGGCGGCGACGCATCTCATGCTCCATCAATAGGGCAACGGATGATCCGAGGCCAGCGTCGCAACCCGTGCCTTTACGGCAGTCAACGTGTCTTCGAGGGCATCGGTATCGATCGCCTTGAGCACGGCGTCGATGCAATCGGCAATCTCGTCCATGTCGTCGACGGTGAATCCACGTGACGTCACCGCTGGAGTGCCGAGACGAATTCCGGATGCCTTGAATGGCGAGCGTGTCTCGAACGGCACGGTATTTTTGTTACACGTGATGTGAGCAAGATCGAGGGTCTCTTGAGCCAACTTGGCGGTAAGGTCAGGAAGGTTCTCGCGAAGATCGACGAGGAAGAGGTGATTGTCGCTGCCACCCGAAACGACCTTGTAGCCGCGCTTCAAAAACGACTCGGCGAGCGCTCGGCTGTTTTTGACGACGCTGGCGGCGTAGTCTTTAAATTCGGGCTTCAGGGCCTCGGCGAAACAGACAGCCTTCGCCGCGATTACGTGCATCAACGGACCGCCTTGGCCGCCGGGAAACATGGCGGAGTTGATCGCCTTGGCGTGTTCGGCTTTGCAAAGAATCAATCCGCCGCGAGGACCACGGAGCGTTTTGTGCGTCGTCGTCGTGACGAAGTCGGCGTGGGGAACCGGGGACGGGTGCATGCCGCCGGCAACGAGACCGGCGATGTGCGCGATGTCGGCAAACAGGTAGGCGCCGACCGAGCGCGCGATTTCACCCATGCGCTCAAAGTCAATGATGCGCGAGTAGGCCGAAGCGCCCACGGTGATCATCTTCGGTTGTTCACGTTCGGCGATGGCGGCGAGTTCATCGTAATCGATGTAGCCGGTCTCTTCGTTCACGCCGTATTGCACGAAGTTGTAGAGCTTGCCGGAAAAATTGGCCGGGTTGCCGTGGGTGAGGTGGCCGCCGTGGGCGAGATTCATGCCGAGCACCTTGTCGCCGGGCTGTAGCACGGCCGTGTAGACGGCGAAATTGGCTTGAGAACCGGAGTGAGGCTGGACGTTGGCGTGCTCGGCTCCGAAGAGCTGCTTGGCGCGTTCGATGGCGAGGACCTCGACCTTATCCACCTGTTCGCAGCCGCCATACCAGCGTTTGGCCGGATAACCCTCGGCATATTTGTTGGTGAGAACGCTTCCTTGGGCCTCCATGACCGCGGGGTAAGTGAAGTTTTCGGAGGCGATCAACTCAAGGTGATCAGCCTGACGAGAGCTCTCGGCCGCGATAGCGGCGGCAATTTCGGGATCGAGGGTGGCGAGTGGCGTGGCGGTCAACATGGCGTAGAAATGTAGATATCAGAAAGGATTCCCCAAAATCCCAAACCGAAAATGCTCTTCCACCCCATTTCGTCGCTCCCGAGGTCTCGTGAACTGTCCTATGCTAAGTGACAATCTTTGCATCGAAGGCGGTTAGTCGAAGGGGCTTAAGTGGTGTTTTCGCGGAGGAATTTTACGAGCGAAGGGACCGATTCCACCATTTCGTCGCGGCAGGCTTCGTAGAGGGCAGGGGGACCGCCGTAGGGGTCGGCAACTTCGGTATCGGCCTCCGGCGGCATGAATTCGCGAAGCAAATAAACATGCCGCGGTGTAGGATCGAAGGAGGCTTGGATAATCGCCCGATGGGTTTCGGTCATCACGAAGATCACGGACGCCTCTTCCAGTAATTCCTCGGTAAGGGGCTGGCTTTGGTGATTCGATATATCCAATCCCACTTTCTTCATTGCTGTGACCGAATTGGCGGAAGCGGGTGATCCTGGGGCTGCAGCGACGCCCGCGGAAACGACGCGAAAGTCTTTTAGCGGACTTTCTTCGGCCGCCAATGCGTGAGCGAGTAATCCTTGCGCCATGGGTGAACGACAGGTGTTTCCCGTGCAAACAACGACGATGAGTCCAGACTGGTCCATGAGTGGTATCGCTATCCGTTTCCGGAGGAAATGCAACCCGACGAAGGGCGTGGGTTATTTGCGGTTGAACTGGCGGGCGCCGATATCCCGGCGAAATACTTTGCTCACACAATCAATTTGCTCGCAGGTGGCGTAAGCAAGGTCGGCCGCACCTTTCAGGCTGTCGGCCAAGGCCGTGACGCCGAGCACGCGGCCGCCGGCGGTGACGAGTTGGCCAGAGTCGTTGGTGGCGGTTCCAGCGTGAATCACCGCGACATTGGCCGGCATGGGCTCGGGCAGATTGATGGCGTCACCCTTGTCATAGGACTCCGGATAACCGCGCGAGGCGATTACCACACACATGGCATGCTGGTCGTTTACGCTGAGATCAAAGCCTGCCAATTGACCGAGGCTTGCCCGCCAAAGTAGCTCCAAAACATCGCAGTCCAAACGGGGTAAGACGACCTGAGTCTCGGGATCACCGAAGCGGGTGTTGTATTCCAGAACCGAAGGCCCGTCAGCGGTCAGCATGATGCCGATAAATAAGGTGCCCCGAAAATCGATGCCCTCGTCGGCGATGGCTTCGACTGAAGGTCGCACGATTTCCTTCTCGATCTGCTGCAACAGCTCTGGCGTCACCACCACCGCGGGAGAATACGTGCCCATGCCACCGGTGTTGGGTCCGGTGTCGCCTTCGCCGATGCGTTTGTGATCCTGTGACGTGGGGAGAATCAGATAGTCACGACCGGAAACGATGACGAGAATCGAAGTTTCCTCGCCCCTGAGACAGTCTTCGATCAATACGCGAGAACCGGACGAACCAAATTTGTTACCCTCGAGCATGTCCCGAACGGCGGCTTCGGCTTCCGACAGGTCGCTTGCAACAATGACACCTTTGCCCGCGGCGAGTCCGTCGGCTTTCACCACGATGGGAGCACCGCGCGACCGCATGTAGGCCAATGCCGGATCGACCTCGGTAAACACTTCGGCGGGTGCGGTAGGGATGCCATATTTTTGCAGAATCTGTTTCGTGCGGATTTTGGAGGCCTCGAGTTCGCCTCCATCGGCTTTGGGACCAAAAGCGGGCACCCCAATTTCTTCCAGCCGATCGACCAAACCGAGGGCGAGCGGCACCTCGGGGCCAACGACGACGAATTCGACCTTTTCGGCCGTCGCCAGCGCGACCATGCCATCGAGGTCGTCGGCTGCAACCGCATGGCAACTGGCGCCTTCGGATGCCATGCCGGGATTGCCGGGCGCCGCGAGAATGCGCGGAGCCGCCGGCGAACGAGCGATTTCGCGCACCAAGCTATGTTCACGTCCGCCGGACCCAACGACTAAAACGGAGGAGGGGAGGTTGTTCGGGACCACATTGTCAGCCATGAAACGGAAACTCGCGTATCCGAAAATCCACGCAATGCCGAAATGTTAATAACACGTAGGAGTATGGGGTTGATTCTCGGCCGCGAGATTCGGAGACTAGGAGTCGAGAATGCGATTCAATAAAAAACGTAGGGGGTTTACCCTGGTTGAGATTATGGTTGTGGTGACCCTGATTGGGTTTCTGGCAATGTTGTCGGTGCCGGTTTTCAAACGCATCAAACTACGTGCTATATCCTCTGCGTTCACTTCCGATACGCGAACATTTTCAGAGGCCTTCCAACGCTATGCGCAGGAAAAAGGTTCCTTTCCGGCCACGGTAGCGGCGGGAGTGGTTCCGGGAGGAATGGAGGAGTATATTGACCTGAATGACTGGGGCAAAACCACCTCGCTGGGAGGAAATTTCCGCTGGGTGAGCGCTCAAGCCTCCGACGCGCAAAGAGGAAATTACGAAACGGGAATGATCCAAGTGGTGGGTCCGACATTGTCCCTGGAGGAAATGGGACTCATCGACACCTGGACCGATGATGGGGACGTCAGTGACGGGAATCTGATCATAACCGGAGGAGGCTCCCTTGTCGTTTTCAACGTGGAAATCTGAGCATATGAGCGACATACCCGTTCTTCTATCTGCCGAAGGTCTTTCGACCGATTGCGCCAAACCTGAAAAGGGGCGCAAAGTGCCCTTGTTTAAAATGGACGTGGAATTGGCCCTCGAGCGCCTGCGTTCGTTTGCTGCCCTGTCCTCCACCCAACTGGCTGATACGGAGGCCAAGATCACGATCGCCCGAGGTGACTTGCGTCTGGCGGTGACCAATGTTGGTGGCCGACTGATGGTGGCCGAAAGCAAGGCTGCTGATTCGAACCCTCAGGAAAAGACCCCCGAAGAAATTATTTCTTGGCTGATGTCAGTCGAGGCTTCGGATTCGGCTTCAAAAAGAGGAAAGACCTCTTCTGGAGACGGTGGAGTTCTTGCTTCCTTTGGCGGAGAAGGGAAGAAGATCGCACTGATTGTGGCGCTTTTGATCGGCACCTTAATCATGGGCTGGATTAACTTTGGGCCCAAAAGTGCGCCCACGGGAATGCAGTTTGTCGACCATCCGGTTCGGGTGGCCGGTCTCAACCAGGAGTTTGGGGGGCGCTACGGCGACCTCACTGATCCAAGCCAAGTGGTTTTCATTGTTGAGGATGACAAACTTCGGATGCATTTGATTACTCCAACAGGTATGGAACCGGAACCGATCCGGGTCATGTCCTACCGCTACGGCAACACGGGTCTCTCTGAGGTTTTGGTTGCCGAGAATGGGGCCATCCTTGAGCGGGATGAAACGGGTAATCTGGTGCACGTGGGCACCATTTATCCTAAGATCCGCCGCTGAGTGGGATCGGACCTACGGGTCATCTCAGAGCACCTGAAGTTTTTCACGGTAGAACGCGACCACTTCGTCGGGGTCGTCGGTGAACAGAAGATACTCGCCCATCCATGCGGGGGCCCGACCAGCTCGGATCATCTGAGTGATCTGTTTGCGTAGATCGCGGAAATATTTCGCATCAAAGAAGACAAATGGCACCCGAGGACGAATACCCAACTTTAGGTTGCAGAGTTCGATACCGATTT
>JABIRI010000276.1 GCA_018667915.1 Opitutaceae bacterium | reverse complement strand
GTGGAGATCTCGGAGAGGCAGAATTTTCGAGAACGAGAACGAGAACGAGAACGAGAACGAGAATGAGAATGAGAACGAGAACGAGTAGGAGCGGGAGAGGAGGAGACGGTTACGTGGAGGCAGGTGTTTCGATAAAGCTAATGATAATGAGGAAAGAGAAAGAAGGGTATGCTAACCCAAGATCTCTTGGTGGACGGTTTTTAGGGAGTGGGCGATGTGGGTTGCGTCGGCGGGGGTGTATTTCCAACCGAGGGGGAGGGCGATGAACCGGCGGGTGAGGTTCTCCGTTACGGGAAAATCTTCCGGGCGATAGCCGGGGGCGGGCCAGGGTTTTAGGTCTCTAAACGGAGAGGCGGCCGGGTGATGGGCGCGGCCAGTAAGGATGTTTTCCCGATAATATTGGGGATAGGTTCCGGTGCGGGGGAGACAGTTCACCTTCAGGGCATTGAGCGCGGATTGGAATGGCTCCACGTTATCGGGGTCTTCGAGGTAGAAATACATTTCGAAACCAAAATCCCCCGTTGAGTCGGGCATGGTGCGCCAGGTGATGCCGGGGAGTTCGCCGACTTCATCGCGAATCTTTTGTTGGAGTATACGACAGTGGCTTTTGATCGCATCGACTTTCTTGAGCTGAACGAGTGCGACCGATGCGGTGAGCTCGGACATGCGGTAGTTGGCGCCCGAGAACGCGGGTTCCTGCGGAGGGGTGGTCGCGTGGTGATAAGGGCGATACTGACCCAAGTCGTGCATGCGCACGGCGCGTTCGTAGGTGCGAATGTCGCGAGTGACCAGCATGCCGCCTTCGCCAGCTGTCATGGGTTTGTTGTGTTGGAAACTGTAGATCGCTACATCGCCCCACGCACCCACCGGCCGGCCTTTGTAACGGGTGCCCGGAGCCTCGGCGCAGTCTTCAATCACAAACAATCCCAACTTGTGGGCGCTCATGATGATTTTATCCATGTCTGCTGCTACACCTTGATAGTGCACGACCATGACCGCGCGGGTTTTATCGGTTTTGAGACGTTGGATCTCGTTGGGATCCAGATTCAGAGAATCATCAATTTCAGCCAAAACGGGACGTGCCCCCATGCGCACGATCGTGGTCACACAAGATAACCAACTCCAGGCCGGCACGATTACCTCATCGCCGGGACCCACGGAGATGGCGGCGAGAGCCGTTTCGAGTGCGGCGGTTCCGCTGGACATTGCGAGGGCATAGTCGGTGCCGATCCAGGCGACGGCGGTTTTCTCCAGTTGGGTTACCCGGGTGGGTGGATTTTCGGGATCATCGCCGTAATAGCGGAAGAGATTGCGGCTACGCAGGGTTTCGACGGCAGCTTGTTCCTCTTGCTCGTCGAGGGCCGCGGAGCCCAGACCGAGGGCCGGGCGTGTGTAAGTGGTGGTGTCCGTATTCATTTTGTAATGACAGGATTAAGATGTAGACAGGGCGGCGATGAGGTGGCGGTGGTGAAAAACGAAACCGAATTCGACGGCCACGCGCCAGAGAGCCTGGTGGTATTCGATGCGGTGAGGGGCACTTACTTCGTTCTCCACCGAGACGACCGCTTCAGCGACGGTGGAACAGAGGTAGCCGTAGCGCTTCATGTCGACCATGCCGCCGGGTGACATGAGCAGGCACCAATTGATGGCAAAACCCACGTAGATCAGATGATTAATGCCGTGTTTTTGGCAAAGGGCGTGTAACGCGGCCGGGGTTTCGGCGGAGGCTTCGCCGGGGAGGGCTACCGCCTCTGGGGCGATGGAGCGGGTGGCTCGACCACGCTGAACATCGTCGACATTGGCAGAGCCGGGAAAGACTTCGTTTTGGCGAAAATCGTGCAGAGCCTTCCAAGTGGGATCAGACGGAACCTCCGGGGGGCTTTCCGGGGTGTTTCCCGTGACATGAAACACGGGTAATCCGCGATTTCGCACGGCTTGGAGGAGTGGGGGAAAAATTTCCGGGAGCACTTCCGCTGCTTCACGCATGTAGGGCACCGCTCGATGCCAGCCGATGAGCTCGTGGTTGGCGGGAGGAGTCCATGCGTGCATGACCACAACCGCGGTATGATCGGCGGAGAATTCGTGGGTCGATTGCTTCCAACCATCGTCGCCGCGCGGGACGAATTGTTGGTACGTCGAAACCGGACATTTGAAAGTTGAGGACATCTTTGAAATTTTGGAGTTACGATTTACGAATTCAGGTTTAGCGGAAAATGCCGGATGGTGAATGGTGGCGTTGGGGCTTGGGATTCTTGATACTTGTTACTTGGTATTTGTTACTTCGCGCGCGCCAGCGCGCGCGAGGCGGCGGAGGCCGAAGCCGAGGAGGACGAGCATGACTCCGGCGATGAGATTGATGATGGCTGGCGCAGTCGGAGTGCCGGGCAGGAAGGTGCAGGCGAGTAGGACCGCCCCCAGGATCAGACAGACGCTGCCGATGAGGCCGTAAACTTGCATGGCGGCACCGTCGACTTTGCCTTCTGCGGCGATGACCGGAGTGGCTAGGTCACGTTCGAGATCTTTGAGCCCGGCGTGTTTGGGATCGTCCTCGCGGAACCATCGGGCGGAGGCCGCGAAGACCAGCGTGGCGACAATCGCTTCTACGATCATGTTGCGGGCGAAATCGTGTTCAGGGAAGACGTCCATCACCATCAAAGTGATTGCGACGATGAGCGCGGCCGATGATGAAGCCATGGCGGACCACCACGGCGTGCGGCGGAAAATCATACCGAGCGCCACGGGCATTTGGAACGCGGCGACGAGCGAGAAGTAAACGAGAGCGAATTGGAATGCGCCGCCGAAGCGGGGAATAAAAAATGCGACCACCACGCCGAGCACCCCTACGATTGTCATGGTGGTCCATGCGACGCGGAGTTGGGCCTTCTCGCCCAGGCGTTGTCCCGTGAGCTTGAGTCGTAAGGGGACGACGATGTCGCGCGTGATGGTGGCGGCGAGCCAGTTGAAGGCGTCATTGGCTTGGCCGAGGGTCGCGGAGAGAATTGCGGAAACGACGAATCCGATCATGCCGTGAGGCAGGAGGAATAGCGCGAGACTGACGAAGGAAGCTTCGGCCGGATTCGCGAACTGCGGCCAGATTGCGCCCATATCAGGGAAGATGACCTTCGCTGCCATAACCGGAAGTATCCACATGAGGGGCCCGATGAAACTGAGGATGCAGCAGAGCAGGGCCATTTTCCGCGCGCCGCGTTCGTCCGGCACACTGTTGTAACGCTGCACGAGATGCCACGCGACGTTGTAGCCGAGCATCATGTTGATCACGTAGCCGATGACGAACCACGGGTTTGCTACCGGTCCATGGAGTTCAAAATAGTCGGGAGGAACTTCTTGGAGCAGCCGTTGGACTCCGGCCAGAATACCTTCACCGGCGCCCAAGTGCAGGTAAGACACGGGGAGGATAATTATTGTCATCACGCCGATGATGATTCCCTGCACGGCGTCGGATAGGACGGCGGCCCACAGACCGCCGACCGCGGTGTAGAGCACCATGACGAAACCGGTTACGATCGTCAGGACTTGAAAGCCTGAGAGCGTGATTGGTCCTAGGGTCAAACTGGCATCATTGAGTCCCAGCGCGGTCGACACGAAGATACACAGAATATACAATCCCTGACCGATGCCAACGATGGCCGGGATGATGGCCGTGATGGAGTAGAAGTAGGTGGTGGACGGAGAAAACCGGCGGGTCAGAAACTGTAGTGGTGACGAGAGCCGACAGCGGCGCCACATTTTGGCGAAGTAGAGAAACCCAACGAGGTAGGCCCACGTGGCCGAGGTGAACAGCAGTGCAGCGCCGAGGCCCCACTGGTAGGTGAAGCCGGCAGCCGCGACGAACATGAAGGCGGAGAAACCCGAAACCCAATTCGACAATCCGGCGAGGAACCAAGGGATTTGGCCACCGCCTTCGAAGTATTGATCGGTGTCCTTGTTGCGTCTCGCCGCGTAGAACCCGACGTAGATAATAATGATGAAATACAGCGCGATGAGCGCGTAATCGAAACCGTTGACGGTATTGAAGACAGGGAGGTCCAAAGTCTGAGGCGCCCGAAGGACGCGAAATTAGGTGAAAGGAAGCGCGGCGCGGTTTAGGTCGACGGTCGTGTCGACGGCGAGGCCACGATGCGTTCCGTGAATCCTCCAACCGGTAGCGGTGGATTTGACCGAGAGTGGACTGGCCGATTCGCCGTCAGGATAGGCAGTGACCACGGTGAGGAGCGAATCGGATTCGGATCGGCGAGTCATGGCGGCGATGAAGGGGAAATCACCCTCCTCAGCAGGAAGGTCGAGTTGGTCGCGCACGAGGGTGGGGATGCCGTCTCGGGTGAAACACTGGCCCTGCAAACCGGCGAAAGGTCGGCCGATATCGAAGCGTTGCCCGCGCACCGCGATCTTGCACTGGTTGTCTTCGTTGAAGATCTGGAAGCGAGCGGTGAGCTCAGCGGGGTATCCCTTCGCCATGTCGAGGCGGTCCAGAATCAAAAGCACATCGGGTTTGAGAAAGAGGACCGTGCGATCTACGCGGTTGATCTTGTCGTTAATAAGTTGATACGCGGGCGTGGCATCACTGGTGACCTGCAGGGCGCCGTCGCCGGCGCGGTATCCAGTGACGTTGGCCTGGGCCCAAGACGCGTTGGTGCCCTCGCTGCCGTCGTGGTATTGGTGGCCTTTGCCGTCGACCAAAACCGCGGTGTGGGCCTCCGTCAGCCGCAGTAGCCAACGGGAGTGGGTGGGCGAATAGGCGGCTTTGAACGGATCGTGAAAGAGGCGCTCTCCGTGGGCTTTGAAGATTAGGGAATTGCGGTCGGCGTGTTCGTGATTGGCCGGACCGCCACTGCGCAATGCAACGACGGTGGAAGCGGGAGTCCAGTCGGTGCGGGATATGACCCAGTCGTTATCGAGTCGCGTATCGAGCAAATCGTTCCCGGGCGCTTGGGTGCGGGCATCGGGATCGAACCAGATTGCGCCGGGGAGGTGTTTGATGGAGCCGATTTCGGCAGCGGCAAAATTGGAAACCGGGTCGTCGTGATTTTGGCCGATCCAGGAAGCAATGGTGGTGTCG
>JABIRI010000263.1 GCA_018667915.1 Opitutaceae bacterium | reverse complement strand
GTGAAACCCACGTGCGCCCGCCCCAACACATCGCGCCAAATCGACGCGATCCGCGCCTCCGCCTCCGTGCCGGGTTCCTCCGCCCCTCCGGAAACAACCGCCGGGGCCTCGCTCGGCACCGGCAAGCGCCGCCGGTCCACCTTCCCATTCGGTGTCAAAGGCAACGTGTCCAACGCCACCAACAAGGTCGGCACCATCGCGGCCGGCAAACGTTCCCGCAGGGCCGCCCGCCAAGTCACATCATTACCCTGGCCAACCACATAACCTACCAACGCGGGCTCGCCTTGCCACGGCCGCACCTCCACCACCGCGTCGGTCACTCCGGACAACTCCACCAGTGCCGCCTCCACTTCCCCCAGCTCAATGCGTTGCCCGCGGATCTTCACCTGTTGATCCGCCCGCCCGCGAAACTCCAACGTGCCATCCATCCGCCATCGTGCCAGATCCCCGGTCCGATAGAACTGCCGCTCGGGTTCATCCGGATCTCGTCCAAAAACCTCCGCCGTAAATTCCGGCCTCCCGCGGTAACCTCGCGCCAAACTCGGGCCGCCCATCCAAATCTCACCCACTGCCCCCGGCGGCACCAGTCCTCCTGCCGCATCTCGGAGCCGCACCGTCGTATTCGCGATCGGTCGCCCCAAGTCAGGCATCTCGGACCCCGTCGCCGTCACCAGCCCAGAGGTCGCCACCACCGCATGCTCGGTCGGGCCATAGTTATTGCTCAGTCGAAATGACAACGGCTCCGACGGACGCCGCCGCAAGCGATCGCCCCCCGCCAGCAACCACCGCAACGCCGTCGTCTCCGGCCAAGGCAAGGCCAGCAACCGTTCCGCCAGCGGAGTCGGGGCAAAGCTCACCGTGGCCTTCGTATCCACTAACCAATCACGCAACTGTTCTGGCGCTAAAGCCACCTCCGTCGGCACCACGTGCAGATGCGCTCCGCTCGCCAAATAGGGCCACGTTTCCCATACCGCCGCGTCAAATGCGACCCCCGCCACCAACGTCGCCCGATCCGCCGCCGTCACGTCGAAGGCCCGCCGGTGCCAGTGCACGAGATTCAATAGCGCGCCATGTTCCACTTCCACTCCCTTGGGTTTTCCCGTCGATCCGGAGGTATAAATCACATAGGCCAGTGACGAAGGGCTCAACAAAGGCCGCACTTCTCCGTCGCCCAGTTGTTCAATCACCACCACGTCACTCGTCGCGAACCGTGCGGTTCCCGCCGCATCCGTCACCACAACCTTCGCCCCCGCATCCGCCACCATCGTGGCCAACCGTTCCGTCGGGTGCACCGGATCGAGCGGCAGATAGGCCGTCCCCGCTCGCCATATTCCCAGTTGCGCCACCACCCCAGCGACCGAACGCGGTAGGCACACCCCCACCACGTCCTCTCCGACAGTCTCCCTTGCCTGCAGCACCGCCGCAACCCGCCCGGCTTGGGCCCAAAGTTCCGCGTAAGTCAGCGTGCCGCCCTCATCGGTAATCGCCGGGGCGTCCGGCGTGCGCTCCACCCATCCCGCGACCAACAGGGGCACGGTTTGGGTCGCATCGAATTCCAATGGGGCGCCTTCACCCCAGCGCGCGAGCTCGGCCCGCTCCGCCTCATCCGGCGCTACCAACATTGACCAGACCGCATCCGGATTCGCCACCGCGCGCTGCAACACGCGCTCCAACACGCGCCCAAATCGCTCCACCCCCGCCTCCGCAAAAAGACTCGCCGCATAATCAATCGATCCCGCCAAGCCGTCCTCTCCATCGGTCAACGCCAACGTCAGGTCAAATTTTGCCACCACGTGATCCGGGGCGAGGGGTGTCAGTTGCACCCCCGGAAGCGCCAGTCCGCCATCCGCCTGGGTCTCCAAAGAAAATACGGCCTGAACCAACGGTGTCGTGCCTAGCTCCCGGTTCGGATTGAGCACTTCCACCAACTTTTCGAAGGGCACGTCCTGATGCGCCAGTGCCTCCTGCACGTTTCCCCGCGTGCGCTCAAGTAATGTGCGAAAGGAAATTCCGTCCTTCAATTCCGCGCGCAATACCAATGTGTTTACAAAAAAACCGATCAGGGGCTCCAACTCACCGCGCGTCCGTCCCGCCACGGGCGAGCCCACCGCAAAATCCCGTTGCCCGCTCCATGCCGCCAACGCCACCTGATACGCCGTCAACAACGTCGCGAACAGCGTTGTGCCCGTGGCCCGGGCCAACCGATGCACCTCCGCTCGCAGCTTCCCGTCCGTCGAAAACGCCACGCGTCCTCCGCGAAAATCCTGCACCGCTGGTCGCGTGTAATCCGTTGGTAACGTTAGGGTCGGCAGTGCCGCCAGCCGCTCCTGCCACCAATCCAACTGCCGCTCCAACGCCGGCCCCGCGAGGGTCTCGTTCTGCCACGCAGCGAAGTCCGCATACTGCACCGCCAAATCAGGCAGGGGTGCCGTTGTCCCGTTCACCGCCGCCGCATAGCAGGCGCCGATTTCCCGAATCAAAACCCCGGTTGACCAACCATCGCTCACGATATGATGAAGCGTGCAAATAATCACGTGCTCCGTCGCCGTCAGCCGCAACATCACGACTCGTATCAATGGGCCTCGCTTCAGATCAAAGGGGCGCATCTCCTCCTGCTCCACCCGCTCCCGGGCTGACGCCGCCGGATCGGATTCTCTTTCTAGATCGATAACTTCCACTCGAAAACCGCTGTCCGTCACCGCCTCCACCTGCTGCACCGGCTGACCCGAGACATCCGCTGCAAACACTGTGCGCAACGCATCATGCCGCGCAACCACCGCGCGCACACTACCCGCCAATGCGTCCAGATTCAGCACCCCCGATAACTGAAACGCCGCGGATACATTGTAGGCCGCATTGCCCGGCACCAGTTGATCCAGAAACCACAGGCGTCGTTGCGCAAACGACAGCGGCGCATCCGCCCCCGCCGCTCGCCGCGGAATCGTGTGACTAGGAGGGATAGGCGCACTCGCTGTTGCCCCCGCACATTCCGCCAACAGTCGCGCCATCAGCTCCTCATCGCTCGTCGAATCGCTCATGTGTCAGCCTTGGCCAAGAGCCGCGCTTTCTCCTCCGGAGTCATTGATCGCAGACGCAATCGCGCCCGCGCATACTGCTCCGCGTGTCCCGGGACCGGCTCCTGAGCAACCAACTCCCGCGCACAACCTTCTACCGTTGGAGCCTCAAAAAACCGCATCAACGGCAGCTCAATTTGCAGCTGCTCCCGCAACCGCGAGATCAACTGAGTCGCTAACAACGAGTGCCCGCCTAATTCAAAAAAGTTATCCGCCCGCCCCACCGTTTCGATGCCCAGCAACTCACTCCATAGCGCCGCTACCAGCTCCTCAACTGGCCCTTGAGGAGGAATCGCGTCCGCGGATCCTCCCGCGTTCATGGGATCCGGTGCTGGTAAGGCACGCCGGTCCAACTTACCCGCCGGTGAGAGCGGCCAAGACTCCAAAAACACCCACCCCGTTGGCACCATGTAGTCGGGCACCTGTTGCTCTAATTCTGACCGCAAGATCGCGACTTCCGGCGGGTTCACCTCGCCCACAATGTAGGCGACCAACCGCGTGTCACCCGGCGTATCTTCTCGCAAAACCACCACCGCATCGCTCACCGCCGGCTGCTCCCGCAAACGAGATTCGATTTCGCCAAGTTCGATCCGGAATCCCCGCAACTTCACCTGAAAATCCATCCGACCCAGATACTCCAATTCGCCATCCGCCCGCCAACGCCCGCGATCTCCCGTGCGATACCAACGCTCCCCTGGCGACGACGACTCGGCGGCGGGCACCCACCGCTCGGCGGTCAAATCCGATCGCCCGTAATAGCCACGACCTAATCCAAGCCCGCCCAAATAGATTTCTCCCGGCACGCCAATCGGAGCCGCCTCGCCCACCGAATCTCGGATGTGCACGCTGATATTCTCAATCGGACGACCCAGCGCAACCGGCCCGACATCACCTGGTCGGCATGCATGCGCGGTCACATCAACTGCCGCTTCGGTGGGACCGTAAAGATTGTGCAACGCAACGTGGGGGAAGACCGCGAAGAACCGCTCCGCCGTTTCACGAGGCAACGCTTCACCCGAACAAATCACCTGCCGCAATGCCACGCATTGCTCCAGCCCGGGGGCATCCAGCCAGGCCTGCAACATCGACGGGACAAAATGCACCGTCGTGATGCCTTCCGTCGCGATCAGGGTTGTCAGTTGTGCAGGATCTTTGTGCACGTCCGGCGGCGCCACGACCAACGTAGCCCCAACTCGCAACGGCCAGAAAAACTCCCACACCGACACATCGAAACTATAGGGCGTTTTCTGCAACACACGGTCCGTCGGCATCAACGGATAGGTAGCTTGCATCCAGTCCAACCGATTACGAATTGCCGCGTGCGTGTTCAACGCCCCCTTCGGTTGTCCCGTCGATCCCGAGGTATAAATCATGTAGGCTGACTGTCCTCCCGTGATGACCTCCGCTGCGCTCGCTCCCATGGAAGTATCGGACCTATCGGCAACGTCCACCACCTCGGCGACTCCAACCTGTATTTTCTCTTTCAATACACCGGTGCTCACCACCCACCGCGCTCCCGAATCGCGCAACATGTAGTCCACCCGATCCTGCGGATAACTTGGATCCAACGGCACATAGGCTCCTCCGGTTTTGACCACGGCATGCAGCACCACCACCAGGTCCACCGACCGTTCCAAATACACCCCCACCAAACTCTCCGCCCGCACCCCCCTCGCCCGTAGGCGTGCGGCCAGCTGCGCCACCCGCATATCGAAATCCCGGCGGAGCACGTCCTTGCCCTCAAATCGCAACACCACCCCGTCATTATCTTGGATGTCCGCAGGTTCGTGCAACCACGCCTCCGAGCGCAGCGGAACCTGTGTTTCGTTCCATTGCCGCAACAGCGCAGCCTCCGTCGGAGCCATCATGGGCAACCCGGATACTCGTCGCTTGGGCTCCGCCACTGCCGCCATCAAAAGGGTTACGAATCGAGCGAGCAGTCGCACCGCCGTCACCCGGTCAAACAACGCTTCATTAAACTCCAACGACAACTCCAGGTCGCCCGCCCGTTCCCGCGCCGCCAGCGTCAGCTCATACTTCGCCGTGAGTCCATCAGGTCGCAGAGCCTCCAACGTCACACCTTCAACCTCGGCCTCACCAACCGGCGCGTTCTGCACGACCAACAACGTCTGAAACAATGGCGGCCGCGACAGATCCCGCGGTGGATTCAGCGCCTCCACGATCTGCTCAAAGGGCGCATCCTGATGCGCGTAGGCATCCAATGTCGTCGTCCGCACCCGCCCCAGTAATTCTGCAAAGGTCGGGTCCTCCGTGATGTCGGCCCGCAGCACCAACGTATTCAAAAACAGTCCGATCATCCCCTCTAGTTCCGTGCGCGTGCGCCCCGCGATCGGCGTGCCCACTGCAAAATCTTCCTGCCCGGTATGGCGGCTCAACATCGCCTCCCACGCAGCCAACAATACCATGAACAACGTTGCGCCTTCGCCCCGCGCTAACTTTGCCACCGCTGACGCGTCCACCTGACCCAGCGTCGTGTGCAGCACCCCGCCGGCGTAGGTCTGCACCGCCGGGCGCGTCCGGTCAGTCGGAAAATCCAATGCCGACACGTCGGCCAGCTGGGCGCGCCAGTAAGTCATCTGCCGCTCCAACTCTCCACCCGCCAGCCAGGTTCGCTGCCACGCACTAAAATCACCGTATCCAACTACCGGCGACGCCAACAATCGTCCGGCATAGGCCGCCACCAATTCCCGCACCAGCACGCCCTCCGACCAGCCGTCAAAAATTACATGATGAAACGTAAACCCGAGCACCTGCTCACCCGCCGCCGTCTTAATCCAACGCACCCGCCACAAGGGTCCCCGCTCAAAATCAAACGCCGTCGCCGCATCCTCGACCAACTGCTCCGCCCAATCCCCACTCTCTGTCTCGATCAAAGGCAGCGCTGCATCCACCATCGGCACCTGCACCACCTCTCCGGCGACCTCCGCCAGTCCGACGCGCAACGGTTCATGGCGCGCCTGCACCGCCGCCAAAGCTGTCCGCAGTCGCTCTCCGTCCAGCTCACCCCGCACCCGCACCGCCAACTGCAAATGGTTCGCCGCGTTCCCGGGTTGCAACCGCTCCAATAGCCAAAATCGCTGCTGCCCAAACGACGCCGGCACCGGTCCGGTCCCCTCCCGCGCCACCAAAGCCGGAGGGGCCTCCGCGCCATCTCGGCCCACCCGATGTGTTGCCACCCGCTCCGCCAAACCCGCCGGAGTCGGCGCCTCAAACACCGCCCGCAGGGGCAAGCCCGGCGCCGCGTATTCACGCACCCGTGACAACAGTTTTGTCGCCAACAATGAGTGCCCTCCGAGCTCAAAGAAATCATCGGTTGGTTTCACCGAAGCTCGCGCCAATACTTCGGAAAAAACGCCGGCCATCCACGCCACCAGCGGCGAACCCGCGGCGGCCGTGCCCGCGACCATCACCTCCGTCGCATCCGCTACCAACACCGTCTTATCGACTTTCCCGTTCGGCGTCATGGGCAGTGATGCCAACGTCACCCAAACTCCCGGCACCATATGGGCCGGCAACCGTGCCGCTGCCCACTCCCGCCATCCGGCCTCATCGGCATCCGCTCCGGGAGCAACCACCACCCAAGCCATCAACTGATCCTCTCCCCCCACCGTCACCGCCCCTTCCGTCACTCCGGGATGAGCCGACATCACCGTCTCAATCTCTCCCAGCTCCACGCGAAATCCGCGCACTTTAACCTGCTGGTCTATCCGACCTAGAAATTCCAACCGCCCTGCCTGATCCCATCGAACAAGATCCCCCGTGCGGTAGAGGCGCTCACCGCCCCTTGCCCACGGACTCGACCCAAAGGCCGTCGCCGTCAGCTCCGGTCGCCCGAGATACCCACTTGCCAGACTCGCTCCCCCCAGCCACAATTCCCCCGGCACTCCCGGAGGAACCCGCCCACCACCAGCACCTACCACGTAGGCCATGGTGCCCGGGATCGGGCGTCCGATCGGCAACGCCTCATCCGCCGCCGTCAATTCCGCCCAGGTCGCGACCACGGCGTTTTCCGAGGGTCCATAAGCATTGATCACACGCCGACTACCAGCCGACCACGCCTCTACGAGACCCGGCTTGCAGGCCTCCCCGCCCACAATCAAACAGCGCAACGATTCACCCGAACCCACCGGTAAATGCGCCACCGTGCTGGGCGGCAACAATGCGCAGGTCACACCTTCCGCCTTAAGCGTCTCCGCGAGGGGCTCCCCCGGTCGCAGCGCCTCCGCCGTCGCTCCGACCAACGCTGCGCCACTCCCTAGCGCTAAACTCAATTCCCACACCGACGCATCAAAACTCGTGGAGGCAAACTGCAGCACTCGGTCCGCTCCGCCTAACGCCAACTCCTCCCGCTGAAACGCCGCCAGGTTCGCCCATGCCCCTCGCGACACCACCACCCCCTTGGGCTGACCCGTCGAACCCGAGGTATAAATCACGTAAGCAGCCGCGGTTGCTTCGACGTCACCATCAATCGAATACGTTTTATCTTCCACGGTGGTCTCAATCAGGTCCTCCCAGACCGTGACGTCTGGCCCCATCCGTCTGGCAAATTCTCGCCGCGCCAGCACCTGGGACGCACCACTGTCCGCCAGCATGAAATCAATTCGCGCCTGAGGATAAGCGGGATCAACCGGCAGGTAGGCTCCGCCCGCCCGCAACACGCCCAACCCTGCCACCGCCCAATCGAGCGACCGCCCCATCCCCAGCGCCACCACCGTCTCCGGCCCCACCCCCGCCGCTCGTAATCGTCGAGCCACCGCCGCACTCCGTCGGGCCAATTCACCGTAACTCACCACGTCGCCGCCCTGCACGAGCGCGGGCGAATTCGGCTCCCGTTCCGCCACCGTCAAAAACTGTTCCACCCAATCTGGGTTCGAACGAGTCCTGCCAGCTTCACCACTCCACTTGACTAGCCTCGCGCTCTCCTCCGTCGTCACCAGATCAACGGCCGCCATCTTTCCATCCCCGGTCGCGGTCAATTGCTGCAACGCCAGCTCCATCCGCCCGGCTACCGCCACCGCGTCATCCCGCTGCACTCGCTTCCCGTCAAAAAGCACCTTCACCGCCAGACGGCCTGCGTCCTCGGCCGCCACCAGCGTCAACGGATAATGCGTGCGCTCCAGTCCCCGCGCTTCGGCCAAGCGCAACCCCGCGGGCAAAGCGGCTCCCGCCTCGCCCGCTCCCGGGTAGTTTTCAAATACATACAGCGTTTCGAACAGCGGGCGCCCCGTCGGCACCGCACTCTCCCGTCGGACCTCCGCCAACGGGGTGTGCTCATGCGTCCGAACCTGAGCCATGCGGGCCTGCTGCTCAGCCAACCACGCCGCCGGTGTCAGCTCTTCGGCCAACGTAAACCGCAACGGTATGGTGTTGATAAAAAGCCCCACCGTTTTTTCCGCCTGCGGTAGTTCCGGCGGACGCCCCGAAACCGTGCTCCCAAACACCACCTCTTCCTTCCCACTCATGCGCGCCAAAACCAGTGCCCAAGCCCCGGCCGCAAGCGTATTCAAGGTGATACCCGCACCGGCAGCCCAAACCTTCAACCGCGCGGTCTCGGTCTCCGAGAAAATCAATAACTCCTCACCGGCCGGCCCGTCAGCTTGCGGGGACGATTCGCCCTCCGACCCTAGCGGTAACGGCGTCGGCTCCTCAAATCCCGCGAGTTCCTCTCGCCAAAAAGCTGCCGCGCCAGTCGTCTTACCCTGCCGCAACCAGCGCACGAAATCGCGATACTTCGGTGCCACCGGCAACCCGCCCCCACCGCCTGCGTAAGCCGCCAACACTTCCTGGAGCACCAGCGGTAGGCTCCAACCGTCCAGCAGGAGATGACTATGCGTCCATATCACCTGCCAGCGCTCGGCTCCGATCGACGCCACCGTCAATCGCATCAGCGGAGCAGCCGCCAGATCAAACCCCTTCTCCCTATCTGTCGCCAAAAACGCATCCAGCCGGTCGCCTCCATCACTCCCCCAATCTTCAGTCACTAGCGGCACCGCCACCTGCCGATGCACGATCTGCAGCGGCTTTTCTAAACCCTCCCACTGGAAGGAGGTCCGCAACGCCGGATGCCGGTCCACCACCACCTGCCACGCCCGTTCGAATGCCGCCAAGTCCAACGCGCCTTCGAGCAGGAATGTCATCTGTTCGACATAATCACCGCCCGCCGGATCACGTAGATGATGAAACAAAAAACCTTCCTGCAACGGAGACAGTTCATACACGTCTTCAACGTTGGCTCGAGGGTCGGTTGGCGGCATGGAGATCAAGTTTACTGCAGCCGCGAAAATAGTTTGTCGAGGTCCGTCTGGCTCACCCCTTCAGCCGAGAAATCCGAGGCGGTGAAGCCGCCCGAGGATCCCTCCGCACAATGGGCGATGATCACGCGTAACGCCCCCTCAAACCCGGTCGCCAGACGCTCGATTGTCGCCGCCGTGTGATGCGCCTGACTGTAGCTCCAGGCACAGCGCAATTCCCCACCCGCCACCGCCGCGTTCAACTCGACTAAAAAGGGTCGTGCGTTCTCGGGCGCACGATCCGCTCCTCGCGTCTCCGGTGCCGCCCGGAACCCGCCCGCGCCGGCCGCAGCATCGACTTGCCCCAGATAATTAAATGCGAATTCCGGCTCTGCCCGGCCACCCAACTCCGCCTGCGCCTCCGCCGAGCCGAGATAGCGCAACAGCCCGTAACCCAACCCGCGCCGCGGCACGGCTCTCGCCTGTTCCTTCACCGTTTTGATCAATTCGCCCGGTTCCTCTGTCGCCGTCAGATGCACGGGAAATAGCGCCGTGAACCAGCCCAGCGTCCGACTCACGTCCGGCGCGCCCGCGAGGTCTTCCCGGCCATGGCCTTCCATCATGATCGTTTGCCCATCACGACCCGTCCACTCTTTGAGCGCCCGCGCCAACGCCGCCAGTAGCAGATCGTTGATCTGGGTGCGATACGCCTTGCCCGCCTCCTGTAGTAAGGTCGCCGTCTCCGTCCCCGGTAACACACGCTCGATCACCGCTTCATCCCGTCCGCACCCGCGACCGGGCGCAACTTCGTCCCGCGGCAAAGGTTCTGCCGCCGCCAAGCCCCGCCAATACGCCAACTCACTTTGCGTTTCCGGCGCATTCGCTGCCGCCGCCAAGGCATGAGTCCACGGTTCCCAGGTGGGTGCCGCCTCAGACAACGCATCACCGGCATAAGCGGTCGATAGTTCATCCAACAACACCCGCCACGATACCCCGTCGATCACCAGATGGTGGGCCACGAGCAACAAGCGACCTTCACTCTCGCCCTCCGCCGCAAACACCACCGCGCGCACCAACGGCCCCGCCGCCAGATCCAGCCCTGCCTGTGTCTCTGCCACCACTGTAGCCAACTCCCCCAGCGGTTTCACCACGCAACTCACGCTGGTTTCCGTCGGCTCCATTCGCCCGTTCTCATACCGCCAACGCAACACGTCGTGCCGCGCCACGACTTGCGCCCAGGCCGCCTCGAACCGTCCCACATCAAAATCCACCGGGGTCACCACCAGCGCCGACTGATTCCAATGTCCGGGCACCGCCAAGTTCAGGCCAAAAAACCATGCTTGCGCTGGCGTGATAATCGGCGGTCCGTCCACTTGCCTCTTGATCGCGGGTTCCTCCGGTGTCGTCTCTACCACCGCCGCCAACTCCGCTAGGGTCTGGTGCGCAAACACTGCCTGCCCGGGCACCCGTAACCCCTCACCTCCGGCACGTGCAGCCACTTGCAGCGCGATGATCGAATCTCCTCCCAGCGCAAAAAAGTTGTCCTGCCGGCCCACTTCCGGCACCCGCAGCAACTCCTGCCACAATGCAGCCAGCGCCGTCTCAGTCGCACCGACCGGCGGCACGACCGAGCCGACCCTTCGCTCAGCCGTCGTCGCATCAGGCTCGGGCAACGCAGCCCGATTCACTTTACCACTCGAAAGCAGCGGCCACGTTTCCATCCGCGTCAAACGGGCGGGCACCATGTAAGGCGCAAGCCGCGATCCCAGCACGCGCCGCACGGTTTCGTGCCAGTCTTCCGGCGCATCCGACCATTCCACGTAACCAACCAGTTGACCGGACCGAACCAACGCGGACGCTTTCGCCACGCCGGGCAACGCCGCCAACGCCGCCTCAACTTCACCGAGCTCGATTCGGAATCCCCTCAACTTAACCTGATCGTCCGTCCGACCCGCATAATGCAATATCCCAGATGAGTCCCAGCTCACGTGATCACCCGTTGCATACATGCGACCGCCCGGTGTCGGCGCCCAGGGGTCGGGTAAAAAACGCTCCGCCGTTAATTCCGGTTGCCCCCAGTAACCTCGCGCCACTTGTCCTCCTCCGACATAAAGTTCTCCGACCACCCCGGGAGCCACCGGTTGCAGTGATTCATTCAAGACGTAGAGGGCACACCCTGCCACCGGCCTGCCGAGCGGCACATCCTCGCTCTCGATGCGGCCTTCCGCATCGGCTAGTTCCATGGCACACTGAATGGTAGTCTCCGTAGGGCCGTAGAGATTGACCAATGGCACCGGCCGCACGCCCGCCAACCGGTCACGCAGCTTCGCCGTCAATACTTCCCCACCGGAATACATTCGCCGCAACGCCGTCAGCTCACTCAAGCCCGGCTCTTCCACCAGTCGTTCCCACAGAGTCGGCACCGCTTGCAAAACCGTCACGCCGGTCGCCGCCATCGTTGCGACCAACGCCGCTGGATCCCGCTGCGCCCCCGGCTCGGCCAGTTCCAAACGCCCGCCCGTCATCAACGGACACCAAAACTCCCATACCGACGCATCAAACGTGAAGGGCGTCTTCTGCAAAATTACATCGTCCGGTCCAAATCCCTGGGCCGCATTAAACCCGTCCAGATGCTGCGCCAACGCTCCGTGTGAAATGGCCACGCCTTTGGGCCGACCCGTCGAACCCGAGGTGAACAATACATAGGCTACCGACGCCGCCGAACGCTCAACCGGCGCGGCATCAATCTCCACGACCGGTTCGTCCCACGCAATCAAACGCGTCGTCTCCTCCGCCGGCCAGCGCGACCGCCAAGCCCCGGGCAACAACACCGCATCCAACCCATTCTCACTCACGATCTTTCCCCAGCGATCCGGCGGATACTCCGGGTCGAGTGGCACGTAAGCCGCGCCCACCCGCCACACGCCCAATAAAGCCGCCACCAACGCGGGCTCGCGATCTGCCAGCACGGCCACCGTATCCCCATGACCAATACCCGCGGCTCGTAGACGCGCTCCCATCGCCTTCGACTCGGTCTCGAGACGCGCATAGCTCCAGCTTTCATTCCCTTGTGTCACAGCCCGCGCATCCGGCGTGCGGACTATCTGATCCGCAATCACCTCCGGCACCCATTCTACGCCCGTTTTCACCGGCTCGCCTTGGCTCCACTGCGTCACTTTGGCCGCCTCGATCTCCGGCACCCACGCCAGCGTTGCCACCTCCGCCTTAGGTGCCGCGAACATTCCCGCCACCAACGTTTCATAACGCCGTAGAAACCCCACCGCCGTCGCCTGATCAAAGAGGTCTCGATTGTATTCCAAACCGATCCTCAACCCACCATCCGCGGCCTCCGCCACCGTCATCGACAATTCAAATTTCGCCGTCGTGACTTCCGTCTCTACCGGCACCAGTTCGAGTCCCGCCAATCGCAACTCCGCCTTCGGCGTATTCTGCACGCTGAACATCACCTGGAACAACGGCGAGCGACTTACATCCCGTGCCGGTTTGACCGCCTCCACCACCTGTTCAAAGGGGGCCTCCGCTCGATCATGTGCGGACAACATCCGTGCCCTCACCGCTCGCACGAGTTCACCCACCGTCGTCTCCGGCCTGACGTCTGACCGCACCACCAAAGTATTCACAAATAGTCCAATCTGCGATTCCCACTCCGGCCGGTTTCGGCCTGCCACCGGCGTTCCTACCGCAAAATCAGTCTGCCCACTGTGCCGCCACAACCATACTTCCCACGCCGCCAACATCACCATGAATAACGTCGCCCCTTCCTTCCGCGCCAGTCCACGCACTCCCGTCGCCGTCTCTGCCGCCACTCGCATCTCGACCAGTCCACCGCGATAGGTCGGCACCGCTGGTCGCGCCCGATCGAGCGGCAACTCCAACGCCGGCACGTCCCGCAAATCGTCCGCCCAGGCCGCCACTTGTCTCGCCACGACGCCGACCGAAACCCGCGTCCGTTGCCACCGCGCATAGTCGCCGTAACCTAGCGACAAAGGAGTTAATTTTTCACCGGCATAAAGCTGCGCTAACTCCCGCACGAGCACGGCTTCCGACCACCCGTCCGTCACCAGATGATGCACGGTCAGCTGCAGCCAATGCCGGTCCGGTCCCAATCGCCAAATCGCCGCGCGCCAAAATGGCCCGTGAATCAGGTCAAAAGGCACCTCCGCCTCTTCCGCGGCCAACCTTCGCGCCTCCTCCTCCGTGCCAACATCACCGCGCCGCACGGGCACCGCCAACGACGGTTTTACCTCCGCAAAGGCCCGACCCTCTCGAGCCGGAAATACCGTCCGCAGGCTCTCATGTCGTGCCCCCAACATCTGCAACGCCTGCTCCAGCGCTTCCCCATCAAGCGCACCTCGCGCTTCCAACACGGTCGGGAGATGATAAGTCGCACCCATCTCGCCCAGTCGCGCTAAAACCCACATACGTTCCTGTGCCGGCGACAACGGCACTTCCGCGTCTGATTCCCGTGGCGTTGGTGTATCTGAACTATCACTACTTTCGGAATCCATACCGCCTACTGCCCCGGCAAACTCCCGCACCGTCGGGTGATCAAACAGCACGCGTAATCCCACCTCCCCGCCCAAAGCCTTGCGCGTCCGCGCGATCACTTGCGTCGCCAGCAGCGAGTGTCCGCCCAGATCAAAAAAATTGTCTTCCGGCCCCACTCGGGAACGCCCCAGCACGTCCGCCCAAATACCCGCCAGGATTTCCTCGCGCTGACTCAGCCTAGCATCACCGTTTTCGCCCGCCGACGCGGCGCTATCGTCGTCCCCGTCCTCGGGTAATGCCCTTCGGTCCAACTTGCCATTCGCCGTGCGCGGCAAGGCCGGCAACACGTGCCAAACTGTTGGGGCCATGTGCGTCGGCACCACCACCTTGACCCAATCTGCTAAGGTCTCGGCTACCACGGTGGCCGCCTTTGAACACACCACGAACGCTACCAAATAGGTGCCGCGTTGTGCATGCTCCCGCGCCAGCACCGCCGCTTCGACTATCTCAGGATGCGCCTCCAGCCGTGCTTGAATCTCCCCCAGCTCCACGCGGAAGCCTCGGATCTTCACTTGATGATCCCGACGGCCCAAATACCGCAACTGTCCATCTGAACCGTAGCACGCCAAATCACCCGTGCGATACAATCGCCCGCCGGGCTCCGGCGTAAAAGGATCAGGCACAAAACGCTCCGCGGTCAGATCCGGTCGCCCTAAATAACCACGCGCGACGCCTTCGCCCGCTAATACAATTTCCCCGATCGCCCCCGCTGGCACCAACTGCAGATCTTCGTCCACCAGATACAGCCGCGAATTTGCGATCACGCGGCCAATCGTCGCCGGCCTACCTGGCACCCGCTGCGTCCAAGTCGAGTAGGTGGTGTCCTCCGATGGACCATACAGGTCACGCACCCGCTCCACCCCAGGGAACGCATACAACTGGTCTGCCAACGCCGCCGTCAGCGGTTCTCCCGCTAAATTGATCGAACGTAATCCCGCAGGCAGGTCTCCCTGTCGCGCGAGTTCCGCAGCCGCCGAGGGCACGGTGTTGAGCAACGTCACCTCATCGCGCGCCGCTAGCGTGGACAGCGCCAGAGCGTTCTCCGCCACAATGACCTTGCCGCCACTCGATAGCGTCACGAACAACTCAAACACCGACAGGTCGAAACACACCGAGGTCGAAAACAATACCCCCGCCAACTCCTCCGCGCCGAAGGTTGCCTGAGCCCAATGCACCAACGCCACTGCCTGACGGTGTTCGATCGCCGTCGCCTTCGGCCGACCCGTCGATCCCGAGGTGTAAATCAAATATGCCAGATTCGACGGAACCGCTGGGCTCGCCTCCGCACCTGTCGCTTCCCCACCCAACGCCAACTCCTCCATCCCTACCGTCGGCAGGTTGTGCTCCGGGAGTAAACTCGCCGTCGATCGTTGCGCTACCACCGCCACGAGACCCGCGTCCTCAAACATGAACTTCAACCGTTCCGCCGGATACGTCGGATCCAGCGGCACATAAGTCGCACCCGCTTGCATTGCCCCCAACAACGCCACCACCAAATTCGCTCCACGCTCCAGACAAACCCCCACTCTATCTTCAGGGCCGACGCCTGCCTTCCGCAGTTGACCACCCACTGCACCAACGCGCGCTGACACCTCCGCATAAGTCAGTCGCTGCTCACCATCGATCAATGCCACCGCCTCGGGAGTGCGGGCGACTTGATCCGACCAGAGACCCGACAAGGTCACGGTGCGATCATGCGCCAACCCCGTATCATGCCCCCACGCCATCAATTTCGTATGCTCATCGTCGTGGAGTCCATGCACGTTCCCCAACGCTTCATCTGCTGCTGCCGACAAACACCCCAACAGGGTGCGGAAATATCGCAACCAACGCTCCGCCAGTTCATCCGGGAGGCGCGACCGATCATGCAACATTAACAACGTGATCTCCTTGCCCGGCGCCACAATCATGGTGGCCGGATAATGCGTGCGCTCATGACTATGCGCCTCTTCGACCCGCAAGGGGCCCAACGCTCCCTCTAGGGCCTCGTCGATCGGGTAATTTTCAAACACCAACAGGGTTTCAAACAACGACCGATCGCGCGGAACCTCGGTCCAACCTTGAATTTTTACCAGCGGCGTATGCTCAAATTCTCGCGTCGCCATTACGCGGTCCTGCAACGCCCGCAACCATTCCCCGACCGGTCGGGCCGATTCAATCTTCGCCCGCAATGGCAAGGTGTTAATGAACAGCCCGACCATGCTGTCTGCCCGCGGCAAATCCGCTGGTCGTCCCGAAACGGTATGGCCGAAAACGACGTCTCGATCCCCGCCCAGCCTCGCCAGCATAAGCGCCCACGCTCCTTGAAACACCGTCGCCAATGTTACCTGCGCCTCCCGGGCGAAACTCCGCAGGGTCGCCGACTCCGCCGCACTCAAACGTAGTTCCCGTTCGCCGTGTCGCTCCGCATCTTCCGGCAACGTCGCATCCGGCGGGTGCACCCAACCGAGGGTGGTCGGTTGAACCAGATCGCCCAGTTCAGCCCGCCAAAACGCTTCTGCCTTACTCTCGTCCTGTCGTTTCAACCATCCTAGATAATCCCTAAACGGCCGCGCCGTAGTCGGAGCCACCGGCTGCCCTTGGACCAGCGCATGGTAAGCCTCCAACCATTCCCGCATGACGTGAGCGACACTCCATCCGTCCAACAACAGGTGATGCCGACTCCACAACAAAAACCACGCATCATCCGCCCAGCGCACCAACGTCAACCGGGTCAATGGTGCCTTGCCCGGATCAAAGCCATCTCGCGCATCCGCCGCGATCAACGCCACCCGACGCTCCCGGCGCGCCGCTTCATTCGCATCCCGCCAATCCTCCGTTCGGACCGGCGTTTCGGCGGTCCGTCCCACCACTTGCAATGGCGCCTTGCCTGTCTTCCACGCAAAGGCCGTCCGGAAAATCGCATGCCCAGCCGCCACCGTTCGCCACGCCTGCACGAGGCGATCCGCCTCTAAGGGGCCCCGTAACATCGCG
The DNA here is from genome assembly GCA_018667915.1 of Opitutaceae bacterium. Classification (GTDB taxonomy): domain Bacteria; phylum Verrucomicrobiota; class Verrucomicrobiia; order Opitutales; family Opitutaceae; genus Actomonas. The sequence goes on along the minus strand of JABIRI010000263.1, from coordinate 2,825 downwards.
CTAAACTGATCGTGATATGCCCCGTCCTTCGGAGCCAACACCGCATGATAGAGCAGACCTTCCTGCAACGGGGTCAGTGGATAAATATCCTCGATGGTTTTCTTCGACATGGGCGGCACGCTTTCGCTCAGAACTCGATCTCCTCGATCGCGCTGTCTAGGTCATCATCGCTCGCATCAGTCAGGTCAAACCGCGTGTCTGACACGGACGAGCCAGCCGAGGTCACCACTCGACCTGCTGTCACCGCCGCCAACAATTCCCTCAATAGGGAAAAATGCCGCTCCGCCACCCGCTTCACGGTTTCCCGCCGGTGCAGCGCCGACGCGTAGTGCCACTCAAATTTTAATGCTCCGTCGACAATCAATCCATTCACATCGATCAGGTGCGCCCGTGTCCCGGCTGGCGCGGTCTGCAAACCCGTATCCTCGGCCGCCGAACCAAATGGGCCTTCCGCATCCACCACCCCGTCGAACTGTCCGAGATAGTTAAAACATACCTCCGCTGCCGGCACATCCCAACGCACCGGTTCGCTCAACCATCGGCCCACCCCGTATCCGAGTCCCCGTTGCGGCACCGCCGCCAGTTGTTCCGCCACCCGCGGCACCAGCGCGGTCGGTTCAGTCACTCCCGCAATGTCCAAGGCCACCGGATACAGCGCAGTAAACCACCCCACACTCCGACCCAGGTCGATACCCGCTTCGTCTCCTGCACGCCCATGACCTTCCAGGTGCAACGTCAGCGCGTCGGATCCCGTCCACTCCCGAAAAGCTCCGGCCAGCGCGGCCAACAGGAGGTCGTTGATCTGGCACCCATACGCCGCCAAAGCCTGCCGCAGCAACGTCTCCGTTTCGGCCGGCGTAAGTGTCACGCTCAGGATCTTGGCGCCGCTCACCGTATTGCTACCGCCCGGTCCATCTTGCGGCAGCCGCGTAACGGGCCGTGCCGCCAACGCCTGCCAATGCTCCGCTTCGGCCATCAGCGCCGCGTCCCCCACCGCGTGTTGCAACCACCCCGCCCACGCCGCCGACGACACGGTTGCTCGCGGCAGCTCTACCCCTTCATAAGCCGACCATAGGTCTCCCAACAAAATTCGCCAAGATACTCCATCCACCACCAGATGGTGCACCACGACAAACAACCGTCGCTGGGTCCCGTCGGTGTGTTCTAACCACAACGCCCGCACCAATGGACCTTTACCGAAATCCAATGCCGCCTGCTCCGCTGCGCAGGCCGCCGTCAATTCCGCCGCAGTGCTCCACCGCACCACCCCAAACGATAGGCTCTCAGGCGCAGTCTTCGCGACCCGCGCCGACCACCGTCCCGTCGCATCAACATTAAACCGCGCCCGCAACATCGGATGATGCGCCACCACGGTCCGTAACGCCGCCTCGATTTGCTCCACTTCCAACCGCGCCCGCACTGTCAGCAACACGGACTGGTTCCAATGATGCGCCGCTTCAAATTCTTGCGCAAAAAACCATTGCTGAATCGGAGTCAGCGGCAGCGCCCCACTCAGATCGTCGGCCATCACCGCCGCCGTGCCCGGCGCGGCCCCAGTCGTCCGCGCTAGATCAGCCACCGTCGGATTCGAAAATACGCTCTTTGGGCTCACGTCTAGGCCCGCCTCCCGCGCCTGCGCCACGAGTTGCAGCACTTGGATAGAATCCCCACCCAGCGCGAAATAATTGTCGTGAATCCCCACCCGAGGCACCTTCAACACCTGCGCCCAAATCTCGGCCAACGTCGCTTCAGTCGCAGTCCGCGGCGCAGCGAAATCTGCTTCGTCACCGCCTGTCCCGGGAGCAGGCGGTTCGGGCAACGCGCGCCGGTCCAACTTGCCGTTTGGTGTGCGGGGCAAGGCCCGCAGCCCCACAAAAACCGCCGGCACAAAATACTCGGGCAACCGCGCCGATAACCATGGCCGACACAGTTCGTCCAACGCGCGTCCTTCCGGCAACATCACTCCGGCCACATAAGCCACCAAGCGCGGCCCGCTCGATTCAGTTTCTAGGGCCACCACCGCCGCCTCCGCGATCTCTTCGTGCTGCTCCAACGCATGCTGAATCTCGCCCAGTTCGATCCGGAATCCACGGATCTTTACCTGATGATCCCGTCGACCTAAAAACTCCAGTTGTCCGTCCTCCTGGAAGCGCGCCACGTCGCCCGTTCGATACAATCGTGCCCCCGGCACTCCGCTGAAGGGATCCGGCCCAAACCGCTCCGCCGTCAGATCCGCCCTACCCAGATAGCCACGCGCAACGCCCGCGCCGCCCAGATAAATTTCTCCCACCGCACCCCGTGGCACCGGATGCCCGTCCTCATCCAGCAAATACAACTGCGACCCCGGCAGCACTCGCCCAATCGTTGCCGTTCCGCCGCGTTCTCGCCGCGCCATCGTCGAATACGTGGTGTCTTCCGATGGACCGTAAAGATCGTATACACGTTCTACTGCGGCCGCGCGGTAAACCTCATCCGCCAACGTCGCGCTCAAGGGCTCGCCCGCCAGATTAACCACCCGCACCCCGACCGGAATCGCCTGTTGTCGCACCAGCTCCGCCACGGCCGAGGGGACGGTATTGATCAGCGTCACCTCATTCCGTGCCGGCAAATCGGGCAGCGCCAACGCATTCTCGGCCACGATCAGTTTGCCCCCCACTGCCAACGTCACAAATAACTCGAATACCGACAGGTCGAAACACACCGAGGTCGCCCACAACATTCCCGCCAAATCAGATTCAGCATACGTCGCCCGCGCCCACGCCAACAACGCCGTCGCCTGTCGGTGCTCAATCGCCGTCGCCTTGGGTCGCCCGGTCGATCCCGAC
>JABIRI010000270.1 GCA_018667915.1 Opitutaceae bacterium | reverse complement strand
CTTTTGGAAGAGCAGTTAGAGACGACTCGCAATCGATTTGAAGCGGGCACGGTCTCGAATTTTGAAGTGCTTCGTGCTGAAGTTGAATTGGCAAATGCGCAACCGGCGCTAATCCGTGCCCGCAATAACCATCGCGTTTCGATTGATGAATTACGTTATGCATTGGGCTATGAAGAAACCCAGTCGGCTGATGTGCATCGCAAGCCGACTATCGTAGGCGATCTTGATTTTGAACCCGTTGAATACGAGTTGATGTCGGCCTTAACGTCGGCCCGCCTTAACCGCCCTGAACTCAAGCAACTCGCGACCATTGAAAAGGCCCGCGAAGCCGGTTTAACTATCGCTAAATCCAATCGCCGCCCGACCGTTCGGCTCAATGGAGGCTATGCCCTGCGTAAAGATTTTGGAAACTCTAGTTTTCGAGGGTCGCGCACCGGATGGACTCTGGGAGCAGCGGCCGCTTGGTCCATTTGGGACGGCGCCTCCACTCGAGGACGAATCGCGCAGGCACTTTCTCAACAGGAGCAGGCTCGCCTCGCTCTGATGGACGCCTCTTTGGCGGTTGAAGTCGAAGTGCGCAGGGCTCTGGCCGATCTTGATGGTGCGACTGAATTGGCTGACGCCGCGACCAAGGTGGTCGATCAAGCTGAGGAGGCACTACGTTTGGCCAACGCGCGCTACAATGCCGGCACGGCCACCCAACTTGATGTATTGTCCGCTCAAGTTTCACTCACGTCTGCCCGCAATAATTTGGTCGAAGCAAATTATAGTTACATCGTCGCAGCCGCGTCCGTTCGTCGGGCCATCGGGTTGAGCGATGTTTTGATCAGTCGCTAATTTTCAGCGTTTCGTTTGCTCACTCCCGTCATGAAAAACTCCCGACGACTCTTATGGATCGCGGTAATTTTCGTGGGAGGATTGGGGGTATTGGTTCTCTTGTTGGCGCAACCGCGGGTTCAGACGTCGATTGCGAACCGGGTCCTGAAGGAGCAGAGCGGGCCCGCGATTACGTTCGATGCCCTCAATGTCGGTTTACGATCGGTGGAAGTTTCGAATCTGGCGGTGGTCGATGGACCTCTCTCGGTGCGGATTCCCTCCATGAAGGTGACGGTGCCGATTTGGCATTTGCTGAAATCAGCCCCGCATATCGAACGGCTTGAGGCCAAGGGGTGGGAAATGCGCTGGGATGGCACGGTTTCGGTTCCCGCTTTAGCGGAACCGGCTGAGAGCGCCCCTCCGGTGGCTGCTGCGGGCTGGACGGCGGTTTTGGCCACGCTTGAAAACGAGCAGCCTGTCTCTACGGATGTGTTGGCTCAGATATCAACGGCGTTAGAGACCGCACTGCCCGTTTCGGTGGGAGAGATCGAATTGCGCGGTAATGCGATGTGGCAAGAAGCTGGACCAGGCGCCGATGGAAAAGCGCAGGTCTCGATCGTGGGGAATGGACCCATGCCGGGTGCGGCGAGCGAACTCGAAATTGTGGTCAAGGCCATGGGCGTTCAGACGACCTCTGATGATCCCCGGATTCAGTCCCTTGAAATTAGAGCCCGCATAAACTCTGAGTTTAATAGCGAACATCAGCTGCGGGTGGCGGAGATCGAATCTACCTTTAATGCCAGTCGCCCGGATCGAGCTGAAATTGATTCATATATCTTAAAAGTGAGCGTCGATAAGCGCGAGGGGTCGCCGCGTTTGCAACTGGCGTTGAGTGACACGGAACATGAACTATTTGCGGCTAACTTGGCCGCGGATACCGAGAGTGCTTTGCTCACGGGAGAATGGACCATGAAGTTGAGTGACGTATCGGTGCGTCACCTGATGTTGGGCAGAGACGTGCCCGAATTCAGTCTAGCCGGAGTCGGAGTTTTGCGGGCCACCAGTCAACTCGAGGAGATGAATTTGGCGGGCGACCTGAATTTCGAAATTTTGGATGTTTCCCAGCTGAGTGAAGCGATGGCAGGGGTGAGCGATCTTTCGGGCGATTTAGGATTCGAGATCCGGCAAGTGGGTGGCGACACCCGATTCATTCGTTTGGATCTCAACGTAGCGGGCGCGGCGCCGGTATTGCGGGCACGTCTGTTGCAGGGTATCGAGATCGGAGCGGATCGTGATGAGCTTCGGGTCGCGCAGCCGGATGAGCCCGTCATTGCCTGCCAACTTTTAGGGCTACCGCTTTCCTGGTTTCAACCCGCCATCGAACCCTGGGTGGTGGATGCACAGCCGATCGAAGGCCAGATTGTCGGGTTGGTCACGCCGCAGGGATTAAGGTTTGTAACGAGCGAGCCGATTAAAATCGAGGGCATGGCGGTGGCGAACCAAGGCCAGTCTTATGTCGACGAAATGAACCTGGAAATTGATCTTGGAAGTGAGATCACCACGGAGGGTTGGCAAATCGAACTCGGACGGGTGGAAGTATTTGGAGAGCACGGACGGTTGATCAATTTTCAAGCGCGTGGCGGCCGGCTTAAACGGGATAACGACATCATGAAACTCGTCGGGCGGATCGATGCCGATTTGGCTGGGCTGAGTGCATGGCCGGGATTGAGTGACTTGGGCGGATTAGCCCGGGGAAGACTACAGGCCGAATTTGGGGTGGGGGTGGAAGAACGTCTTTCGGTGGCGACGGCTATATCTGTTTCGGGACTCGAATCCTTAGCGGGGCATGCGATGCCCGAGATCGATTTGGATGGTCGAGTGGACCTCCGTCCCGACGGTAGCATGGAACTGCACTTGCCATTCGAAATTACCGCAGGAGATCGATCTTCGGATCTGACGTTCAATCTACGAGCGGAGTCATCCGCCTCGGATTGGAAGTTGGAGGGAAGCTTATCAGGTCCGAAAATCCATTTGCAGGACATTCAAGCACTCTCGGCGATTACCGGCGTGGCCGCAGGAGATGAAGCGGTGGTATCCGCTTTGGACATGACCCCTCCAGATCTATCACCGGTTCAAGCGAAGCCATCGCGTGCAATTTGGGCGGGAGTGCGTGGCTCGATTCAGGCAGCCGTGGGTGAGGTCGTGGTCGAGGGTAGCCCGAATTTGTCCCGGTTTAAAGCGGAGCTGCTGATCGAGCCGGAAACACTGAAAGTGAAAGATCTTTCCCTCGGAGTAGGGGAGAGGGGGGAGGTGAAAATAGACGGACAGTTGACCTACGACGCCACTGATTCCCAGCCCTACTTGGCTTCTGCTACGGTGTCTGCAAGCGACGTCGCGGTCGAACCCTGGTTGCTTTGGTTTGAACCGGGTTCTGTTCCCGTGTTAGAGGGAAATGTTAATCTCAACGCAAATTGGAATGCCCAGGTTTCCGACTTGGCCGATCTCGCATCCGGAGGCCAAATCAAAGCACAGGTATCTAGCACGGGCGGAGTGCTTCGGGCGCTGGGAGTCGATGTTGAAAACTACGTGAAGACAGGTCAAACGGTGGCGGCCTTGGGCGCATTGTTTGGGACGGTCACCGGCAATGAAAAACTCACTCAGCAGGCACAACTCGTCCAGTCCGCGACTGAAGTGGCTCAACGGCTCTCGCTCGTAGCATTTGACCAACTGAATCTCAATCTTGAACGCGCCCAATCGGGCAATGTGATCATCAGCGAATTGTCTTTGATCTCACCGGCCCTGCGACTCGTGGGAGATGGCCGGATCAACTACCGGGAAGGGCTCGCGTTTTGGCTGCAGCCCTTGGCCTTGAGAATGGATTTATCAGCCCGGGATGAAATCGGGGTAGCCCTCACGAGATTGGGTTTGTTGAATTCACAGGCTGATGCGCTGGGCTACCTCCCGTTGGTAACCGATTTTACATTGGATGGTTCACTTGCCAATATAGGCACGAAAGAACTCGAGCGTTTGTTGGTCCGTGCCTTCACCGGGCGATAGATTCGGTAAAATTCTTCCTTCTTTTCTAGATGGTTAAGGCTTGAATAGGGTTTGTGTTAATAATTATTAATACATGCTCCCCATGAAACCTGTGCGTATTCTAAAAACCGTCCTGTTGTTTGTCCCGCTGTGGGCTTCAGCGCAGACCTATTATTCCAACACGTTTGAAAGTGACACTGTCGGTTCGAAACCGGTGGGTGAATTTTCTTTTTCACCCAGCACAAATACTTCGACCAATGGATTCGAAGTGATTGATGCGAGTTCATCACCAGCAAATCCCTTGGGCACCAAGTCCGTTTACTTATTCGATCGTAATACCGGTGCTCCGACGCATTGGCGCGGG
>JABIRI010000269.1 GCA_018667915.1 Opitutaceae bacterium | reverse complement strand
GTCGAAATGGCCAAGGACTGGCGCACGGATCGTTATTTGCGCCGCCTGGAGGCCATGATGGCTGTTGCCGACAAAGAAACCGCTTTGAGCGAACTCGCTGCCGCTCTCGGGTTCACCGCCGAGGAATGCGCCTATGTCGGCGATGACGATATCGACGCGGGAGCGCTGCGCTGGGCCGGCATCGGCGTGACCGTTCCCGATGCCATCGATTCCGCAATCGACGCGGCCGACTGCATGACCCAACGACGCGCGGGTCACGGCGCCATTCGTGAGGTTTGCGACAAGATTCTCCTTCACCGCTCCAACGATACCCACCCGTGACCACGCGTTCGCAAATTCGTGCTCTGATCCTCGCCACCTCGATCCTGACGGTCAGCGCCCAGGACAGTCGGGTCAGCACGAGTGCGCCGGTAAGGGACTACGCCGTTTCATTTTTTAGCGACGAAGGTTATCCGCGGGTTCGGGTCGTCGGCGCCACCGCCGACCTTTCCGACACCGCAAGAGTTCGACTGACCGGCATGGAACTCATTCTCTACAGCGGCCTCGCCGATCGCACCGTCGAAACCAGTCTCGAAGCCCCCATCGCCATTCTAGAACCCGAACCGGAACTGGTCAGCGGACCCGATGCCGTGAAAGTTGTGCGACCGGACATCGAGTTGGAAGGCTACGACTGGAGCTATGACCATCAGGAACAACGGATCCAAATCCGTCGCCAGGCGCGCGTTGTATTTAAAACCCCTCTCCAAGGACTCCTCAAATGATTCGTCACCTCGTTTTTATCACTGCGACGCTGCTCGCTCCCGCGACGATCGCACAGATCGTCAATCCGCTCGCTGTTCCCGAAGTAAACACTGTGCTCAAAGCGGACTATTTGGACATGCGTAGCACGACCACGGAGTCGATCGTGATTTGCGTCGGAAACGTGGTCTTGGAGGGAACCAACATGAAGATCGCCTGTGATCGACTGGAAATCGTGGCTGCGCGCCTCGGCGATCGCGAAGCGACTATCGGTGAATTCAAAGGTTTCAAGTCTCTCATCGCCACCGGCAACGTGAAGCTGGTGCAAGGTGACCGGGAAGCGACTTGTGGTCGTGCCGAAGTGCTTCCGTTGGAAGAAAAGGTCGTGCTCACCATTGATCCCGTGGTAACTGATCATTCCGCAGGCTTCACGCAAGCAGGCAGCAGTATCACCCTTTTGCGAGGTGAACGACGCCTCCATGTAGTGGATGCGGTCATCACCGGTCCACCTATCAGTGATTTGGGTCCGGGTGTCGAAGATGCCCTCGACGAATCCACGCCCACGCCTTAATTCAAATCCCCAATTCCCGTGCCCGAATCCACGCCATCCCGCATTACTACTCAGGGTCTCGTTAAGACCTTCGGCCAGAAGTCGGTGGTCAACGGGGTAGATCTCGAGGTCAACGCCGGTGAAATCGTCGGCCTGCTCGGGCCCAACGGCGCCGGTAAGACCACCACCTTCTACATGATCGTGGGACTCGTCGCGGCCACCAAAGGCGAGGTCTTCATCGATGGTCACAATGCGACCAACTTGAAGATGCATGAACGGGCCCGACTCGGATTGGGCTATCTGCCCCAGGAGCCCTCCACATTCCGTAAACTCACAGTCGCTGAAAACCTCCTCGCTATCGTCGAAACCTTGACCGTGCCCAAACGCGAGCGATCCGACATCGTCGCCGCTCACCTGCAGGAGCTCAACCTCACTCATGTCGCCAACCAAAAGGCGTTCACCTTATCCGGCGGCGAACGCCGGCGTTTGGAGATCGCTCGGGCTCTCGTAACGAACCCGAAATTTCTATTACTCGACGAACCCTTCGCCGCGATTGACCCCATTTCGGTTTCGGAGGTGCAGCGCATCGTGCTCGATCTGAAGAAAAAAGGCATCGGCATCATCATTACCGATCACAACGTGCGCGAAACGCTGCGGATCGTAGATCGCGCCTACCTGATCCACCAGGGACGCGTTCTCACCAGCGGCCCCGGCGACTTCCTCATCAACGACGAGCAGGCCCGCGAAATTTATCTGGGCAAAGACTTCAATATGTAGTCCGCAGACCGATCGCGGGCTCAGGGAACCTGATAAATTTCCATGAGCACTTTACCCGACTCCCCCGGCGGTGCTTCCGAAACGATGGAATAGGGACCGGCTGGCAATTCAATCAAGACCGCCGCATCCTTGCTGGTCCGAGAAATTCCAAATGCGCCGACGACAGAAGCTGCTTGTTCAATTTCCAAAACATTGGTCGCAGTCCCCCAATCATCATTGGTCGCGATGACGTTATCGTTCTGCACGATTTTGATCAGGGTATCCGACAAGGCACCGACCACACCGTAGTCCGAACCCAGTGTAGGACCGATTGCGCGAATCAACAGTTTCACGGATCCTTGCCCACCCACCACCACACCCGAGATCAAGGTGGCATCGCCCGATCCCGCCTGCGCCAATGTGCTGGCGTTGGTTAATTTCGGGCCGTTCGAAAACCCGTCGGAGTCATAAATCTCTAGGAGGACCACCCCCGTTTCACCTCCGTCTCCTACCGGCGTCGTATAGATCCCGGCGCCCAGAGATCCAACCAAGGCGGCATCCTCACTCAACGGATCCAGCGCAAAGGCGCCCATCGAGGCGAACAGGTCGTCGTGATCCTGAGGCCAGCGGTCATTCGCCGCGATGCGCAGATTTCGTTGGGTGAGAAAAAGATCCGGATCGGCCAAACCCGTAGCCACTCCAAATGAACGTAGGGTTGGCCCGACCGCTCTTACTGTCATTTTTTTGGCGCCTTCTCCCGCAATCACAAATCCCGCGACGGGCGAACCGGCAGTGCCTCCCACCTGGGCTCGGGTGGAGAGATTCACCACCCGAGCAGGCCCGGCAAAAGATAGCGGCGAACGTTGATTTCCCTGCACGATAAACTGCCCCATCATGCCCTCATCTTCATGCGTCAACACATGGCAATGATACATGTAGGGGACGTGCGAATTGGCGTGATCATCAAAGACCGCAATAAATCGAACCGTCGATCCACGCCGCACAATAATGGTATCTTTTTTGCCGGAAAACTCGGGCGGCGGTGGCTCACCGTCGATGTCGAGAATGAAGAACTGAACGGCATGGATATGAAACGGGTGGGCATAGTTCGTATCGTTCACGATCTCCCAAATCTCCACGGCGTTGAGATCGATGGTATGGTTGATCACGTCGTGATCGAAGGCCTCGTCATCCAGAAAAAATGGCGATGGCGGAGATCCCGTCATCCGGACCGTGCGCGTGCGCGTGGCCTGAGCTTCCGTCAGGCGGGCAATTGGTTGTAACTCTGTCGGCAACGCTGTAATCGCATCAGCCGTGGGTGCCCCGATCCGAAGTTCCACCAGTTTGAGATCAAGACCATCAAGGGAGTTGCCTCCGCCCGGGCCATTCGCCGAACCGGGAATGTCATTTCCGATGAGTTCTGAGTTATAGGCCATCAGATCGACGGTGCTTCCTTGCGCACCTCCGAAATTTGCCACGACGTCGATCCTCTCGCCCGGCAACAATAACATGCGATCCTTGGTAAGTGGCCGTTCGAGTAACCCGCCGTCCGTGCCAATCAACTGAAACGAACGCCCTCCCGAGAGACCAAAATTGTAACCCCTCTCCGCCGAAGAATTGACTACGCGAAATCTCACCATTTGCGCCGGCACCTCGAGATAGGCGTCCACCGTCGCATTGGTCATGATGGTATCACCGAGTCCTCCGACGATAAGTTGCCCTTCAAACCCCACGAGTCGATCCATCAAAAAGATCGGGAACTCATCGACCCCATAAGTCCGCGGAAGATTGGCCGACGTCTCGATTTCATCGCGCACCAGAATCATTCCTGCCAAACCCAAGGTAACGTGTTTATTCGTCACCATATGGAGATGGGGATGATACCACATGGTTGCGCCGCCATCCATCACGGTAAACGCTGGGGACCAGGTCTCTCCGGGGTTGATTTTGGTATGAGGTCCACCGTCATCCTCGCCCGAAACATGCATGCCATGCCAATGCGTTGTGGTGATTTCGCCGAGGCCATTTGTAACGTTCATCTGCACATCATCGCCGCGATTCATGATCAAAGTAGGGCCCAGGATATCACCATTGTAGCCCGCCGTGGGGGTGGGGCCCCGGAAACCGAAGTCAATTTCGGATCGCTGCATGTTCAGGTCGAATACCGGCCCCGTCAGCACCGGCGGAACGCGCAGCGGGTTTTGGGCCCCACTCTGATTCACCGCCACCACGAGAAGTAACATGGCGACCCATCCGATTGATCGTGCTGGAAATAGGTTTTTAATCGAAAAAATCACTGGAAGATTAGATTTGGGAGTCTCTGCAAAATTGATAGATTGGAAAACGACTGCCAGTTATTTATATTTATTAATCACGTTCAGGGCAAATTTGCGGTTCAAATAATACCTCTCCCTATCCCTCCCCCTTTCAATTCCACTGCCATGCACCAACCCATCAACGGCATCACCGTCGACCATTTCTTCACTTGCTACAAAGATCAGCTGAAGCTCGAGCCCATCAATGGCAAAGACGGGATGCACCGTCTGATCAAAGAGGGCACGATCAACCGCCCGGCTCTGGCGTTGACTGGGTTCTTCAAGTATTTCGCCAACAAACGTATCCAGGTTTTGGGGGCCGCTGAGATGACTTACCTCCGTTCGCTCACTTCGGAACGACAGGAAGAGGTTTTTCGGCAGATGGCTAAACGACAGGTGCCGTGCTTCATCGTCACCCGTAACTACGTGCCGACCCGGGCTATGTTGAAAGTCTGCAAAGAAACGCACCTGCCTCTGCTGCGGACCCCGATGATCACCAAGCACGTGCTCAATCTCGCGACGCTGGCGGTCGACAATGAATTTGCTCCCTCCACCTCCGAGCACGCCACCACCTTGGATATTCAAGGTATCGGCGTCATGCTGCGGGGAGACAGTGGCGTGGGCAAAAGTGAATGCGCCTTGGCCCTGATCGAACGCGGTTATTCGCTCGTGGCCGATGACCTCACCCAAATAAGTCTGGTGGATGAACGGGAGTTAATTGCCACCAGTTCACCTCTCAACCGCGGCTATATGGAATGCCGCGGTATCGGCATCATCAATATCGCGGAGATGTTCGGGATCAAAAATGTCCGCGTCGACAAACGGATCGATTTAGTGGTTTCGCTGCACGAATGGACTCCCGAGGTAGAAGAAGACCGCACCGGGTTGGAGGAGAACTTCTACGAAATACTCGACATCAAAGTGCCGCACGTGGAGCTCTACGCCCGTCCCGGTCGCGATATCGCGCGACTCGTGGAAGTCGCCGCTTTGGTCCAAGCGTTGAAGCTCACCGGACATGACCCCGCCAAAGAGTTCAACGATCGGTTGATCGCCCATATGGCCAAGGGTAAGGAGTCTGCGCCCAAGCCACGTATTACCCGCTTGGACCACGTCTGAGTCACCAAACGCAGTTTAAGTTGTATCGTGCTGGACGAACCCGTAGGTCTGGCCGTTTTCTGTGAAAAGACTACATGGCTGACTTCCTCGACAACACTCCTGAAAAAATAGATCCCCTCCGCGTTGAGCGGGCATTTCTGGTCGGAATTCAGAATCCCGATATGATGATCGGCGAGGCGGAAGAGCTGCTGATCGAACTCAAAGAGTTGGTCGAAAATCTCGGCATTTCCGTCGTCGGATCGACCTTGGTCAATCTACGTAAACCCACCCCCGCAACGCTCGTCGGCAAGGGGAAGGCCGACGAAATTGTCGGCGAAGCCCGGCTTTTGGAGTGTGATGTCATCGTATTCGACGAAGGCCTCACCCCCGCTCAACAACGCAATTGGGAGCACGATTCGAAAATCACCGTAATCGATCGACAGGAGGTCATTTTGGATGTCTTCGCCGACCGCGCCCACACCCGAGAAGCCGTTCTGCAAGTCGCGCTCGCCCGGATGGAATACTCCCTTCCCCGTCTGACGCGCGCCTGGACCCACCTCTCACGCCAGCGTGGTAAAGGAAATTTGGGCGGTGAAGGTGAAACCCAGCTGGAACAGGACCGTCGTCTGGTCGGAAAACGGATCACCCGCCTGAAACGCGAACTCAAAGAGGTGCGCCAACATCGCGGCGTGCAGCGGCAAAAACGGCGCCGGGTGCCTGTGCCGACCTCGGCAATTGTGGGCTACACCAACGCCGGGAAATCCTCCCTCCTCAACGCCATGACGGGTGCCAACGTGCTCGCGGAAGACAAACTCTTCGCCACGCTCGATCCCACCACCCGCCAACTCATTTTACCGGGAAATCAAAAACTCCTGCTTACCGACACCGTGGGATTTGTGCGGCGTCTGCCGCATGGCTTGGTTGAGGCATTCAAGGCCACCCTCGAAGAGGCCGTCGTCGCCGATTTCATCATTCAGGTTTTGGACGTCACGGCTCCGGCAGTCGAAGACCACATGAAGACTACGCTCGATGTGCTACGGGAACTCAGCGCCGACGACCGACCGAGACTCACCGTTTTCAACAAAGTTGATTCTGCGACCAAGGATCAAATTTCCCACGCCCGTCGCCTGGTGCCTGATGCGCTATTCATCTCTGCTCAGACGGGCGAGAATATCGATCAACTTGCGGCCCATTGCAATGATCTGATCCGCGATCGTTTCGGCAGTGCCGAACTACTGGTGCCTCACGATCGCTACGATGTGATTGCCCGACTCCGGCAAGTCGGGCACGTGCAGGAGGAGGAGCCATTGGACGAGGGCGTGCGGCTGATCGGTAGATTCCCGCCCTCTCAAAACGGCTATTTTGCACCGTTTGTAATCTCAGACTGATGCAACTTCGAAGGGACCGTTGGACCAATCATCGGTCTTAACCCGAAACCAAATTGAGACCTCGGTGCCGGCCATAGGGGATGATTCGATGATCACCCGACCACTATGCTGTCGCACAATCGCGTAGACCACCGAAAGCCCCAGTCCCTTCGCGCCCGGTCGGGTTGAAAAATAGGGATCAAATACGCGTTCAATATTTGAGGCAGGAATACCTTCTCCACTATCGCGCACGATCAGTCGTAAATATGCGCCTGAGGGCAACATCGATTCTTTATCCTCCGACGAGATCTGTTCGGAATTGAGCACAATCTTGATGGTTCCACCTGGAGGCATGGCCTGCACCGCATTCATGAGTAGGTTGTAGATTACTTCGCGCATTTGACTGCGGTCAGCGGGAATCTCCGGAATCGACTCTTCGACTTGCCATACAATTTTGACCGAAGGACCTGCTTCAAACGCATCCACTTCACGACGGAGGAACATCGCCATATCGAGCATTTCCAATTCGGGCTTTCGAGCGAGTGAAAGCGACGCTAACCGATGGGTGAGATCTTTCGCGCGCAGCAAAGCCGCCCGCGCCTGATCCAACCTTTTACGCCCTTCGAGTGTCAGACGCTCATTCTCCATTACTTGAGCCGTCTGGGATTTAATGCGGTCCAACAAATCATCAAAATCCCGGGCAATGCCTTCGGCTAAAGATCCCATCGATTCCATCCGGGATGTCCGTTGTAAATCGGCCTCCAATTCGGAAGCACGCTGCATCTGCTGCTCGATCTTGATGGACTGCATCCAAACGCGACGCTTCAACAGACGGACCCAAAAAAGAGTCAGCAGGACGAGTCCCACCAACAACGAAACCACCAACGTTACCCGCTCGGGAGACCACCAACTCGGGGCGGACAATAATTTAATATCGTCGGTGGAACTGGCCAATACTCTGATTCCCGTGCGACTGCCACGCTCGTCCAAATCAACCAAGCTCACCCCGCAAATCCGCAAGACACTTCCTACTATCGGTGCTCCTGTAGACCAATCCACCGCATCCTGCGGCACATCTACTTCAAAAACTTCGGTGCCGTTTCTCAACGAAAGGCGGGTTTCTAGCCCAGAATCCAGCAGCTCGATCAAGATTCCATCGATTTGAATGAAAGAACCGTCGATCACTTGGGAAAGATCTTCCCCTTCTGCAATCCGCGGTGACGGCTCCACCGCTGTAGAACCAATTACCTGATAAACCGCCTCGCGTAAAAAAATAGGCCGATTGGCATCCCGGCCCTGGAACCCGATTACGATCACGTTATCTCCTCTACGCAGGTGTTGAGATTGTCGCGAATGCACCCGAATCCCCTTGCCTCCGTCACTGATGTAAATCCGGCCCTGGGAATCCCAATGCAGGACCGTGCCTTGAGTGCGAAGCCGCTCGTTAAACGATCGATTTGAATCAAATCGATCCAGCTGTTCCAGTGGAGTAGGAGTCATCGCGAATTGATCGAAGTCACCCGAATCCAGAACCTCGATATTATCGAGAACCGGAACCCATAACTCAACATTGCTCAATCTACGGTCGATATCCGCATCCACGACACAAACACCCGATATTGCTACGACGGAGCCTAAAAACTTAGAGACTTCCGCATCCGATGCGATGCGCGCAACCATTTCACCTGCAGCGGTCGAGATGTTCAGTCGGGCCGATCCCCCTTCGCGTTGAGCCGCATAAACGAACCCCGTCACCTTCACCCACTGCGCTTCAGCTAGCCCCATCATCGCTTGCTCCCAGCTGATGGCTTCAGGACGAGGAAAGAATATACTCCCCTGATCTTCGAACGAGGTTGCTCGAATCGTGGGAGCAAACTGCCCCACTTGAGTTGTCCCTTGTAGGTGAATAAGTTGGCCAGCCGAAGGCACCTCTCCTAGGTCCAGAGGCCACTCCACCCCTACGCCACCCGAGCTATCCTGTAAAAACATCCTGGTGCCATTGGGTTGAGACCACGTCACCACGCCGGTAATTTCGACCGGATGCCCTTGGGATGCCTGAGCCAGCGAAAGCTCCATCACGGAGTCAGCCAAACGGTGTAATAAGACGCCTCTTCCACTTTCCAGCTGGTCGTCAGTCAGGTTTTGCGTTCTCCGCCAAATCGCTTGGGTCAGTGTTCGTTCGATCCCAGCCACCTCAGGTCGACCGATCACTTGAATTTGAGCGTCGGCGTCCGGCGCATGCCGCTGACCACTCAGAATTCTGATCTGACCGGTGGGATCACGCAGCCAAAACATCCCATGCTCCATCGCACCCACTCTGCTACCTTCGACCAGAACCAAATCGCCCCCTTCCAAGCCACTACGAATTTGATCAATGCGCGTAGCGGGAATTTTAAACTTATCGAAGCTCTGGAGTGCGGCAATTTCTCGAACTCGATCTGAGCCCGAGCAGAAAATCTCGATACGCTTCACCTCACCGTTACTTTCAAACTTCGGTGCGTAAACGCCCGTAAGCTCGACGATATTTCCCAAGAACTGAGGCACCGCTTCGTCCGCGGACAACATCACCCAGACGGCCACCTGATGACCACCCGAAATCAACCGGAGTTCCAGGTGCTTCGCATCCAACAACTCCTGACTTTCAACCAGCCCCTCCACTGTGACCAATCGGTCAATCCACTCACTACGGTCGATCGAGCCCGGATCTATTATCGCTCCCTCCAAGTGTAAATTCTCCACCACATCCCAGGAAGCTTCACCGATCGAGAAGGTGTAGGGCATCGGGTTGGTGACCCCGCGAACTTTGACCCGATCCCCCGCCCGGATGCGCAATTCTTTGGTGGGAGCAATGAATTCAACAATCGAATCATCACGGACGTGAAGCACCTGCCATTCCGGGTCATAAAATAACACCTCCAGATCGAAATCAATCGGGTGGGCAATCTCCCGATCTTGCGACGTAAGGGACCAAAATTGGTCCAATCGGGTGAGTGTAACGGGATTGACCCCATCCTCAGGGGACTAGGCACCCGCTATACCCACGATCAAAAGGCCCCAAACAACCCTAAAAAATCGTCCCCGCCGGGAGCCAGAATAGGAGAGTTTGGGGGACAACATCGCCTTGGTTTCAACCAACAGGTGCGTCGGCTCAAGAATGTTTCCGCCTGAACATTATATTCTATGCCCATAAATGTTGTCATCTCGCGCTTGACGAGCCGAGCAATCCTTTCACGCTGCCCTGCTCTTGCCCGATGGTGTAATGGTAGCACTGGTGACTTTGACTCACCCAGTCATGGTTCGAACCCATGTCGGGCAGCCATTTTAAGAATGGCGGAACGCAGGGGTGAGAACCTCGGTTCGACGAAGCGCAGCGGAGAGGGGGCGACCGGATAGGTCGATCCGTAGGATTCTGCCACCGGCAGACCCAACCCATGTCGGGCAGCCATTTTAAGAATGGCGGAACGCAGGGGTGAGCCCCCCTCTGGGCGAGCCCATGCATCCCCGGTTGGATCCCGGGTGATTCGTTCTCTCGCATTGACGCGGCAAATTCGCCCGACTTCACTCGCCAATCATGAGTGAATCCGTGTCGGCTGACTCCGCCCCCCGCTTTAAACGCATCGTGCTCAAATTGAGCGGCGAAGTCCTCCGTGGTGACGGTAAAGACCCCATCGATCCGAGCGTGCTCAGTCGGATTTGTGGTCAGGTCAAAGAGATCCACGATCTCGGCGTAGAGGTCTGTGTCGTTATCGGCGGCGGGAATATTTTCCGAGGACTCCAAGGTGCCAGCCGGGGAGTTGATCGCACCACCGGTGATTATATGGGGATGCTCGCTACCGTTATCAACGGCCTGGCGATCATGGATTGCCTGGAAAAGATGGGCGTCGATACGCGCGTGCAGACCGCTATCCCGATGAATCAGGTGGCGGAACCCTTCATTCTTCGCCGCGCCGTGCGTCATTTGGAAAAGAACCGGGTGGTAATTTTTGTCGCTGGAACCGGTAACCCATACTTCTCCACGGATACCTCGGCCGCTCTCCGCGCTAACGAAATCGGCGCCGAAATAATCTTCAAGGCCACCAAGGTTGACGGTATTTACGATAAAGACCCCGCAAAGCACGACGATGCCGTGCGTTATGAAGAAATCACCTTCATTGATGCGCTCCGCCAACGCTTGAGCGTGATGGACGCCGCGGCTTTTTCCCTCTGTCTCGACAACAATCTCCCTATTTTGGTGTTCGACCTCAGTGACCCGCATTCCATCCGCTCCGCCGTCATGGGCGAAAAGATCGGCACGCTCGTCCATGGTTGATTTGTCTTTCCCTCCTTCCGTTTAACCCCCTCCCAACTCCTTCACCTCGCGCCATGTCCCACCCGATCATCTCCTCCACCGAAGCCAAGATGCAAAAAGCTGTCGAACACACGCTCCATGAGTTCGACAACATTCACACCGGCAAGGCCACCCCCGCCATGGTGGAAAACATTCAGGTCGAAGCCTACGGATCCTCCATGCGCATCAAAGATTGTGCCGCCATCAGCACCCCGGATTCCCGTATGATCGCAATCCAACCCTGGGACAAGGGCGTGCTGCAAGCCGTCGCTAAGGGTATTCAGGTCGCCAACATAGGTCTCAATCCCAATATCGATGGTGGCATCGTGCGCGTGCCGTTGCCCGAAATGAGTCGCGAGCGCCGCGAAGAATTCGTCAAGGTCGCTCACAAACACTCCGAAGAGGGTAAAGTGGGCGTGCGTAAAGCTCGCCATGATGGGCTCGATCAATTGAAAAAAGCAGGTCTGCCCGAGGACGAAACCAAACGCTTAGAAAAAGAGATTCAGAACGTCACCGACAAGGCGATTACCTCGATCACCGAACATCTGGCTCATAAAGAAAAAGAGCTGTTGGAGGTCAACTGACCTCCTCTACCCGTGCCCGACACCTCCGCCAGTTTATCCGTGCGCCCGCCCAAACGGGTGATCATCAAGCTGGGCACCGGAGTGCTCACCTCCGGCATTGGTCAACTTGACACTGCGCGCATCTCAGCGGTGTGCGCTCAAATCGCCGCACTGCGCGACAGTGGAACTGAAGTCATTGTGGTCTCATCCGGCGCGGTCGGTCTCGGCATGGGTCGCCTCAATCTCAAAGACCGCCCTTCTCTACTCGCCCAAAAACAAGCCTGTGCCGGCATCGGCCAAAGCTTGCTCATGCAAACATGGCAAAACGGTTTCGAACCCCACCGCGCCACGGTTGCCCAGGTGTTGTTGACCCACGAGGACGTCCGCTCTCGAGCCCGCCACCTCGCTGTCAAAGCCAGCCTCGAAGCCCTGATCGGCTACGGCACGATTCCAATCGTCAATGAGAACGACACCGTCAGCGCCGCTGAAATTGAATTCGGCGACAACGACACCCTTTCAGCCATGCTCGCCAGTCTGCTCCATGCGGACTACCTCCTCATTCTGTCCACCGCTCCAGGCTTGATTGATATGGCGGGCACCGGGGAAATTGTCCCCGTGGTTCCGCGTATCACCGCCGAAATCGAAGCCATGGCCGGGGGCACGACATCGGCCACGGCCGTCGGAGGTATGATATCCAAAATCTCCGCTGCACGGATCGCCACCAAAGCCGGTTGTGGCGTCTTCATCGCCAACGGCGCAGAGGAAAATGTAATTCCCCGCATCTTCTCCGGTCGCAACCCCGGCACCTTTTTTGTGCCCAGTGGACTTCCGCTGGACGCCCGCAAACAATGGCTCGCCTATTTCCAACGCCCCACCGGCAACGTGACCATCAACGCCCAAGCCGTGCCCGCCCTCATCACCGAAGGTGCCAGCCTGCTGGCGGTGGGAGTAACGGAGGCGAGCGGCGAATTCGCCAAAGGGGATATCATCGATATTTGCGGCCCCACGGGCGCAGTGATTGCCCGTGGAAAATCAACCTACCGCTCGGAAGATATTTCCCGAATCGCCGGCCTAAATACCGTCGAAATCAAAAAACTGTTCCCGCAGCGCCGGCGCCTTGAAGTCGTACACCGCAACGACCTCGTTCTACTTTAAGCCGTCATGCGCTTCAAGGTCGCGAGCAGATTGTCGCGCACCCGTTCGGCGGCCATGGTTCCGCGCAGATAACCCGCCACCTCGAGTTCGAAACACGGCGTCTCCAAAAGAGCCGTCTTCGTTGCATCACTGGCTTTACCCGAGCGCTTGATTTCTCGCTTCCAGCGGTATCGGGCTTTGCGCGCTTTAAAGTGCTCCGCCGTATGCGGAATTTCCGGATCGACTCCGCGGACACCCACCGCGGTCAGCCGCAAATAGCGATCATTTCCCGAACGCATGGATTCCTCCAGCGTCAGGTTGGCGATTTCGTGCGCGGCGAATCGCCACTCGCGCCATCCCCGCCAACCACGTTTGCGCACGACAACCTCACGCGGGTTCAATCGCAGTTCGCTGCGCCGCCAAATCAGTCCCGGTAAAATCGCCGCCATCAAAAATGCGAATCCCATGAAAATCACCTTCATGAATAGCACCGGTAAAAACCAACCGATCGTTCCGAAGACCACCGCGAACAAACTCAAGATTAACCCACCTACTTTTGCCTTCGGCTGGAAAAAATCCCAGACAATCCCATCCGCGCCTTGGGATACCTCGACCCCCGCCTCCAGCATCGCCGCCTCCAGTTGCTCGGCCTGCTCCTCCATCGACGGTGGCGGTGTTATGGCCTCTACGTCTTCGCCAATATCGAAAACCGGAATGTCAAATTTTGCGGCCAGAGGCTTTGACTGCCGCTGCACCGGCAATTCCAGCTTCACTCGCCACCACGTCTGATTTCGCTCCTCCCGTTCATCGGTCGGTTTCCCGCTCCCTCGCGGAATGTGAAACTTGACCGGAATTTCTGTCAGCGGCCCCCTGCCCTGCAGCGTAGCTGCCGGGCGCGTCTCCTTGGTCTCCCAAATAACCACTTCCGATACTCGCCGATTTTTGCCGCCACCCGTTACCTTTTTGTGGATGCAAACCAACTCCAGCTTGAGCGGCCCCACCACACGCCCCCCCTTTGGAATCGTAACCAAACCGCCAACCCAGCCGCCCCAAGAACCGGGTAATGATTCCAACTTCAACGTCAGCGTCCCATAGCGCAGCACCTCGCCAAAGGCCTTCGCCGCAAAGAACATCAGCGCCAGTCCTATGAGCGTAAACAACAGCACCGCCAATAACGCGTAGTTTCCTCGTGCCAGCTCCCGCGGGAGCGCCAACAGCGCCGGCAAACTCAGCCCAAAAAAGACCGCTCCCATTAACGCCAGAATGAGCGCCTCTGACTTCCCCGAGGACTTGATCAACCCGGAATGCCACTCCGATCGCCAATGCCACGGCTCATCCGGATAAGCCTGCTTGAGCTCCTTGGCCGACATTTTCTTCGCCTCCATAAGCCACAAGCGCATCACAACCCCGCCACCAAATCAACCCGTCCCCTTTCCACCCATAATATTCCGACTGTCATTTTACATATGACAGTCGGAAGTATGTCGGTCATCGGCTCGTAGGCTAAACTAGGCCTTCGGGGCGGATACGTCAGCGCCGTGATTCAGATGAATCATCCGACCGGCGGTCGCCAAGGCGGGGACCGATTTGAGGCCGTCTGCCTCTGCACCGGCGAGTCGGTCGGGAGACTCGCCCAGATGAACGATTTCGAGGTCGAAACGGGCACGATCGACCAAAGATTCGACCGCGTTTTGAGCATCAATACAGACGGGGCATCCCGCGTGGTAGAAGGTGGCTTTTTCTTTCATGTTATGACTTTCTGATTTGTGGATGAGTTGTGGTTGGTTTCGTCGCTTTCGACAGGGTGACTATGCCAACTCCTCTTCGATTCCACAACCGGGCACAATCCGGTCACCCACTTTCCAAACGGTCCTATTTACTCACTATGAGCACTTTAAAATCTTCCCCCAACTCCCTTACGGCCGCCAACATGGTCGAGAACGTCATCAAATGTAAGTGGTCTCTCACCGTATTTCGCCTCGTTCGTGAAGGCACGAATCGCCCCGGAGCGATGGAACGAGCCGTGCCTGGCCTCACCACCAAGGTCCTCAACGAACGCCTCCGCAAATTCGTGCGCTTCGGCGTGTTTCAGCGCGAGGAATTCGCTGAATTACCCCCTCGGGTCGAGTATTCGCTGACTCCGTTCGGCCAGAGATTCGCCGGTGTCCTCGATGCGGTGGACGCCCTGCAAAAAGAACTCCCCGCAGCCAACTGAGTTCGATTCGGCTTTTCCTCGCGCCCCGAAAACGCGAACTTCGACTTTTCATGGATTTCATTCTCGATCGCGACGACGACACTCCGCCCCTGACCGGCTACCCTCCGATCGACTTCCGTGAGGCCCTCAACGACGAGCAATACGCCGCCGTTACCGCTCCTCCCGGCCCCATGTTGGTATTGGCCGGTGCGGGTTCCGGTAAGACCCGCACGCTCACGTATCGGGTCGCTTGGCTACTCCACCAGGGCATTCCTCCCGGGGAGATCATGCTGCTCACATTCACCAACAAGGCGGCCAAGGAAATGCTCCACCGCGTGCATGACCTCACCGGCGAAGATTCCCGCCGGTTCTGGGGCGGCACCTTTCACAGCCTCGGCAACAAAGCACTGCGCATGTTCGGAGATTCCGAAGCGCTCAAGCTCCCCAAGAATTTCACCATCCTGGACGCCGACGAATCCGAGTCGCTGCTGAAGCGCACCGTCGAAGCGGAGGACAAGAGTTTCTTTAAGGACAAAACCAATCCCCGACCAAAGCCGCTCTTCAGTGTCTTATCGATGTCGCGTAACACTCAAGATTCGCTCTCCAAAACCGTCGATGAACACTACCCGCAATATCGGGATATCGCCGTTGCTCTCCCCACCTTCGCGAAAGCCTACGCCGAAGCGAAACGGAAACAAAACGTCGTCGACTATGACGACCTGTTGGAACTGTGGCTGAAACTGCTCACCGAAGATCATAAGATCGCCGACTACTTCGCTCATCGCTTCCGCCATCTTCTGGTCGACGAATATCAGGACACCAACACGGTGCAGTCTCAGATCATCGATAGACTTGCCTCCCACCATTGTGTGATGGCCGTCGGTGATGACGCCCAATGCATCTATTCATGGCGCGGCGCGGACTTCGAGAATCTGATGACATTTGAAACCCGGCACCCCGGCACCACGATTCATCGTATCGAAACCAACTACCGGTCGACCCCCCAGATTCTCGAACTCGCCAACGGAGTGCTCATGGCACAACCCGCTGGCCGTCACTTCGACAAAGAGCTCCGCGCCGCTCGCGCCAATTCGACCAAACCTTATGTCGTCCAAGCGATGGACGATCGCGAGCAGGCCGAATTTTTAGTGAAACGGATTCGCTGCCTGGTGGAAGACGAGGGCGTATCTCCCTCTGAAATTGCCGTGCTCTATCGTTCGCACTTCGTCGCACTCGAAACGCAACTCACCTTCTCCCGCGTCGGCATCCCCTATCACATCACCTCCGGCGTTAAATTCTTCGAGCGTCAACACGTGCGCGACCTCGTTGCTATTATCAAATTCATCTACAACCCCTCCGATGAATCCGCCTGGCAACGCATCGCCTGCCTGCTTCCTAAAATCGGAGAAAAAGGCGCCCACAAAATCTACCACGCTGCCGTCGATCACGCGCGCCTGATGCAGATCGATTTTGTCGATGCACTCGATACCGACGACGTGAAGTCAAAGGTGCCCAAAGGCGCCAAAGACGAATGGCCCAGCTTCTGCGCCTCGCTCCGGCAAACGGCGGATGCCATGCGCAACGAGACGCCGCAGATCACGGTCGAAACCGCGATGGACGGTTGGTATGGCGACTACCTCAAAGGCGCCTACGCCGACTACATGGACCGCGTCGACGAACTCACCGCCATGTCGGGGTTCGCCCAACGATTCACCGACATGCAGGATCTGCTCGCCCAGATCGTGCTCCTCAACGGAGAGACCAACAACCGCGGCGTCGAAGACGATGCCGAAGCCATTCGTCTCACCACCATTCACCAAGCCAAAGGACTGGAATACGACGTCGTATTCGTGATCGGCTGCGCCGACGGACTCTTCCCCGGCCGCCGCGCCATCGAGTCCGGCGACGTCGAAGAAGAACGCCGCTTATTTTACGTGGCCGTGACCCGAGCCAAAAACGAGCTCTACCTCAGCTACCCCAAGATCGCGAACCGCGCCGGCCCCGGCGGCATGCTGCTCACGCCCTCCCGTTTTCTCCAAGAAATCCCCCCCGACCTCTACGAAGCCCTCCGCATAAAACGCAGCGCCGGCTGGTGAGGTCTGCTGAATAATTTGGTAGTCGGATCGAACATAAGGGGTAGCATGCCGATATGTTTACCCCTTCCCTACGGAGCCTTTGGCTCGGTTTCTTGGTTCTCACGTGCGCTGCGGTATCTGGCTCTAAACCCAATATCCTCTTCATCTTCCTCGATGACTTTGGCTGGAAGGATACCAGCTACATGGGGTCTGATTTCTTTGAGACGCCGCACATCGATAAGATCGCCGCAGAGGGCATGGTATTCACCCAAGCCTACTCGGCCTCCGCCAACTGTGCCCCGGCCCGGGCCAGTCTGCTCAGCGGACAATACACTCCGCGCCACAAACTCTACAACGTGGGCACCACGCCTCGCGGTAAAGCCGAACACCGCAGACTTGAGCACATTCCCGGTGTGACGGATCTCGATCCGTCGATCCAAACATGGGCTCAAGTTGCCCAAAAAGTCGGTTACACGACCGGCACGATCGGTAAGTGGCACCTCAGTGACGATCCTCACCCCTACGGATTCGATGTAAACATCGGCGGCTCGCACAGTGGCAGCCCGCCTAAAGGATATTATCCGCCGCACCCCAACGCCCCCGGACTCGAGGATGCACCCGAAGGCGAATACCTCACCGACCGCCTCAGCCATGAAGCCGTCAAATTTATCGAGCAAAACGCCGACCAACCGTGGCTGCTCTACCTCACCCATTTCTCGGTGCACACTCCTATCCAGGCCAAGCACGAACTCGTCGCGCAATACGAAGCCAAGACCCCGGGCGATCTGCACCACAACGTCGCCATGGCGACCATGATCAAGTCCACCGATGATGGCATCGGCCTGATCATGGCCAAACTCGAGGAACTCGGCATCTCCGACGACACTGCAATTCTCTTTTTCTCCGATAACGGGGGTTATGGTCCCGCCACCGATATGCATCCACTCTACGGATACAAAGGCACTTACTACGAGGGTGGCATTCGTGTGCCTCTCGCGATCCGTTGGCCGGGCCGCATCGCCGCCGGACAGTCCTCCGACGCCTTGATAACCGGCGTCGATATCTACCCTACGCTTTGCGAAATCATGAGGGCTCCCCTTCCCGGGCAAGTTCTCGATGGCGAGAGCATCCTACCGATCGCCCAGGGCACCGAACCTGACTCGGAACGGGCGATCTTCTGGCACTTTCCCGCCTATCTTCAATCCTACGCCCAAACTGTCGCCGAACAACGCGACGTGCTGTTCCGTTCACGGCCGGTTTCCGTCATTCGCCAAGGCGATTGGAAACTCCACCACTTCTACGAAGACAACGCCTACGAGCTCTACAATCTGCGCGAGGATATCGGCGAGTCCCACAATCTCACGAAACTGCAGCCCGGGATCACGAACCGATTGAGCAGACAGCTCGAAGGTTGGCTGAAGGAGACAGGTGCCGACATCCCGCGAGCCAAGAATCCCGCCTTCGATGCGGACCTTCACGCTGCGGCCATCAAACAGGCGAAAGCCAAGCACGCCTCGAAATAACGCGATCGCTCGGTTGTCCGAAATTTCCTAATTCTCCCACGCTCTAGGACGTAGTCAGCGATACCGTCGGGAAAAACGCGGACATCGTCTTCAGCAGCTCATCTTTGGTCAGGGGCTTCTGGATATATTCATCCATCCCCGACGCGATGTAGCGCTCCCGGTCTCCCGGCTTGGCGTTAGCCGTGAGGGCGATTATGATCGGGTGCGTTTCCCGTTCAGCGCAGACCTCCCTGATCTTCTGCGTCGCCAACACGCCATCCATGATTGGCATATTGATATCCATGAGCACAAGGTCGAAATCGCCGTTCAAAAACTCACCGACTGCCTGTTGACCATTTTGAGCCATGGTGGGTTTCAAACCGACCCGGCTAAGGATTGATCGCACCAGCATTGCGTTGATGGGGTTGTCCTCGGCAACCAACACCCGCATCTCATTGGGATCGTTTGGCGGTGGTAAATCTGAGGAGGCCGCGGGAGCAGGTTGCTCGGCTGGCATTGCTTCTATTGCGATTTCCGATCTGAAACCCTGAAGAACCGATGCGAGATCGGACGCTGAAATGGGCTTTTCCAGAACTCTAGGGACGGCGACAGGATCACCACTCGAAATTACGGTCTCTCGTTCGCCTCTTCGTCGAGCAACAGCGCACCTTGGGCAACGCGAGATCAGCTTCTCCCAGACCGCAGAACTGCAGGAGCTGACGGCCGAATGATCACAGATTAGCGGAGGGACTTTTCCATCCGCCGCCAGAGATTCAACATGTGCCAACAGGCCTTCAGTTCGGTGAAATGCCAACGGACTCCACCCCCAGGATGAAAGCCTCGCCTTCAAACTACGGATTTCGATCCCTGACGGAGAAAGTAATAGCAGCGTTTTCGATTCGCCTTCAGTCGGTTCTACCCGGGGACCCGCGACATCTCCAGCCGCGTCCGCTTGCGCGAGAGTCACCTCGAAAAAGAACTCCGTCCCGAGGGGCTTGCGCGCCTTGAAATCAATCGTGCCCCCCATGCCCGCGATGATTTTTTGGCAAATCGGCAGGCCTAACCCCGTGCCGCCAAACTCACGAATGTCCGACTCATCACCCTGCGTGAAGGCCTCAAAAATCGTCTCCCGTTTTTCAAGACTCACTCCCACTCCCGTATCCAATACCGAGAAGCGAAGATGCTCCGGGGTTGAGGCATCTGAAGCAAGGTCCACCCGAATCTCCACTTCGCCCTCTGAGGTGAACTTAACCGCGTTCGAAACAAGATGGATCAATACCTGACGCAATCGCTTGCGGTCTCCGTTAACCCAAGGCGAAACATCCGGGGAGACCAAAAACCCTACCGGAAGCGTGACCATCGGATGATCCGCCAACACACCCGATATCACTTCCTCCAACAACGCTTCTAGCTCGAAAGGAGCCTCCTCCAATTTCAGCGACCCTCGCTCCAACTCCGAGAGATCCAGGACGTCGTTGACCAAATTTGAAAGTGAGCGGCCAGATCGCAAAATGGTTTCGGCCATCTTCCGGGACTCCTCCGCCAACGGTGCCTCGGCGAGCAGTGAACTCATGCCGATGACCCCATTTAACGGCGTGCGCAGTTCGTGGCTGATATTGGCCATAAATTGAGCCTTATCCTCCGATGCTGTCATCGCCTCGTCCCGCGCCTTGCGAAGCTCTTGATTGGATTCGATCAGCTGCTGCCTCCGTTTTTGCAAATGCGC